>JBCNOA010000057.1:0-20135 GCA_039594095.1 Dyella sp.
GATATAGCGGCGTGCGCCCGACCATCAGAGCGGCGATGAATACCGCGACCACTGCGAAGGCCAGCATGCCGTACAGGCCCGAGCCGACGCCGCCGAAGATCACCTCGCCCAATTGCATCAGCCACATCGGCACCAGGCCGCCGAGCGGGGTGAGCGAGTCGTGCATGTTGTTCACCGCGCCGCAGGAAGCAGCGGTGGTGATGGCGGTGAACAGGCCGCTGGCGGCGATGCCGAAGCGCGTTTCCTTGCCTTCCATGTTGCCGCCGGCCTGCAGCGTGCTGGCCTGCTGGTCCACGGCCAGGCCGTGCAATGCGGGATTGCCCGCCTGTTCCGCGGCCACCGCGCCGATCGCCAGCGGCACGAAGATGAGCAGCATGGTGGCGAGGATCGCCCAGCCCTGGCGGCGGTCGCCGACCAGGACGCCGAAGGTGTAGCAGAGCCCGCCGGGGATCAGGAAGATCGCCAGCATCTCGAGGAAGTTGGCGAACGGCGTCGGGTTCTCGTACGGATGCGCCGAATTGGCGTTGAAGAAGCCACCGCCATTGGTGCCCAGCTGCTTGATCGCGATCTGCGAAGCGGCCGGGCCCATGGGCAGGGTCTGGGTGGACACCGGCGATTCCTTGGTCACCGGATTGCCCTTGGCGTCCTTGACCGGATTGCCCGCATCGTCCTTGACCTGTTCGACTTGCGTGATCTGCTGGGTCAGCGGCACGTCGACATAGGGCTTGAAGTTCTGCACCACGCCCTGCGAGACAAGCAGCAAGGTCAGCAGCAGCGAGAACGGCATCAGGATGTACAGCGTGCTGCGGGTCATGTCGACCCAGAAGTTGCCGATCGACAGCGAGCTGCGGCGGCTGAAACCGCGCACCACGGCGATCAGCACCGCGATGCCGGTCGCGGCGGACAGGAAGTTCTGCACCGCCAGTCCCAGCATCTGGGTCAGGTAGCTCATGGTGCTTTCGCCGCCGTAGCCCTGCCAGTTGGTATTGGTGACGAAGCTGATGGCGGTGTTCATCGCCGAATCCGGCGTCACCGCGCCGAAGTGCTGCGGATTGAGCGGCAGCCATTGCTGCACGCGCTGCAAGAGGTACACCACCAGCAGGCCGGCCATGTTGAAGACCAGCATGGCGATGGCATAGCGGCGCCAGCCCATGTCCTCGTCCGCGCGGATGCCGGAAAGGCGGTAGAGCAGGCGTTCCACCGGTGCACCGAAGCGCGTCACGCGGTTGGGCGTGTCGGCGAATACCAGCGCCATGTAGTTGCCGACCGGTTTGATCAGCAGCAGGAGCACGACGAGATAGATGGCGGTCTGCAGAAAATCGTTGGTGGTCATTCGAACCACTCCGGTTTGAGCAGGGCCACGCACAGGTAGCCCAGCAGGGCCACTGCGATCACAGCGGCCACGGCGTAGAGAAAAGTCATGGTTGGATTCCCGCGAGAGCGTGACCGGTGGCCGCCGACGAGGCGGCTACCGGGTCAGGGGCGCCGGCCCAGGCGGTCGCAGATCAGCAGGAAGCCGATCGATGCCGCGAAGAGCACGAACGAAAGGAGGAGGTAGATGGCGTCCATGGCGTGCGAAAGCACCGTCGTCTGCAACGGTGCGTATTGTCGAAAGCGCCGTATAAGAAAGGGGTAGCGAACCGGCCGCACCGCGTATAGAACGCGTAAATTTTTGCCCGGGTGCGCGCGCGGGGGTGCCGGCGCCTTCTTAGGAATATTCAGTAAGAGTTTTGAACCTTTCATGCCATGCTTGGGTCCGACGGCCGTCCCACCGTCGTGGGCGGGCGGTCCCCGCCGCCGGCCGCCGTTCACCCCATGGAGCTCCGACCTATGCGTCTGGTACCCGTTGCCCTTTGGCTGGCGCTGTGCGCCGCCGCGCCGGCGTTCGCGCAGCAGGCGCCAGTGGCGGCGCCGTCATCGGCGGCCTCCACCGCGCCGGCGCCGGCGGGCTCGGTGACGAATCTGGAATCGGTCGTGGTCAGCGGGGTGGTGCCCGGCCCGGGCCTGTGGAAAGTGCGCAAGGGCGACCATGTGATGTACGTGCTCGGCACGCTCTCGCCGCTGCCAGCGCACATGCAGTGGAAGACCGACGAGGTGGAGCAGACCATCGCCGCGTCGCAGGAAGTGCTTGGCGCGCCGTCGTTGAGCATCAAGCCGAAAGCCAGCTTCTTCGGCAAGCTGTTCCTGCTGCCCTCGTTGCTCGGCGCGCGCAAGAACCCCGACGGCACGACCCTGCACGACCTCCTGCCGCCGGACGAGTACGCGCGCTGGGAGACGCTCAAGCAGCAGTACATCGGCAGCGATCGCGGCGTGGAAAGCTGGCGCCCCTTGTTCGCTGCCGTGGAGCTCTACGAGAAGGCGGTCAAGCGCAGCGGCATGGATTCCTCCGGCGGCGTGAAGGACATGGTGCGCGCGCTGGCCAAGAAGCACGGAGTCAAGGTGAGCTCCGCCAAGTACGAGATGGTGATCGAGGAACCCCGCGCGGCGCTGAAGATCTTCAAGAGCTCGGGCATGGAGGACCGCCGGTGCTTCAGCCAGACCCTGGACACGGTGGAACACGATCTCGGCCGCGTCGCCGCGCGCGCCAACGCATGGGCCGTCGGCGACATCGAGGCGCTGCGCGGCCTGCCGATGAACGACCAGCGCGAGGTCTGCGTCGAGGCCGTCACCGGTGCGGGCTTCGCCGAAAAGCTCGGCTTCAAGGACGTGCCGCACAAGGTGACGCAGACCTGGCTGGCGGCGGTCGACCGCGCGATGAGCGCGAACGCGCAGACCTTCGCGCTGCTTCCCATGGAAGAGATCCTATCGCCGCACGGCATGCTGGCGGAGCTGAAGTCGCGCGGTTACACAGTGACGGCTCCGGACGAGGAAGATCCGCAGCCTTCCCCCTGACACCTACCGCTGCGCCCTCTCTCCTTCGAGGACAGGGCTTAGGCCAGGGGAGCTACGGAGCTGTAAAGCCGCGACGTAAAAGCATGCCCGGTTCTTCCAAGGATCAATCGAGCAGAACTCGCGTCTCGCCAGGCGCCAATCCATCCAAGGCATACCCGCCGACATTCACCCGTATCAGCCGCAAGGTCGGAAACCCTACCGCGGCCGTCATCCTTCGCACCTGCCGATTGCGCCCCTCGCGCAGCGTGATCTCCACCCAACTGGTGGGAATGCTTTTGCGAAAGCGCACGGGCGGATCGCGCGGCCACAGCCATGCCGGTTCCGACGCGTGCACGGCGTCAGCGGGCAGCGTGGGGCCGTCGTTGAGCGCCACGCCGGCGCGCAATTGCGCGATCGCCTCGTCGGTGATCGCGCCATCGACCTGCACCAGATAGGTTTTCGACTGCTTGTGGCGCGGGTCGGTGAGCTTGTGCGCCAGGCGGCCGTCGTCGGTGAGCAGCAGCAGCCCTTCGCTGTCGTAGTCCAGGCGGCCCGCCGGATAGACATCCTTCTGGCGCACGAATTCGGCGAGCGTACGCTTGCCGCCCTCGGGACTGAACTGGCACAGCACGTTGAAGGGCTTGTTCAGCGCGATCAGCATGCGGCGCGCGTCAGTGCGCGGAGGCGGCAGGCTTGGGGGCTTCCCGTTTGGAGCTTTCCGGCGCCGCGTTCTCCGGCTTCACGAAGCGCAGCGTCATGCGGTCGGATTCGCCGATGGCCAGATACTTCGCCTTGTCCTGCTCGCCCAGGGTCAGCGTCGGCGGAAGCGTCCAGACACCCTTCGGATAGTCCTTGGTGTCTTTCGGATTGGCGTTGACCTCGCTCTGGCCGTCCAGCTTGAAGCCGGCGTCGGTGGCGAGCTTGATCACGTAGGCCGTGGGCAGGTAGCCGCTTTCCTTGACGTCTTCCATGCGGGAGCCGTCGGCCGCGCGGTGATCCACCACGCCCAGCACGCCGCCGGGGCGCAGCGCGGCGTAGAAGCCCTTGAACATCGCGGCCGCGCTGTTGTCTTCCACCCAGTTATGCACATTGCGGAAGGTCAGCACCATGTCCGCCTGGCCGGGCTGTCCGAAGGACGGCGCCTTCGGGTCGTATTCCACGACCTGTGCCTTGCCGTAGTGCGCCGGGTCGGCGGCGAACTTCGCGCGCAGGCCGCCGTCGCCGGCTTCGCTGCCGGATTTCTTCACCGCGGCGGTGTAGCTGCCGTTGTCCTTGAGCAGCGGGGCGAGGATCTCGCTGTACCAGCCGCCGCCCGGGGTGATCTCGATGACCTTCAGATCCGGCCGGATGCCGAAGAACTGCAGGGTGGCTTTCGGATGCCGATAGACGTCGCGCGCGCGGTTCTTCTCCGAGCGCCAGTCGCCGGCCAGTACGTTGTCGAGCTGGGCGGCGGTGAAGTCGGTGGCCGTGGTCGGCGGCACCAGACCGTTGGCCGGCTGGTCCTGCGCGTCCAGGGCAGTGGCGGGCATCGAGGCGCTGGTGCACGCCGCGAGCAGGGCGGCGGCCAGCGCGGGGGCGAAGTGACGGATCGTCGGCATGGGCGTTTCCGGAGAGTGCTTGAGCAGGCTAGCACGCGTTTTCGTGCCGGCCATGTATACGTTTGGTGGATGGACAGTGAGCGTGCCGTGTAGGCCGTCGCTCAGAACGGACGGGGACACACCGATTGCAGACCGTCGATGTGTTCGTGGAGGTCGGGCGCGATGCCCTGCCACATCGGATCGAGAATGAAGTCGATGCCCTCGTAACGGGCTAGTTTCGCGGCGGGAATGAAATCGGCGTCGCCCGCGACCAGGATGATCTGGTCCACCAGCTTCTTGTAGGTGAGCGCGGCGATATCGATGCCGATCTTCATGTCCACCTGGGTCTGCCGCATGTCCGGCTCGAAGTGCTCGTCGCCCAGCTCGTCCCACTCCAGCACGCCGTCGCGCAACTGCTGGTAGGCCTGATGCTTGAGCTTCCACTCGCCGCGCTCGGCCAGGCGGCCAAGGCGCAGCGCCATCTTGCGCTGGCGGCGAAGCTGGTCGTGCAGTTCTCGCCGGAACGAGGCCGCGCCGGTGCGGGAGAAATCGTAGGTATCGCCGCTGATGGGGCGGACGAAGCTCTTTTCCAGCGGCGGGCAGTCGTAGAAGAAGATGCGGTAGAGCGCCTCGCGCGGCCGATCCAGCGCCTTGAGGTGCTCCAGCGCCATGCCGAAGACGGTCTTGGCCACGGTGCGGGCGTCGTTGGCGTCGCGGTCGCCCCACACTTTGCGGTAGCGCGCAAGAAAGAACGCGCCGTCGACGAGGATGGCGGTACTGGGCATAGGAAATCCTTATGGTCGTTGCTGTGTGGACATGCAAAAACAAAAGCGCCGACCCATAGCGGCCGGCGCGGCGATTTTAAGCCAAGGGCGGATTTCCTTCACGCAGGGGTGACGCGCTGGCTGGCCGCGTAGGCCATCGTTTGCGCATAGACCGAGGCCTCGCACAGGATCCAGTCGCGGAAGACGCGCAAGCCGGCATGGCCGAGCGAGCGGGGCGGATACACCAAGTAATACGCCTCCGAAATGTGCATGTAGCGGTCGCCCAGCACATGCAGCAGCCCCGCCTCGACCAGCGGCCGCGCAGTGACCATGCGTCCCAGCGCCACGCCCATGCCCTCCAGCGCGCCGCGCTGCAAGGCGTCGGTGGTGTCGAATTGAGCGACGTAGCGGCGCGGCGGCGTACCGCCGAAGGTGTCGAACCAGTCCCGCCAGCGGTGGCCGGGGTCGCCCAGCAGCGGCCACGCCCCGAGGTCGGCGGGGTCGGTGCCGCGCATGCGCTCCAGGAGCGCGGTGGACGCCACCGGCGCGATCCATTCCCCGAACAGATGTTCGCTGTCCACCCCGCTCCACTCGCCGCGGCCATAGCGCACGGCCGCGTCCACCGGGTCGCGCTCGAAATCCACCAGCAGCGCGCTCGACTGCAGGTTGAGTTCCAGCTCCGGATGAGCGGACACCAATCGCGCGAGGCGTGGCACCAGCCAGCTGCTCATCACGCCGGGGCTGGCGCTGAGGGTGAGCGCCTCCTCGCGGCGGCAGCGGTAGGTGGCCATCGCCCGGTCGATGCCTTCAAAGTGATGGCCGACCGCTTCCAGCAGGCGGCGGCCTTCGGCGGTGAGCTGCACGCCGCGCGGGCCGCGGTCGAACAGTTTGCGTTCCACGCGTTGCTCGAGTTGGCGGATCTGGTGGCTGAGCGCGCTCACCGTAAGGTTGGCCTGCTCGGCGGCGCGTGACAGGTTGCCCAGGCGGGCCGCGGCGACGAACTGCTGCAACAGGTCCAGCGAGATGCGTGCCATGTTGAATTTCCCTCAAGGCTGGGTTGCGAATATATCGCTTTGAAGGGGCCTCCCGGCTGTCTATCTTGAGCGCCTCGCCATAGGGCGGGACCTTCGGGAGGGCTGTCATGAGTTCGCTGTGGACCGATCTGCTGTTCCTGCACGGGCATATCACCAATGCCGATCTCGCCCGCCGGCTGTCCCAGGCGCCAGCGCCCAAGGCAAAGCCGCGCGGCAGCCGTTCGCGCGACGCCTCCGCGTCGCCTGTGGGCCAGGACGCGCAGCCACGCACGGTGGTTTCGCCCCGCGGCGGGGTCTGTTCGCCGACTTGATCGATGTTGGGGCGGCGGGCCTCGTTCGAGGCGAGCAGTTAGCCCGATAACCGACATCAAGGAAGTGATGGACGTCGAAGAAGATGCGCCCCCGCGCGCAGCATCGTGCGTGGTGCGTACGGCGAGGCGCTGATCGCCGAGGTTCCGCATGAAAGAGCATCGATGTCCAAGCGCCGCGAGCGCGAAGTGGTGCTGCGCGTGAGGTACCCCGCGCTCGATCCGGCCATATGCCGTCGCCCCCGTCCGCGGCATTCGGGAACGGTCGAGCGCGGCAACGCGGCGCAAGTCGCTCATGCGCGCATCGCGGCGCGAGGCTTTGCGCTGCGCGGTTTCATTCAACTTGAATTCCCCGCGTATTACCCTGAGTCCCTTCGCGAGAGGGGCGAGTGCTGCGTAGTCGCGCGATTCGCCACCGCGAAGACCTGATCGAGGATAGGGAGAATGCGCCGCAAGCCTTAGCGGACCCTCTCCAGAATCGCTGTCCCGGCAAGCCGCTGGTCCGCGTGGCCAGCTCCGAATGAAGACGCTCCGACCATAAGGATTCCAGTCATGCAGCACCGCCGTCTCGGCCGTTCGTCCCTCTCCGTCGCCCCGCTCGCCTTTGGCGGCAACGTATTCGGCTGGAGCGCCGACGAGAAGCGCTCGTTCGCCTTGCTCGACCGCTTCGTCGACGCCGGTTTCAACCTCATCGATACCGCCGACGTGTACTCCGCCTGGGTGCCCGGCAATCGCGGCGGCGAATCGGAAACCATCATCGGCAAATGGCTGCGGCAGAGCGGCAAGCGCGACCGCGTGCTGATCGCGACCAAGGTGGCCAAGTGGGCCGAACACAGGGGCCTTTCGCCGATCAACATCCAGCAGGCGGTCGACGGTTCCCTCAAGCGGCTGCAGACGGACCACATCGATCTGTACCAGTCGCACGAGGACGATGCGAGCGTGCCGCTGCACGAGACGCTGGGCGCCTTCGCGCGATTGATCGAGCAGGGCAAGGTGCGTGTCATCGGCGCGTCCAATTACGGTGCCGACCGCTTCGCCGAAGCGCTGGAGGTTTCCGCGCGCCACGGCCTGCCGCGTTACGAAAGCCTGCAGCCGGAATACAACCTGATGGTGCGCAGCGGGTATGAGAAAGAGCTCGAACCGCTGGTGACGAAGGAACAGGTCGGCGTGATCAATTACTACGCCCTGGCCAGCGGCTTCCTCAGCGGCAAGTACCGGAGCCAGGCGGACCTGGCCAAGAGCGCGGCCCGCGCGGCGGCGGTCGGGAAGTTCCTCAATCCGCGTGGCCTGGGCGTGCTCGCGGCGCTGGACGAAGTGGCCGCCGTGCATCGCGCCCAACCCTCGCAGGTGGCGCTCGCTTGGCTGATGGCCCGCCCGAGCATTACCGCGCCGATCGCCAGCGCCACGAGCGTGGAGCAGCTCGACGAGCTGATCGGCGCCGCGCACCTGCAGCTGAGCCGCGACGAAATCGCCCGACTGGACACGGCCAGCGCCTGAGGCAGGCCACCCATGCCGCCCAGAGCGGCGGCATGGGCGTGAAGGTACGGCGCCCGTGGGATCGCCACGGCGTCAGCGGACCATAGGGAAAAGAAAACGGAAAAAACGGCGCCGCGCATGGCGCCGTTTGCGCTTGCCGCGCGAGCGTTCAGAGCCGGAAGAACGCTTCCGCCGTCGCGGTGCTGTTCGCCGCGGTCACTTCCACCGGCTCGCCTCGGTCGCGCGCGATCTCGTAGCAGATATGGCGCAGGTACATCGGTTCGTTGCGGCGATGGCTGGGTGCCGGCTTCACCGTGCGGGGCAGCAGGTACGGTGCGTCGGTCTCGATCATCAGCCGATCCGCGGGAATGGCTTTCACCAGTTCGCGCAGGTGTGTACCGCGGCGCTCGTCGCAGATCCACCCGGTGATGCCGATGTGGCAATCCAGGGCCAGGTAGTCGCGCAGCGCTTCGCCGGTGTCGGTGAAGCAATGGACGACGGCCGCCGGTACCTGGTCGCGATAGCGGCGCAGCAGGGCCAGGAAATCCTCGTGGGCATCGCGCTGGTGCAGGAACAGCGGCTTGCCCAGGTCCGCGGCGATTCGCAGTTGCCGTTCGAACACGGTCAGCTGGACCTCGCGCGGCGAATAATTGCGGTGGTAGTCCAGCCCCGTCTCGCCCACCGCACGCACCTCGGGCTGCGTCTGAAGGTCGCGCAGCAGGGCATCGGTCTCGTCGTCGTACTCCACCGCATGGTGCGGATGGACACCCGCGGTCGCGAACAGCTCGCCCGGATGGCGACGGGCCAGTTCCAGCGCATGGACGCTGCCCTCGCGCGAGGCGCCGGTGACCACCATGCGGCCGACGCCGTGCTCGCGCGCCCGCTGCATGACCTCGTCGAAGTCGTGGCGGAAGGATTCGTGGGTCAGGTTGGCGCCGATATCGAGCAGCTGCATGGTCTGGAGCGTCGCAAAAGAACGCATTGTCCCCGAGCGGACAGGGCCGGCAAAAGGGAGGCGGCGCCTTCGGGGGCGAAAAATTCCTAGAAAACTTGCGGACGCCGTCGACATTTCCTTCGGATTTGTCTTGGTAGCGTGAACCCGGATTCGTAGGATTTCGCGAATCCGTCACGTTCGGGGGAGGAGTCGGGTCGATGGGACCCGGCGGCCGGGTTCGTGCTCTGGGGAGGGCACGCCAGGTCGGCAACCTTGGGGGCGCCTCCGCTCATCCATCCAGACATTGATTGGGAGTTCGAATGAATCGTTCGCAAGTGAAGTTGCTGGCCGCCTCGCTCCTGCTGGCCCTGGGTTCGCCGGTCGCCGCTATCGCCGCCGAGGACATCGCCGGCAATACCCGTCTCGATCTCAGTTCGGTGCAGGAAAACGCCACGTACGACCGCTTCGTCGTCGTCTACCGCGACGGCAGTACCGAGCGCGCCAGTCCGGCCGCCGCGGTGCAGGCGATGTCGGCCGCCGCCGGCAAGGCACGGCTTACCGACGCCGTGACTGGCGCGGGCCCCAACGCCCTGCGGGTCGGCGGTCGCGCGCTGGGTCTGAACTACAAGCGCAAGCTCGCCAGTGGAGGCGATCTGGTCACGACCTCCCGCCGGTTGAATGCCGAGGAAACACGCCAGTTCGTTCAGCAGATCGCGGCCGATCCGGCCGTCGAGTTCGTGCAGCCGGACTACATGCGCCATGCGCTGGACAGGCCGGTCAAGGCGCAGCCGCAGGGCGCCGCGACCTTCACCACGCCCAACGATGCCTACTACGCCGGCTACCAGTGGGATTACCTCGGTGCCAACGGCACGGCCTTCGCCGACAAGAGCCTGGGCACCTCGGTGGCCAACTGGGGCGGCGCCAATATCCAGCAGGCCTGGAGCCTGGCCGACGGCACGGGCATCGTGATCGCCAGCCTCGACACAGGCGTGACCAATCACGCGGATCTCGATCTCACGCTGGCCGATGCCGGCTACGACTTCATCAGCACGGCGCTGGTCTCCGGCCGCGCCACCGATGGCCGTGCCGCGGGCGGGTGGGACCTGGGCGACTGGACCACCGGCAGCAAGTACCTCGCCAGCAACGGCGGCTGCGTGGATTCCACTCATCCGGCCGAAGACAGCAGCTGGCACGGCACTCATGTGTTCGGCACCGCCGGCGGCGAAAAGACCAACAACTCCACCGGCATGGTCGGCACCGCGTTCGGCGCCAAGGTTCTGCCGGTGCGTGTGCTGGGCCATTGCGGCGGCTACGACAGCGATATCGCCGACGCCATCACCTGGGCTTCGGGCGGCCATGTCGACGGCGTGCCGGACAACACGCATCCGGCGCAGGTGATCAGCATGAGCCTGGGTGGCAGCGGTACCTGCACGTCCAGCACGGTGACCGGCCGCGCGATCAGTGGCGCGATCGGCCGCGGCGCCACTGTGGTGGTGGCGGCAGGCAACAGCAATGCCAACGTGTCCGGCTTTTCGCCGGCCAGCTGCCCGGGCGTGGTCGCGGTAGCGGCCACCGGTATCACCAGCCGCCGCGCCTACTACTCCAACTACGGCAAGGGCATCACCCTGGCCGCGCCGGGCGGCGGCGTGTACGCCAACGACGGCTCCAGCGGTTCGCAGGCGACCACCGGCTTCATCTGGTCGACCATCGACTCGGGCACCACCACGCCGGCCGGTTCCACCTATGGCGGCATGGCGGGCACCTCGCAGGCCACGCCCCATGTGGCCGGCGCGGTGGCTCTGATGCAGAGCTACCGCCTGGCGCTGGGCAAGTCGCTGCTGAGCTCGTCGCAGATCACGTCGCTGCTGAAGTCCACGGCCACCGCTCCGCACGTGGCGGCCAGCGGCAGCAAGCCGATCGGCGCCGGCATCCTCAACGCCTATGCCGCGGTGCAGGCCGCGGGCGCGCAGCCTTGAGCTGAGCCGCCCGCTCAGTGGGAACGTAACGAAGGCCGGCGCATGGCGCGCCGGCCTTCGACGCTTCGCCGCCCGGCGAACGGTGCAGGAGGACCGCGCGGACGGCAGTCGCCTTGCAATGCCACAGGTGAGCCGATTGGTCCGGCGAGCCTTGAGCAAGGCTTGTCCGTCCATGGCGTTTTGGCCTTTTGCGCTGCAACGCAGCGCGAATAAGACAGAAATTTTTGCCTTTTTCTTACGATGTCTCAGCCTCGCCGTGCCACGCTCGCCTCTGCCACGATGGTTGTGTTACGAATGGCGCTTCTGCGCCTTGTAAGGGGCGATGCATGGAGCATCGTGGGCGTGACCTTGGGACTTGAGTGTGGGGTGTGTGCATGTCGGCAGTGGCCAAGCCGGCGTCCAGCGAGGCAGGAGCCGCAGTAAGCAACCGCGAATCGGCGGTCTGCGATCTGCTGGTAGCCCGTGGACGGCTGAAAGACAGCGATCTGGCGAGGGCTCGGCGACTGCATGAAGAGTCGCCCGAGGGCACGCTTACGGCCCTGATGGCCCGTCTGGGCCTGGTTTCCGAGCGCGATCTGGCCGAGGCCTGGTCGGAGCTGCTCGCCACGCCGTTGCTGGCGTCGCGCGAAGCGCCCGAGCTGCCGCCGGCCGAGTTGGACCTGTCGGTGCGCTTCCTCAAGCTGCACCACGTCGTGCCGGTGCGCGACGGGGAAGACGGCGTCGCATTGCTGGTCTCCGATCCGGCCGATCCCTATCCGCTGCAGGCCGTCGAACTGGCCACCGGCAAGCCGGTGATGCTGCGCATCGGCCTGCGTTCGGAGATCGACGACCTGATCGAGCGCTATTACGGTTCCGGCCGCTCCGCGATGGGCACCATCGTGGAGAACCTCGACGGCGGCAGCGCCGTGGAAGACGACGTCGAGCACTTGCGCGACCTCGCTTCCGAAGCGCCCGTCATCCGCCTGGTCAATCTGATCTTGCAGCGCGCGGTCGAACAGCGCGCGTCGGACGTGCACATCGAGCCGTTCGAGAACCGCCTGAAGGTGCGCTACCGCGTCGACGGCGTGCTGCACGAAGTGGAGGCGCCGCCGTCTAGCTCCACCGCGGCGGTGATCTCGCGCGTCAAGATCATGGCCAAGCTCAACATCGCCGAACGCCGCCTGCCGCAGGACGGCCGCATCCAGCTGCGCGTGCAGGGCAAGGAGCTGGATCTGCGCGTCTCCACCGTGCCGACCAGCTTCGGCGAATCGGTGGTGATGCGTATCCTCGATCGCGAATCGGTGGTGTTCGATTTCTCCACCCTGGGCTTCACGTCCGCGTTCCAGCAGCGCTTCGTCGACGTGCTCGAACGGCCGCACGGTATCCTGCTGGTCACCGGCCCCACCGGTTCGGGCAAGACCACCACGCTCTACACCGCGCTGTCGAAGATCAATACGCCGGACGTCAAGATCATCACCGTCGAGGATCCGGTCGAGTACCAGATCGAAGGCATCAACCAGATTCAGGTGAAGCCGCAGATCGGCCTGGACTTCGCCGGTGCCCTGCGCTCGATCGTGCGCCAGGACCCGGACGTGATCATGATCGGCGAAATGCGCGACCTGGAGACGTGCCGCATCGCGATCCAGTCCGCGCTCACCGGCCACCTGGTGCTGTCCACGCTGCATACCAACAGCGCCGCCGGCGGCATCACGCGTTTGCTGGACATGGGCGTGGAGGATTATCTGCTCGGGTCCACCGTCAACGGCATCCTGGCGCAGCGTCTGGTGCGCCGGCTGGATCCGGAAACCGCGATCCCCTACGAGGCGCTGCCCGAGGTGATCGAACAGTTCGAGTTGCACAAGTACACCGATGAACGCCCCATCCGGCTGTGGAAGCCCGGCACCAGCGCGGCCAATCCCACCGGCTACCGCGGACGCCGCGCCATCATGGAGTTCCTGGTGATGAGCGATCCGCTGCGCCGGCTGGTGATGCAGCGCGCCGATGCCGGCGAGATCGAGCGTCAGGCGCGTGCCGAAGGCATGCGCACGATGTATGAGGACGGCATCGCCAAGGCGGTGGCGGGCATCACCACCATCGAGGAGGTGTTGCGTGTCACGCAGGAAAGCTGATGCCCGTGAGCGGGAAACGGCGCGCGGGAGACGGCTAGGCGCCATGTCGCGTCCCGGCTTCGGCATTCGCGTGCCTTGCCCCCTTTTCCATTTCTCGTTGTCCGTTTCGCGCAGCCCATGAGCCAGTTCCACTACCGGGCGGTAAGCGACACCGGCGACATCCTGCATGGCGAAATGGAAGCGGCCAGCGTCGAGGAAGTCATCGCGCGCCTGCAAGACCAGGGCCACACGCCGCTCGAGGCGCGTCCGGCCAATGAGGCGGGCACCGGCAGTGGCTTGGGCGGTCTGTTCAAGCGCGGACCGTTCACCGGCGACCAGCTGGCGCAGTTCACCCATCAGCTGGCGACCCTGCTCGGCGCGGGCCAGCCGTTGGATCGCGCGCTGGGCATCCTGATGGACCTGCCCGAAGGCGAGCGCGCCAAGAAGCTGATCGAGCGCGTACGCGACCGCGTCCGCGGCGGCACGCCGCTGTCGCAGGCGTTCGACGAGGAACATGGCGTGTTTCCCAAGCTTTACGTCAGCCTGGTGCGCGCGGGCGAAGCGGGCGGCTCGCTCGAAGACACCCTGCGCCGTCTGGCCGACTACCTCGAACGCAGCCAGCAGTTGCGCGGCAGCATCGTCAACGCCCTGATCTACCCGGCCTTCCTGCTGGTGGGCGTGCTCGGTTCGCTGGTGCTGCTGCTGGCCTATGTGGTGCCGCAGTTCGTGCCCATCTTCGAGGACATGCAGGTGCCGATCCCGCTGATCACCCAGGCGGTGTTGGCGCTGGGCAACCTGATCCAATCGTGGTGGTGGCTGCTGATGCTGGTGATCGGCGGCGGCATCTTCCTGTGGCGGGCGCGCCTGCGCGACCCCGCGGCCCGGCTGGCCTGGCACGCCGGCCTGCTGCAGAAGAAGGTGGTCGGACCATTGCTTTTGAAAGTGGAGACGGCCCGCATCGCGCGGACCCTGGGCACCCTGCTCAAGAACGGCGTGCCGCTGCTGTCGGCCCTGACCATCGCCCGCCAGGTCACCTCCAACCGTGCCCTGGACGAGGCGCTGGCGCAGGCTGCGGAACAAGTGAAGGGCGGCGCGGGTCTCAGCCTGGCACTGGCCCAGTCGCAGCGGTTTCCGCGGCTGGCTTTGCAGATGGTGCAGGTGGGCGAGGAGGCCGGCCAGCTGGACACGATGCTGCTGAAGGTGGCCGACACCTTCGACCTGGAGAGCAAGCGCGCGATCGACCGCCTGCTCGCCGCGCTGGTGCCGGCGCTGACCATCGTGATGACCGTTCTGGTGGCCATCATCATGGCGGCGATCCTGCTGCCGCTGCTCAGTCTCACCAGCAATATTCAGTGACGAAAGAACGGAGAGAACGTAATGGCTCATTTGATGAAGCGGGCCCCGGCGAACGGGCGTGGGCAATGGAAGAGCCTCGCGGCTCCCAGGATTGCCGTCCGTTCCCTGCGCGCCTCGCGCACCCGCGGCTTCACCTTGCTCGAAATGCTCGCCGTCATCGTCCTGATCGGCATCATCGGCGCGGTCGTGGTGACCCAGGTCGGCAAGAACGTGGACAAGGGCAAGTACGGCGCCGGCAAGGCGCAGCTCACCACGCTCAGCCAGAAGATCGAGAACTACGCGCTGGACAACGGCTCGCCCCCTCAGCAGTTGCAGGACCTGCTCGCCAAGCCGGCCAATGCGCGCAACTGGCAGGGTCCGTATGCGAAGGAATCGGAGCTCAAGGATCCCTGGGGCCATGCCTTCGGCTACAAGTACCCGGGCGACCACGGCAATTTCGATCTGATCTTCTACGGCCAGGACGGGCAGCCTGGCGGTGACGGCTACAACGCCGACGTCGGCAACTGGCAGTAATGAAAGGGGAGCTGCGAACGGAGAAGAAGAAACGGAGGGCGCCGGCACGACGCTCCGCCGTTCTTTCCCGTTCGCGGTTTCCTGTTTTGCATGTCCGGCGCGCCTCGCGCGTCCGCGGCTTCACCCTGCTGGAGATTCTCGTCGTCATTCTGTTGATCGGCATCGCGGCGGCGGCGGTGTCGGTCTCCGTTTCGCAGGGACTTGCCAGTGCGCGCGTCAACGCCGCCAGCACCGAGCTGGCCGCCGCGCTGCGCGCTACGCGCGCGCAGGCGATCGTGCGCGGCAAGGAACAGGTCTTCGACGTCGACACGCGCAAGAACACTTACAAAGGCGCCGATCAGCGCGAGGTCCGGCTTCCCGCGGGCATGAAGCTGGGCATCACCAGCGCCAAGGAAGACCAGCCCAACGCGACGACCGGCCGCATCCGCTTCTTTCCGGACGGCAGTTCCACCGGCGGCCACATCACCTTGCAACGCGAACAGCGCAAGTGGCAGGTCAACGTCTCTTGGCTGACGGGCGCGGTGAGCGTGGTGACGTCGTGATGGATCGGGTGAGCGAGAAAGGGAGGGGCGGAGCGGCGCAGGGCGGCCTCATCGCGCGTCGCCGTTCGCGGAACCTTCCTCCCGTCCGGCGCGCGCGATGCGTCGGGGGCTTCAGTCTTCTCGAAATCATCGCCGCGATCCTGCTTCTGGCGATCGCCTTCACAGCGTTGATGCGCGTGGCCGGCGGTTCGATCGGCCTCACCAACAACGCCGCCGACTACACCCGCGCGGCGCTGTGGGCACGCAGCCTGCTCGACACCGCCGACGCCGAAGGCCCGCTGCGGCCCGGCCATACCGAAGGGCAGTTCGATCGCCAATACCGCTGGCGCCTGACCGTGGCGCCGTGGCGGCCGGCCGACGCCGACCCGCAGCAACCGCCGTCTCCGTTGCAAGTGGTGAAGCTGGACCTGGACGTGCTCTGGGGACAGGGCCGGAGCGTGCGCTCCGCCCACTTCAGCACGCTGCGGATGACTACGCCGCAAGCCGGGCAGCCGTGATGAAACACCGGTGGCGGGCCGTGCAGAGTCGGACGTTCGGCGCGCGCGAGCGCACGGTTTTCCGAGCGCCGCCGCGTGCGAGTGCTGCCCAGGCCCAGCGGGGTTTCAGTCTGCTCGAGATACTCGGCGCACTGGCGCTCATGGCCCTGCTGCTGCTGGGTATCTACTCGGGCGTGCGCACCGCGACCCGCAGCGTGCGCTCCGGCGGCGCGGCCGTCGAACGGCTCGACCAGCTCCGCTCGGCCCAGCAATTCATGCGCCAGGAGCTGGCGCAGATCGAAGCGGTGCCGCAGGCGCACGACGCCAACGGCGACAGCATCTTCTTTATCGGCGATGCGCAGAGCATGCGTTTCGTCGCGCCCTTGCCCGGCTATCTCGGCAAGCTGGGGCCGCAGCTGCAGGAATGGAAGCTGGTCTCCAACGGCAAGGGCGGGTCGCGCCTGGAAGTGAGTTTCGCGCTGCTGCCGCCGGACGGCAGCAAGCCCAAGCCGCTCGGCGAGCCGGAAGTGCTGATGGACGACGTGCGCGACGGCCATTTCAGCTACCGCACGCCGGACACGCCGGATCAGCCCGGGACGTGGCAGCCGAACTGGCCGGATCCGCGCATGCTGCCGCGGGTGGTGCGCGTCGAGATGAAGCTCGACGGCCTGCACGACTGGCCGCGCCTGGACGCGCCGCTGCGCATCGATCCGACCGCCGGCCTGGGGCAACAGATGGACATGCTGCGCGGGCTGCGCCGTCAGCCGGTGGTGCGATGAGCGGCCCGCGGATGCACATGCACCGTATGCGCCAGCGCGGCGTCGCTCTGCTGGTGGTGCTGTGGGCCTGCACCCTGTTGGCGATCGTGCTGGGCGGTTACGCGATGCTGGCGCGCAACGAAGGCTTGCAGGCGCGCTACCAGTTCTCGCAGCTGCGCGCGCACTACGCCGCCGAGGCGGGCATGACCCGCGCGATCTACGCATTGCTGGATCCGGCGCCGGGTGTCCGATGGGTGCCGGACGGCCGCGAGTATCCGTTTCAATTCGAAGACGCCAAGGTGGGTCTGCGCGTGGTCGACGAAAGCGGCAAGGTCGACATCAACGCAGCCTCGCCCGATGTGCTCAAGGCGCTGTTCAAGGCCGCGGGGATGAACGACGGCCCGGCGAACGAATTGGCGGCGCGCGTGGTCGAATGGCGCAGCTTCGGACGTCCTGGGGATCTGAACAACAACGCCGCCTACGTCGCTGCCGGCCGAGACTACGGGCCGCGCCACGGACCTTTCGCCAGCCTTGAGGAACTGCAGATGGTGCTGGGCATGGAGCCGGGGATCTATCGCAAGCTCGTCGGGCAGATCACGATCTGGTCGGGGCGCAACGCGCCCGATCCGAACTACGCACCGGCGCTCGCGATGCAGGCGATTCCGGGCATGACGCCGGAACAGGCGAACGCGGCGTATGCCGCAAGACAGCAACCCGGCACCAAGCCGGGCCTAGGCGCCAGTCAGGGCGTGACGCATAGTATTCGTTCGGAAGCGACGCTGCCGGACGGCACGCGAGCGGTATTGCGCGCCACGGTACGTCTGCAAGGGGCCAGGGCTGGAGCACAGCCTTACGCGGTGCTTCGCTGGCAGGAGGGAGACGGGGAATGAGCATGACGAGCTCGCTGCGACCGCAGCTCGACCAGGTGCGCCGCGCGTGGCGGGCTTCGCCGTTGCCGCATTTCTTCGCATGGTGGGGCGGCGAACTGGCGGCGCTGGCGCCATCGCGCTGGCAGGGCTGGCTCGGCGGAGGCGCCGCCTGGCATCTGCTCGAGCGCGTGGACGGCGAATGGCGACTGCGCCGGGACGGTTCGGCGGACGCGCTGGCGCAATGGAGCGACGAACTGGATGCGCCCGCCCAGCAGGCCGCGCTGGCCGACGGTCTGCGCGATGTCGACCGCGAGGACTTGCGCCTCGCGCTGTGCCTGCCCCCGGCTCAGGTGCTGCGCCGCCCTCTGCTGCTTCCCGCCGCCGCGCGCGACACGTTGCGTCAGGTGGGTGCTTTCGAGATGGACCGGCAGACCCCATTCCGCGCGGAGCAAGTGCGCTACGACATCCGCGAGCTGGGTACGCCCGCGCCGGCCGGGCGCATCGCCGCGGAACTGGTAGCCGTACCTCGCGCTACGCTCGATCCGCTATTGGGGCGACTGGCACAGCTCGGCATCGCGGTGGACGCGGTCGATCTGGCCGAAGGCGCCGGGCGTACTGGCGTGAACCTGCTCCCCGCCGACCAGGCGCCGCGCCGCAGACGGCCGCGCCAGCGGCTCAATCTCGCCCTGGCCGCGGCGATCGTGGTGCTGGTGGCGCTGGTGCTGGGCGAATGGCTGCACAACCGGCGGGCCGCGCTGGAACAGATGCAGGCGCAGGTGGAGACCATGCGCGGCGAAGCCCAGCAGGTGTCCGGCCTGCGCCAGCAGCTGCAGGACAACGCCGGCGCCGCCGGCTTCCTCGCCGAGCGCAAGAAGAACACCGTTGCCGCGCTCGCCGTGCTACAGGATCTCAGCCAGCGCCTGCCCGCGACGGCGTGGCTGGAACGCCTGAGCATCGACAATTCCGGCCAGGTCGGTTTCCAAGGCCAGAGCCCGCAGGCGGCACGCCTGGTCGATGCGCTGAAGGATTCCACTGTCATCAGCAATCCGAATTTCCAGGGCACCATCCAGGTCGATCCTCAGACCGGCAAGGAACGCTTCTACATGGTCGCCCAGCTGCGCAAGCAGGCTCCCGCCAAGCCCGCCGGCACGGCGCCGGCCGCGCCGGCCACCAGCGGGGGCAAATCGTGAAACTCGCCGCGATGAAACCGCGCGACAGCCGCATCGCCGCGCTCCTGCTGACGCTGGTGGCGCTGGTGATCGCCTATTTCGCGCTGCTGCACTGGTGGTTCGTCGCGCCGATGCTCGACGTCAACGCGCAGATGGCGGACCTGCGCGACACGCAATCGCGTTTCGCAGCCGCCATCGCTGAAAAGCCGCAGCTGGAAAAGCGTCTCGCCGCGCTGGGGCAGGGGCAGGCGACGAACAGCGCGTTTCTGCCGGAAGACGACCCCAGCGCCGCTGCCGCGGGGCTGATGCAGCGTGTCGTCGACGTCGTCGGCTCGCATCCGGAAGGCGGCAGCTGCGAAGTGAGCCAAAAGATGCCGGTGCCCAATCCGCCGGCGCCGGACAACGAGCCTTACCGCAAGGTCGCCGTCAGCATCAGCCTTCGCTGCGACATGCAGCCGCTCGCGGCGGTGATGCACGACCTGGAGCAGGGCACGCCCTATCTCTTCATCGACGACCTGACGGTTTACCGCAATCCGGTCAGCGCGCAGCAGAACAATGCGCCGCCGCTGGAGGTGCAGTTCACGCTGAGCGGCTATGTGCGCCAGGCACGTGCCGGCACCGGCGCGCCCGCGACGCCAGCGGCCGCGCCGCAGGCGTCCGAGGACAACGCATGAACGCCGCCGCGCAGCGCCGCCTCACCCCCGTCCTCGCCGGCGTAGCCGCCGCGCTCGTGCTGCTTCTTCTGGTGCTGTTCGCCGGAGCCGGTCGCGGCGTGCGATGGGATCCGCCGCGGCCCGCGGCGCCGTTGCCCGACATGCACTCCAGCACCGCCGATCTGCCGCGGGCGCTGCCACTGGAGCAGTTCGGCATCGTGTGGCAGCAGCCGCTCTTCAATCCGGACCGCAAGCCGATCACCCGCGCCACCAAGGGAGGCGCCAGTCTCGGCGAGATGCAGCTGACCGGCATCATTCTCACCTCGGGCCTGCACATGGCGTTGCTGCACACGCGCGGCCAGGACGCCGACGTGCGCGTCGCCGAGGGCACTGCGCTGCCGGATGGCAGCTGGAAACTGGTGGAAGTGAAGCCTCGCTCGGCGGTGTTCGAATCCGCCAGCGGGCGCACCGAACTGGAACTGCCCGCCGGTGCGCCGATCGATGCGCCGAAGCCGGAGGGCCAGCCGCAACCGCCGCCACCGCCGGGCGCGATGCCCGGGCCCATCTCGGTGCCGACCGGCGCGGTGCAGCGCGTGCCGCCGGCCAATCCGCAGCGGATGCCGATGAACGCGGGCGAGAACGCGCCGGGCATCGTTCCGCAGCCACCCAACGACAGCAACGCGCCGCGTCCGCCGCAGGACGAGAGCGCGCTGCAGGCCGAGCGCATCCGCCAGCTCAAGGCCGCCATCCAGAAGCGTCGCGCCGAACAACA
>JBCNOA010000058.1:0-19741 GCA_039594095.1 Dyella sp.
TCACGCAGGACGGCACGCCGCGCGTGGCGTCGCCGCGGTGCGCCAGCTGCTCGCCGCGCCGCCGCGCGTCGTCCGCCATGGCGGGCGCGATGGTGTGCGCGTAAGGCATATCCTGGCGCGCGAAGTACGCTGCCATCTCGCGCATGTAATCGGCATCGAGGTAGCGGACCATGTAGGCCATCGCCGCGTGCTTGCGCTGGCCGCTCTGGAAGTAGCGCAGCTGCAGCGCGAGATAGGCCTCCGGCTTGCCCGCGAGGCGTGGCGCGCCGTTCGCTCCGGGCGTTCCTTCTCCGTGCTCTCCATGGCAGGAGGTGCATGCGGCGATGTGTTGGCGGAAGGCGGTATCGGAAGCCGGTGTCGAGATGTCGGTCGCGAGCGCGGCGAATGGGCAAAGCGCGAGCAGCAGGACGAGGCCGGGCAGACACCGACGCGCGTGCGGCCGGACGAAGGTGGGCGATGGGAGCATCGCTGGATGCTAGTCGGCGTACGCCGGCGCCTTTCTGATCTGGATCAGGCGAGGGCGCGCCAAAGCGTCGCATGACCATCAGTGCAGGCCCGTCGCCGCAGCAGGTTCTTTCCGGGGATGCGGAGGGCAGCCAATGACTTCCGGCCCATATCCATCCATCGATGGCCGGGAGTCCAATCCGCTCGTTGCGCCCCCGATTTCCAGCAGCTCCCACACCCACCTCACCCCGGAGGGGCTTATGCGGTTGTCACCCTGGCATGCGGCGATTCTCGCTACACTGATAGCTACCTCGGCACACGCTGGCAAGGAAGTCGGCGATTACAGCGGTCTGCCGAAAGACCTGGCCGACGCTGCGACGGCATACGACCTTGCGCAGTTTAAGGCGGACAGGAAAGAGCTGGAGCGCGTCCTGGCGGACGACTACACGCTGGCCGGCACCAGCGGCAAGAACCAGACCAAGGCGCAGTTCATCGCCGACCAGACGGCACCGGGTAACAAGACCCTCTCGGTCGATATCCACGACCAGGTGAGCAAGGTCTGGGCGGACGGCGCGGTGCTGGCCGGCATGGTGGACGCCAAGGGCGTGAGCCAGGGCAAGGAGTTCACTTTCCGCGGGCGTTTCGTCGACGTGTGGGCGAAACGCAACGGGCGATGGCAGGTGATCTTCACGCAGATTCACAACACGCCTTGAGCATGCGCGGCGGTGATTCACGCATCGCCGCCGTGGCATGCCGACAAGCGGCACGGCCTTGGCCGTTGCTGTTCCGGCGATAAGCCGAGCCACGGCGGGATTCGTGTCTCCGCCGCGTTTGCCTACGAAGGCGGCTAAGCCTTCCCAAAGATTTGATGACCCAGTTCGCACTTCTTTGCGTCTACCCGCAAGTAGTCACGTTTTGTTGACGAAGCCGCGTGCTAGCGTCGTAAGGTCGCAGGGTAGGGGCTCTGCGGCGCTTCAAGTTCATTCGATCGCACGTAACTGCATCGCCGGGGCGGCGTAGGTTCTTGCCTGGTCTTCGACCGGGCGGGAGAGGGGCGGCTTGTCTGCGATTCCATGTCAAGTAAGGCCTCTGTTTTGGGGAGTGTTAGGCGCTGCCCGGCGGTTTCCCATCATCAAATGGAGAACACCGCAAATGAAGAATGCAAAGACGGGGCACAAGCACGCCGGCCTGTGGCTGGCGCTCGTGGGAATGATCGGTGTCACGGCCGCGCACGCGGCTGAGGTGAAGCAACTGCAGGCGCAGAACCTGGGGGCCGCGCCGAGCAGCCAGCTGGCGGCACGGCTGGGGCTTAGTGCCGACAACAGCTTCGTCGCCCGGCAGGCGATGAAGACCGTGCGCGGCACGCAAGTGGTGCGCATGCAGCAGTACTACAAGGGCGTTCCGGTGTACGGCCGCAGCATCGCGGTCGAGCAGGACGCCGGCGGCAATGCGCTGACGGCCGACGGTCCGCTCCTGCAGAACGCTCAGGTCGATCTGGCTTCGGTGACGCCGCGGCTGAGCACGGCGCAGGCGCTCTCCTCGCTTCGCGCCACCAAGGGCTTTCTGCCGATCACAGCGCAGGCGCCGCGCAACGAGCGCGCCGACCTGTACGTGTATCAGGACGACAGCGGCCGCGCGCGTCTGGTCTACCTGACCTCGTACGTCGTCGACAGCCCCAAGCCTTCGCGGCCCACGGCGATCATCGATGCCAACACCGGGCAGGTCATCAAGCAGTGGGAGGGCCTGACCGACGTCAACGCCACCGGCCCGGGCGGCAACGCCAAGACCGGCATGTATCACTACGGCACGGAATATCCGTACCTGGACGTCACTCAGTCCGGCAGCACCTGCACGTTCCAGAACGCGAACGTGAAGACCTACAACATGAACCACGCCACCAGCGGTTCGGGCACGCTGTGGAGCTTCACCTGCTCCAACAGCGACGAGGCCGACGTCAACGGCGCCTATGCACCGATCAACGACGCTCACCACTTCGGCGGCGTGGTGCACGACATGTACCAGAGCTGGTTCGGCGCGCCGCCGCTCAACCAGGTGCTGATCATGAAGGTGCATTACGGCAACAGCTACGAGAATGCCTTCTGGGACGGCAGCTCGATGACCTTCGGCGACGGCGCCACCACGTTCTATCCGCTGGTGTCGCTTGACGTGACCGGCCATGAAATCAGTCACGGCTTCACCGAACAGCACTCGAACCTGCAGTACAGCGGCCAGTCGGGTGGCATGAACGAAGCCTTCTCCGACATGGCCGGCGAAGCGGCCGAGTACTACGACCGCAACGGCAGCAACGATTGGCTGGTGGGCGCGGAGATCTTCAAATCCAGCAGCGGCGCGTTGCGCTATATGTGCAACCCGACCCAGGACGGTACCTCGATCGACAACGCGGCCAACTACTACGACGGCCTGGACGTCCACTATTCGAGCGGCGTCTACAACAAGGCCTTCTGCACCCTGGCCAAGACCTCCGGCTGGAACACCCGCAAGGCGTTCGAAGTGTTCGAAGGCGCCAACGCGGTGTACTGGACGGCGACCTCGAGCTTCAACGACGGCGCGTGCGGCGTGGAAAAAGCCGCGGTCGACAAGGGCTACACCAAGGCCGACGTGACCGCTGCGTTCACGGCGGTCGGCGTGAGCTGCTCGGGCGGCGGCGGTGGCGGCACGGCCTTGCAGAACGGCGTGCCGGTGAGCGGCCTGTCGGGATCTTCCGGCTCCGCCAAGAACTACACCGTGGCTATCCCGGCGGGTGCGACCAACTTGAAGATCGCCATCTCCGGCGGCAGCGGCGACGCGGATCTGTACGTGAAGTTCGGTTCCGCGCCGACCACCAGCAGCTACAACTGCCGTCCGTACCTGACCGGCAACAACGAGAGCTGCACTTTCGCGGCACCGTCGACGGGTACGTACTACGTGATGGTGCGTGGCTACTCCTCGTACTCGGGCGTGACGCTGAAGGCGACCTGGACTCCGTAAGCGCCATCGCGGATACGCCACCGCGCAGGCGGTGACGGGCACGGAAGCGAAAGAGCCGATGGGCGCTGGCCGCCCATCGGCTTTTCAATCGGCGACCGTGATTCTGGCGACGATGCCGTGAGGCGATGCCTGGCAAGCCGCGCTCTTCCGAACAAGATGGCGTTTGGTACGCGCCAACGCTCGCGGCGTTCATCCCGCGGCACGCTTTGCCAACCCATCGTTGCGCTATCATGCGCCTCTCCTTCGACGACTGAGGATTCGTCCAATGCGCCTGTGATGCCGTCGTTTCGACGACCGTTCGTTTTCGTTCCCGGGGATTCAAGCCTTCGGAACGCGAGCGATGTGCGACATCACTGGAGCAACCATGACGGAACCTTTATTGACGCTGCAGCGTGCGGCGTTCGCGTGGCCCGACGGCCAGCGCCTTTTTTCCGGTCTCGATTTCCAGCTCGACCTGCGCCATGCCGGACTGGTCGGGCGCAATGGCGTGGGCAAGAGCGTGCTGGCGCGACTGCTGGCCGGGCAGCTCGAACCTGCCGAAGGGCATTGTCTTCGCAAGGGCACCGTCCATTACGTGCCGCAACGGGTGGCGCGGCCGCCGGAAGCCACGGTCGCATCCGTGATCGGCGTTCAGGCGGCGCTGCATGCGCTGGACCGGATCGAAGCCGGGAGCGTGGATGCCGCCGACTTCGACGCGGTGGCCTATCGCTGGGACCTTCGCTCACGCCTCTCGGAGCTGCTCGACGAGCACGGGCTCGGTCATCTATCGGCGACGCAAACGGCCGCCGGACTCAGCGGCGGCGAGCTGACGCGCCTCGCCTTGCTGGGTGCGTGGATGGCCGGTCCCGATGTACTGATCCTCGATGAGCCGACGAATCATCTCGATCGTCCGCAGCGCGAACTGCTGCTGAAAAAACTGCGTGCGTGGCCAAAAGCCTTGCTGGTCGTAAGCCATGACCGCGAGCTGTTGTCGGCCATGCAGCGCATCGTCGATCTTTCGCCCACGGGGTTGCGCGACTACGGCGGCGGTTATGCGTTCTATGCGCAGGCGCGGGCGCAGGAACAGGAGCGCGCGATGCGGGCGCTGGAGCACAGCAAGGCCGAACGCCGCCGGGGTGAGGCGGAGGCACGCGCGAGAGAGGAAAGCCAACAGCGCCGACAGGCACGCGCCGATCGCGAGGGTAAGGAAGCCAACCAAGCCGCCATCCTGCTCGGCGGGCGCAAGCAGAACAGCCAAGTCAGTGCGGGGAAGCGGCGGCGGGATCTGGACGAGCATCGCCAGGTCTTGGCCCTGCGCGTCCGCGATGCGGCCGCGCAGGTGCGGGAGGAGGCCGACATCGCCTTGCTCGCGCCGACGGCACCGGCCATCGCGCAGCGTCGGGCGGCCACGCTGCAAGACGTCCGGCTGCCCTTCGGTTGCACAGGCGATCACCGCTTGGACTTGACCATCCTGGGGCGACAGCGCATCGGCGTGACAGGTGCGAACGGCAGCGGCAAATCCACGCTGCTGAAGATCCTCGCCGGCCGGACACCGCCCGCGGCGGGACGGTGCGATATCCATGTCCGTACCGCGCTCCTGGACCAGCAGCTGGAGCTGCTCGATCCGAAAGCCTCGGTGCTGACACAGCTGCTGGCGACGCATGCCAGCGCAACCGAATCCGATTTGCGCACCCGGCTGGCCTTGCTGGGCATCGTCGGCGACGCGGCGCTGAAGCCGAGCGCCGACCTCAGCGGTGGCGAGCGGCTGAAAGCCGCGCTCGCCTGCGTCCTCTACGCCGAGCAGCCGGCCGAACTGCTGCTGCTCGACGAGCCCACCAATCACCTGGATCTGCGTTCGGTCGAGGCCGTCGAGCAAATGCTGAGCCACTACCGCGGCGCGCTGGTCGTGGTCTCGCACGATCAGGCTTTTCTCGATGGGCTGGCGCTCGATGCGTCGCTGGATCTGTCGCGGAAAGGCTATCGCCTGACACGGACAGGGCCGGCGATGTAGCGCGGCAGAGGCGGCCGCATTCAGCGAGGCATGCGCTTCCAGCCCGTCAGCGGAATGTCGCCGTTGGGCCGTGGCGGCACTTTGTAGCTCAGCTTGTCGCCGCTGAGCATGTAGCTGCGCACCTGGGTCGTGCCCTCCCAGTTCGGGTACGTGGAGCCCTCGATGTGGAAGGTGAGCGTGCCTTTCGCGGGGTCCATCTCCACCGTGCCGTAGTGGGAGCTGCTGCCCATCAGGGCGGCGCGGATTTCCTCCGGCGTGCCCTGGCCTTTCTCCTTGGCGGCGAATTTCGGCCGGCCGCTGTCGAAAATGAAGATCGAGTAATGACCCTGGCGGTCCACTTGCATCAGGCCTTTGGGCGCCTCGCCGAAATCATGGGTGCGCGTGCCGTCCGGATGCTGCACGTCGGCGAAGTCGAGCGCCCAGGTGCCTTCGATGGCGGTGGCCGAAGCGGCTGTCTTGCCGGGCTCCTCGGCATGGATGCCGAAAGCGGCGGACAAAGCCAGGCCGGCGAACAGAAGCGTCTTGATCGACTTCATGGGGAAATCCTTGGCGCGTTGCGGATCGTGTCGTGGGGGGAATCGACGCGCTTGACCTCGGCGGGAAAGGCGCGCAGCGAAGGGTAGTGCGCGGCTGTCATGGGAAACAGGCGCATTCACGGATTTCAGTCATTGAAAAACGACATGGCCGGCGCGGCGCGAAGGCTCTCTACGAATCGACGGTCACGGCGATGATGTCCGCACCCTCATGGGCGCAGCGAGACCCTGGGGATGCGCCGGGCCGTAGAAGGGGGCTTGTCGTCAGCCCCGTGCCGATCGAGGGCTGGCGCGAGACCCCATGCGCGATATGCCGCGCAGTGTGGAAGCCTTCACGGCGACACCGCGTCGATGCGCACCTGTTGCGAGGTCAATCCAGGGGCATCGATCTGCACCGTGACCGGGCCGGCATGCATCGAGGCCTTCACGACCGCCACGACACGGCCATGGAACGTGCGCCGCCGCCCGGACTGGAAACTGGAGGCATCGTGCGGATCGCCGTTGCCGATGCCTGCCAGTGTGCCCGCGCCGGCGACGCGCACCGTTACCTCACGGTCGTGGCCTTGCATATAGATCGGTACGCCCTGTGCGTCGAACAGCTCGATCGTGAGGTAGGCCAGGTCTTCGCCGTTGGCGCGCAAGCGCGTCCGGTCCACAGTCCATCGCAGGGATGCGGGCTCGCCTTCGGTGCGCAGCTCCCAGCGTCCGGCGGGTCGCCCATCGCGATAGCCGATCGCCCATAGCCGGCCCGGGGCGTAGGGCACCCGATAGGTCGCCTTGTATTCGGTATCCACGCCAACGGCCTTGCGCCCCAGGCTCTTGTCGTTGAGGAAGAGCTCCACTTCCGGGTACTCGGCATACACGACTACTTCTTGCGGCTTGCCTTCCTGGCCCGGCCAGGTCCAGCTCGGGTGCACGTCGTCCAGCGACCAGTCCAGGTGAGGCGGGGTGATGGGGAATAGGTGGCGATCGGGCAGGTCTTCCGTGCCCGGCGGCTGCCTGACGAAGACCGAGATCGGGTCGATGCCCGTCTTCCACAGCACTTCGCGATAGAAGGCCGCCGGGCGCTTGCGGCCGGTCGCATCGATCTCGCCGCAATAGGCGAGGTGCCATGGATAAGGCCCCAGCTTCTGCCAGTCCTGGCTGTAGCCCATCCAGCCGATGCCGGTTTCGCCGAGGTAGTCGACCGCCGTCCACACGAAATCGCCGAGCACCCAGGGCATGGTCTCCACGTACCGCCAGTAGGCGAACGCATCTTTCGGCGTGGACTCCGAGGTGAACATCACCCGCTCGGGAAAGCGCTGGTGATCGTCGGCGAATTCGTGCGCGTGATAGTTGTAGCCGGCCACGTCGAGCACGGCGAACTGCCCGTCGCTCTGGCGGCCGCCCGTGCTGACGGCCTGCGTGACCGGACGCGTGGCATCCAGGCGGCGGACATGGGCGACCATCCGTCGCGCGGTTTCGATGCCGGGCGCCGTGCCCTGTTCGGGGATTTCGTTGCCGATGCTCCAGAACAGTACGCTGGGATGGTTGCGGCCGCTGCGCACGAGACTGTCCAGATCCGTCTGCCAGTCCTCCTGGAAGAACCGGGCGTAATCCATGGACTTCTTGTCCTTGCTCCACGCATCGAACGCCTCGTCGACGACCAGCATGCCCAGCTCGTCCGCGGCGTCGAGCGTGGCCTGGCTGGCCGGGTTGTGCGCGCTGCGGATGGCGTTGTAGCCGGCCGCCTTCATCAGCGCGACCTTGCGCGCATCGGCATCCGGAAAGCCGGCGGCACCGAGCATGTAGTTGTCGTGATGGATGTCGCCGCCGCGCAGCAGCACCTTCTTGCCATTGACACGCAGGCCGTTGACGGCATCCACGGCGATCGTGCGCATGCCGAAGCGCGTGCGGCGCACGTCGACGGCGCCGTCGCTGGTGCGGATCGATTGTTCGAGCACGTACAGGTTGGGGGCTTCCGTCGACCACAGTACGGGCGTACTCACGTCGAGCGCGGCTTCGTTTTCCAGCGTGGCGCGCGGCGCGAGTCTCGCCTTGCTGCGCTTCTCGGCGACGGCGGCGCCGGCGGGCGAGATGACGCGAGTGACTAGCTCCATGTCCTGGGTCTTTGTCGACGCGTTGGCGATGGCCATGCGCGCCACGACGCGGCCGGTCGCGCCGGTGGCGACGGGCGTGGTGACGTAGACGCTTTCGGGATCGATGTGAAGCGGCGCCAGCACTTCCAGCGTGACCGGCCGGATCAGGCCGGAACCGGCGTACCAGCGCGACGAAGGATCGGCATGGTCGACGCGGATGGCGATCACGTTATCGCCGGCATGCACCTTGCCGGTCAGGTCGAGGGTGAAGGCGGTATAGCCGTAGTGATGCTTTTCTACATGTTCGCCGTTGATCCACAGATCGGCGTCCATGTAGACCGCCTCGAAATGGACGAGCACGGTCCGCTTCGCGTCGTCCTCATTCAATACGAGGTGGCGCCGATACCAGCCGACGCCGCCGGGCAGGTAACCCGAATCCTGGCCGCTTACCGCGTTGCGGTCGAATGGAGGAGAGCCGTCGGCCTTGTCGGCGATCGACCAGTCGTGCGGCACCGAAACGCCTTGCCATGAGCGGTCGTCGTAGGTCGCCGCCTCGGCGCCGGGGCTATCGCCGGGCCGGAATCGCCACTCCTGCGACAGGCTGCGCTGTTCGGCGCAAGCCAGGGACGTGAGAGAGGCGGCAGTGAGGGCGAAGCAGAAAGCCCATCCATGCTTGGCGGTCATAAGCGGCTCGTCGGCGGCAGGGAATGCGCGCCCTGCGGACAGGGCGCGGCGCCGCTACGTTGAACCAGAACATGTGGCCGGTCATTTGCGAAGTGCGGCGGAGTTCTTTACGAAATCCGCCGCCGCGTCGCCGCAATGGCGCGCCGCCGAACTCGGTGTCAGCCGTTGGCCAGTGCCGCTACCTGGGCGTCCGAAAGCGCGCCGCGATAAAGCCTGAAGTCGCTGACCAGGCCGTGGAACGTGGGATCGTTGGCGAACTGCGAACGGCCGATCCACAGGTTGGCCGCCTGGACCATCTGGCATGGCGGAAAGAACATCGCCTGATGGCTTCCCGCGACCTGGCCGTTGACATACAGCTTGCCGGTCTGGCCGTTGAGCGTCACCGCCACATGCACCCATTGCCCGGTGGCGAGCGCCGCCGGTGCATTGATCACGCATTGGCCGTAGCCCTGATTCGGCGATACGACGAAGCTCAGGGTGCCGTTGCCGCTGTTCGGCGTGAGGAACATGTTCTTGTCGCTGCTGGCGCCGAAATCGAAGATGCGCGCCCAGGTCTGGCCTCCGTTCCAATACACCCACGTGGCGATAGTAAAGTCGCCGACGGTCTCCAGGAGATTCGCGGGCAGGGCGACATAGGCGCCCTGGCCATTCAGGGCGACGCCGGTCCGCTTCGTGCTGCCAGCCGTGCCCCAGCCCGCGCCGCCGAGCAGCGTGCCGGCATGTCCGTGGCCGGAGGTGTCGCCGGCGGTGCCGCCGGCGCCATCGGCGAAGGGCAGGTGCGTATCCAGCGACGTGCCCGCGACAGCCCAGGACTCGTTCGAAGGGGCGCTCTCGCCCGTGGCGTTCTGGGCAGTGACGACGTAGTAGTACGTGCCCGCGGTGGACGGGCTGTCCGTATAGGTCAGCAGGTCCTTGATGCCGTGCGCGATCGCCGTGTACGGGCCGCCCTTCGCCGTGCCGCGCTTGACCGTGTAGCTCTGCGCATAGGCGCTGCCCCACCAGGACAGCACGATCCTTCCGCCGAGAGTGATCGCGGTGAGGCCGCTCGGCGGAGCGCCGGCCGCGATCGGATCGCGTTGGAAGGTAAGCGTGCCGAAGCCGAACTGGTCCGATCCGCCGCCGTCTTCCGGCTCGGTGAGCGCGGCGAATTTCTGCGAGTACGGAGCGGCGATGCCGCGGCGATTCACATAGTGATTGACGATCTGGGCCCACATGGGCCTGCGGTTGCCTTGCGCACCGGTCGAGAACACCCGGTCGGTGATGCCCGGGCCGTCGTAAGGGGCGAACGGGACCGAGTAGTAGGTGCTGCCGGACTGGATCAGATTGCCCTTGGCGACGTATTCGCAGGCGGCCAGCACACGATTGTTGGCATAACCGTAGAGGTCCACGCCCTGGTTCCAGGCCATTTCGCAGATGGTCGACACCAGCGAGATGCTCAGCGTGTCGTGGCCTTGGTCGCGGCCGGACTCCTGGGTCTGGCCGAGATAGCCCGGGTGCACGTAGTAGACCATCTGTGCGATCGCGCCATTGCCCAGGCCTTGCTTGAAGTAGGTCACGGCGGCGTCGAACATCGCGCGGTTGTCGCAGAGCACGCCGATCGCCATCACGGCGGCCGTCGCGCAGAGATCCCAGCTGGAATAGACGGCCAGGCTGCTGGGGTGGGCGAGGTCGGCGATGCCGGCGTTCATGGGATAGAAGATCTGGCTCATCATGGCCTGGAACCGGGCGAAATCGGCCGGCTTCCACCCCGTGTATGTGCGCATGATCTCGCCCACGTTGGCGAACTGATAGCCCTGGATGCCGGCTACCAGGAAGCCGTCGTAACGGCCGTCCGCCCACCAGATTTCCTTCAGCGTGGACGACCACGCGTTCATGATCCGCACGGCGCAATCGGCTGCCTGCACATCGCCGGAAATCTTCCAGTGCAGGGCATTGAGGTAGGCCGCGCGGACATCCTGCGTGAATACCCACCAGTTGTCCTGATCGGAACCCCGGTAGATCACAGGGGTGGGGTTCGGTGTCCAGGTCGTGCTCGCCGCCGACTGCGAGAGCACCGACAACCACGTGACGTTCCACGGATAGGCACCCGCGCGCACCTTGTCGCTCATGCGGACGAAATCCGCTTGCGTGTGCAGCAGACCGGGGTGCTCGAAAGCAGGGGAGGTCGATGTCGCGGCCAGTGCGCCGCTTTCGACCAGCGCCGCGATCGATGGCATGCGCGCGGCGCGCGCCAGGCCGCTGGATGCGAACAGCGTCAGCGCACCGAGGCCGCCGACGCCGCGCAAGAACGACCGGCGCGACATGGCCGACGCGTCGCGCGAGTCGGCTTGCTGCTCCGGTGTCGCCTGTTCCTTGTCCTGGCCGCGATCGGCCGGTTGCGTATCGATGGTCATGCGAACTTCCCGTGTCTGCCCATGAGCGAAGAACCTGATGTTCGATCACCGGCGCATACGCGAGGAATGGCCGGTAGGGCCAGAAAATCGATGAGCGCCTCGTACGCGTGACCTATCGCACAGGATTCATGTCACGGATGGGACGTGGCCAACGACCGCGCACGCCGATGGCGTGAAGGCCGTGTGTACGATTGATCCATTCGCGGCCTTCATGGAACTACGGTCTGTGCAGAGGCGGGCACGCGTGGTGCCTCACAGGTGCTCGTCGCCCTCGGTGCGCTTGAGAAACTCGTAGCGTTTCGCATCGCGGTCGATATGGGTGCGCGTATCGGCATCGATGTCCTGTCGAAGCAGCCCGCCATCCTTGTCCGCCGTAGCCGGCCATGAGGGAAGGCCCGGGCCGTTGGGATTTCCCGTCTTGATGAATTGCGCCCAATAGCCCTGCATGACGTCGGACACTCGCTGATCGGTCGGCGTCCACGCATAGACGGCGTTGCCCGGCAGATTGCCCAGCGCGTACTCGATCTCTCCGCTGTGCACCGCGCCCGCATCGGGACCCGCGCTGCCGTCGCGCTTGGCGGGACGCGGCTGGGCAAAGTAATAGAAGTACACCGGCGCCTTGCCGGTCTGGCGATGCAGGCGCATCCATTCCCAGGTGGAGAACGCAATGAAACGGTCGCCGGCGAGCGCGGTGCCCGAGGATTTGACCTCGGCATCCGTGTTGCCCGGGTAGAGCTTGAGCGCCTCGGCGGCATGGTCGCCGAAGAGCTTCTCCACGGCGGCGCGGTAGTTGGCCGGTGTCGCTGCCTGGGCCTTGTCGAACAAGCTGGCGTAGCTGCCTTCCTGCGAGTTCGCGCCGAGCAGCAGAGGGACGTGCGCCTGTTCGCCGGCCTCGTAGATGTCCTTGGGTGGGCGAGGAAAGAAGTAACCGTCGACATCGGGCCGGAACTCGGGCACGTCCTTCTGGCCCGCGGCGTCCAGCAGCGATTGCGCGCTCATCGCGCGCAACTGTTCGAGCGAATGCGCGCCGACGCGACGCTCGAAGGCCTCGCCCTCGCGCTTGGCCTGCTCCAGCGGCGTCGGATTGAGATTGCCGAGCATGGCGCCGCTCTCGCCGATGGCGCGATGCACCAGGCCTTTGGAAAGCGGGGACGCCATCTGCGCCGAGACCGACATGGAGCCGGCCGATTCGCCGCCGATGGTCACCTGCTCGGGGTCGCCGCCGAACGCGGCGATATTGCGCCTGACCCATGCCAGCGCGGCATGCTGGTCGAGCAATCCGTAGTTGCCGGCGGCATGCTGAGGCGATTCGGCCGCCAGGTCCGGCGAGGCGAGAAAGCCGAACACATCCAACCGATAGTTGACGGTGACCGTGACGATGCCGCGCCGGACCAGCGCGGCGCCGTCGTAGCGTGGCTCCGAGCCGTCGCCGCCGATGAAGCCGCCGCCATAGAAGTACACCAGCACCGGCAGCTTCTTCGCGCGTGCGTCCGCGGGCGCCCAGACGTTGAGGTAAAGGCAGTCTTCGCTCATGCCGTCGGAACGGAACACCATGTCGCTGAAGATCGGACGCTGCATGCAGCGCGGGCCGAAACGATCGGCTTTGCGCACCTCCTTCCAGGCGGCCGCGGGCTGGGGCGGCTTCCAGCGCAGCGGTCCGACCGGCGGCGCCGCGTAGGGGATGCCCTTGAATGCGTTCAAGCCGGCGTCGTGGACGCCGGACAGACGGCCGGTGTCGATGTTCGCCGCAGGCGCGGGAACCTCGGCAAGGACGGACGAGGAGGCCAGGGCGATGGCCAACCCCAGTAGCGTGCGGCGCGACGGCGCGATGGCATGAAACATGTGCGGTTTTCCCTTGGCGGCGGAAGCGCCTCGCGGGGCGCGGCGCAAGATGGTATCTCGCCCGGCACGGAACATGTCCCGTGGCAGAGCTTCCCTTGGACGGGCTTATCTAAGGCAATCGCGGTTCAGATATCTGCTTCGGCGGCTTACGTTTTTTGTCGCCGCATCGAGGGGCGGTCCGGCGGACACGCGAAGGCGCAACCTTTCCCCGCCGCTGGAGGCACTCACCGCCGCCAGCCTCTTGGATGTACCGGGGCGGGCAGCTCCATCCGAGCTATCGCCTAGCCAGCGCTGACGTCCACCCAAACGGCACCAGGATCCATCGAGAGGTTGATTGGCCAATGCATAGCGGGGAGCAATACCACCGGTTCTTCCTCTCGTCGACCCGCGACCTGGCGGTGCGCGGCGCGTTCCAGCGAATGGCGCTGACGTTGCTGAAAGAGGGGGAGGATGTGCTCGACTTCGGCGCCGGCACGGGCATCGATGCGAAGGCTTATGCAGCGCTTGGGCACAGGACGTTCGTGTACGAGCCCTCGCAGAGCATGCTCGATTGCCTGGAGCATTACTGCCGGGACGAGATCGCCGGAAGCACTGTGGTGAAGCTCGATGCCCGCCTGGCTTGCCGCGTGCGCGCCGTGACCGCCAACTTCGCCGTGCTCAATCACTTCTCCGATCATGCTCCGCTTTTTGCGAAGCTGTCCGGCGTGGTCGGCGAAGGCGGGTTCGTCCTCGCCAGCATGCTCAATCCCTACTATCTCGGCGATGCGCGCTACACATGGTGGCGCAAGAACCTGGCGAACCTGGTGCGGCATGGACATTATCCGGTCGATACGGAAAGCGGCATCCACCGTTTCGCGCCCCGGGTGATGGCGCGTGCGGCAGCGCCGCACTTCCGGCTGGAGCGCGTGTTTCCGCGCGGTTTCGGCCTGCTCACCGACTTGTACGTCTTCCTGTTGTTCCGGCGAACCTGACATGTGGAAGGACTGGCTCAGGCCCTTCGTTCGCCCGCTTCCGCAATGGTCGCCCATTGCCGTGGCGGATCCGTCCCGCTCGGTGATCGCCACGTTGACCTGGGGTGGCCGGTCGGCGGATGTCACCTCGGATCACACCGTCGCATCGCTCAATCCACTGATGATCGCCACCAGTGTCGATGCCGGCGAGCGGCCCGTGCTCGAGTACCGCGACAGCGCTGCAGGAAGACGCCTGGGCGTGCTCCGCCTTCGGCGCACGGCGACGGCTTCGGTCGATGCGGCATCCATTGGCCTGTACGAAGTCGAGGCCGGCGATCACGCATGCCTCGGATGGCCGGTCCGTCGCTGGAACGCGTGGCTTCAACAGCGAAGCATGGCCAGGCATGGAGCGTCCGCGCACCTGAATATGGCGCCGGCGGCGGCGCAGCAATTGATGGTCGCTTACCTGTATCCGCGGCCGGTGGTACTGGTCTCCGTCAGCGCGCCAGGGCACCGGAACATCTTCCCGATGGATCTGATCGGGCCGCTGGAGCGCAGCGGGCTTTTCTCGCTGGCCTTGCGCAGCACGAACGTATCCGAGCCGGTCATGCGCGAGGTCGGCCGCGTGGCGTTGTCCCACATGCCGGCTTCGATGAAATCCGTCGTCTATCGGCTTAGCGCGCACCACCGGCAGGCGCCTCAGGCTTGGGGCGAATTGCCGTTTCCGGTTCGACCCTCCCGCGAGTTCGGCATTCCGGTCGCCGCCGCGGCGCTGCGTGTGCAGGAGCTGGAAATCGTGCGCTGCCAGACGATCGGCCTGCATACGTTTTTCCTGGCGCGGGTCCTGGCCGACGAGGTGCTGGCGGAAGGGGGCCAGCTTCACCACACAGCGGGGTTCCATCAAGCCTATCGGCGCCGGCGGCGTGTGCCGTTCGAAGAAGCCTGATACGCCCGGGCAATGCGCGGGCGTGGCGAGTCCGCGACAGCTCGTTCAGGCCGATGCGTTGATGAGGCTGCCGCTGCTGCCGCCGCTTTCGGCCACCAAGGCCGCGGCCAGGCGCGCGACCGCCTCGGCGAGCTGGCCCATGGTGGTGGACACGGCCGACTGCAACGCGGCGATGCGCGTGGCATTGGCCGGATCGCTCGCCTTGTCGCCCGACATGGCCAGGCGCAATTGCTGCTCTTGCTGACTCAACTGCTTTTGCAGACGTTCGATCTGCTTCTGCAAGGCCTGGACGGTGGGGCTTGCGCTCGCATCGGAGCCGCTGTCCGCGCTCGGCGTGCCCTGGCTGTTCTTGGTGACGCCCGCCGCCTTGGCCAGCGACGCGCCAAGGTGGTTCGGCGGTGCGGCGGAAGCCTGGCTATTCGTTCCGTCGGCGGTGTTCCGCATCGCGACGGCCGAGGCCAGCGTATTGAGGCTGATGATCACGCAAATCCTTTTCGTGGCTGGGCCACTGGCCCTATCGGCAGGAAGCGGCGGGACTTGAGACCCTGCCTCGCATCCGTCGCCTCGCCGTCGCTCACATAGTCCTCACGCATCGGTCTCCGGCGTGAAAGCGGCGCGCGGCAAAGGGGATTCGGCATGACCTCTGGCAGAAGGCGCGAGGGCGAGGGGTTTTCTATCGTGGACCGGTCGCCGCCACCGACGCATGGCTTGCGGCAGGCGGCGAGGGGCCATGCCGGGCGTGGGCGTCGTCAGGTCCCATTCTCCTCATTCTGATCGGGAGCCGACTTCATGGACGTTCGAACGATCCTCTTGCTGTCCGCCATCGTGTTGCTGTCCGGGTGCGCTACCGAAGCGCGGCGCGACATGGCCGAAGACAAGGCCGAGATGCATCGCCAGCCCCTGGAGCTCAAGGGCACGCCCGGTGCGCCGGATGCGACGATCGACGTGGACGGCAAGGTCACTATCGGCAAGGACGTGCTGCCGGTCACGGAGGACCAACGCGCTGCGGTCCTGGGCTATCGGGCCGCATCGCTAGCCACCGCGGACATCGCCTTCGATTCCGCGTCGCATTTGACGAAGTACGCGATACCGCGCTTGTTGCTGGGATCGATCTTTCACGGCTCCGACGGTGCGTCGCGCGGTATCGAGGCGGATGCCGAGAAGATCCCGCACTCGCCGGCGTTCTGCGATTCCCTGGAGAACCTGCGGCAGGCGCAGGACGCCATGGTCGCCAAGGTGGACCGCATGCGGCCCTACGCGCGATTCACCGCGAGCGATGTTCTCGATTGCCGGGAGGGCCGGCCGTACGGGCATTCGATGTAAGCGCTCGCCCATCCCCCTTGCCTAGTGGGCGGCGGGATCGGCGGCCGATGCGCTCGAGTGCGCATCCGCTTCCAGGAAAACCATGTCCGGCGCGGGGTGCATCAGGAACTGCTGGTGTGAGATGTTCCACGCGTAGGCGCCGGCCAGCGGGAAGAGCAGGCAATCGCCCGGCGCCAGCGCCTCCACCGGCTGCGCGCGGGCCAGCACATCCTTGGGCGTGCAGAGCTGGCCCACCAGGGTGACGCGCTGGTGCGCGATCGCGGGCGGACGATCGCCGCGCAGTATCCGGAACGGATGATCGTGCCCTTGCGCGGCGGGCGTGCGGAAGTGGTGCGTGCCGCCGCGCGCGACGGCGAAGTACTCGCCATGGCTGCGCTTGATGTCGATCACTTCCATGGCATACCAGCCGCAGGACACGCTGACATAGCGGCCGGGTTCGAAGCGCAGGCGAAGTCCGCCGGCATGGCGGCCGAGCACGTCGCGCAGGCCGTCGCAGAAGGCCAGCCAGTCGAACGAGGCCGCCGGATCCGCATAGTCGACGCCGAAGCCGCCGCCGGCGTTCACCACCGCGATGTCCAGGCCATAGGCGGCCTTCCATCGCTGCGCGGCGTCGAGATAGGCGCGCACGAGGTCCAGTTGCATGCGCGCGTCTTTCTGGTGGGACATGAGGTGGAAGTGGAAGCCTTCCAGGCGTAGCCGCGGATGCCGGCGCAGCATGTCCACGGCGGTCGGCAGATCCGCCTCGTCCATGCCGAACGGCGTGGGTTTGCCACCCATCATCAGGCGCGTATCGCCGACGCCCGGGACGGCGATGTTCATGCGCAGAAAGACCGGCACGGGCCGGTCGGCCTGCTCGGCGATGCTTGCCAACCGCGCCAGTTCGCCCAGGCTTTCCACGTGCAGCGTGCACTGCGGCAGCGACGCGGCGAGCGCGATTTCGCTGTCGAGCTTGCCGGGGCCGCCGAACAGCAGGGGATGCGCCGGCTGTTGCCGGTGCAGCCAGCGCAATTCGCCGCCGGAAGCCGCTTCGAAGCCGTCCACCCATGGGGCCAGCGTCCGCAGCACGGGGGCTTCGGGGTTGGCTTTCGCGGCGTAGTACAGCTCGCAGCCTTCCGGCAGCGCGCCGCGCATCCAGCGGATGTGCCGCTCCAGCGCCTGCAGGTCATAGATGTAGGCGCAGAGGGGTTCGGTCGTCCGGGTTCGCCATTCGGCGACGGCGGCCTGGATGCGTTCGGGGGAGCAGTCCCATGTCATGCGTGCGGTCTCGGCGGCTTGGGTCACGCCACCTGGAGGGCGGCGGTTTGCGGATGGATCGGGTTGGGCAGGTATGTGTAGTCCGAGTCGCGGTCCGCTCGCTTGAACAGGCGAGTGCGCAAGTTGTTCTTGCTGGGGAGAGGCTCGCCTTGCTGCAGTCCCTGCAGGAGCGGCTGCGCGCCGAATCGCTCCTGCCAGCGCCGCGCGGTCGCGCCGATGACATCCCATAAGCGATCTTCGAGCGCCGGGTCGCCATCGGCGAGATGGAAGATGGCTTCGGCGAGGTTGTTGACCAGCGCGCAATAAGCCACACGTTTCCAGCCAAGCGCCTGGCTGTAGTGCACCGATTGCCGGGCGCGCTCGGAAAGGCCGTCCAGTCGCGATGCTGGCCAGCGCTCCTCCACCAGCTTGGTCCCTTCGAGGTCGCGCACCCACACGCGTGAGGGCATGCCGCGGTCGAAGCCGATGACGGTGTTCTGCAGGTGCGGTTCCAGCACGACGCCGTGCCGGAAGAACGCCAGCCATACGCCGTCCAGCAGCAGGCCGGCATAAGCCTCGAACCAGGCGATGGCGGCGCGCGGATAGCCCGCGGCGGAGGCGGCTTGGCGGAGCATCGACTTGCATACGCTCGTGCCGTGGCGGTCGGTGGTGAACAGGGCTCCCGCGACCTGGGGGTGGTAGCGCCCGCGCACGAGAGGGCCGAGGTTGTCGCGATACAGGATGCCGAAGCTTTCGGCCAGCTCCCGCTGTGCCTCTTCGTCGCCGCCGAGCGCGCTGAAATCGAGCGTGGTCGCGGCCGGTTCGAGCAGCACGCCGAAACCCGGCACGCGCTCGCCGACGTCGCGCCACACGGGCTCCAGCAATTCCGTCATCGCCACGGCGCTTTCCAGCTCGTACCAGGCGTTCTTGCGCACGCAGTTGGTGAGGCGCACGTGGATCGACATCTTGAGGAAGTAGTCGAGGTCGGCACGATAGAGCGTGCGCACCGAGGAGGTCGGCTGCAGCGCCGCGCCGCGCGTTCCCAGCGGTTCGATCCAGCCGCGTTCTTGCGCCCGTTGCAGCAGCGGGTGCGCGAGCAGCCGCTCGACCTCCCAGGGGTGACAGGGATAGAGATGCTCGCCGCCGGCCACGTCGGCGAGCGTGGCGCGGACGTCGCGGCCGAGCACGCGCAGCAGTCGCGGGTCGATCCGGAACCAGTACAGCGGAAAGCCGGTACGCACCTCCGGCGAGCAGGCCAGCACCTGCTCCAGCGGAACGCCCTCGCGGCTCTTGGGCGTGGGATGCATGGCGTGGCCCCACAGCATGCCCTGTTCGGCGTCGATCAACGCGTCGCCGCTCGCGCGGCTCGCGGCCGAGCGCTGCAGCAAGTGCCGGGTGATGGCGATGCTGTTGTCGGATTGCGCGAGCAGCTCGGCGTTGAAGCCGCAGGCCGGCGCCAGGCGTTCCAGCAGGAAGTGGATCGTGCCGCGGGCGTCAGCGCAGCGCCATGCTTCGCCGGGTGTCTTCAAGTAAGGCACGGAAGCATAGGTGCAACGGCCCAGCCGGCTGCCATAGCCGAGCCGCACGCATAGCGCGTAGCCCGGCTGGCCGAAGCCGATGCGCAGCAGCTTTCCCTCCGCGAGGGCGAGGCCGGCGGGGCGGTCGAGACCGCGGTAGTCCATGTCCGCCTGGCCATGCGGCAGCGCGAACTCGCGAAGGTAGCAGTTGAGCCAGTTGGCGATGGCTTGCGCCTCGGCTTGTGCCGCGTACCACTGTTCATGCATCGCTTGCTGAGACATAGGAAGGGCTCCGTGGAAGGAAGAGGAAAACGCGCGCGGCACAGGCGAGCGCGCCGGCGCCTGCCGACGCAGCGGCGATGAAGGGCGTGGCCAGTCCCCAGCGATGGACCAGCAGGCCCGCGGCGACGCCGCCGGCGGCGCCGGCCCATTTGCCGCAGGCGTCGAACCGCCCGAACAGACGCCCCGCACCGGCGGCGCCGGCATGGCGGCTGAGTGCGCGATTGAGGCCGGCGATCGCGAGCAACATGCCGATGCCATAGAGCACGCGCACGGGCGCGAGCCAGGAGGCATCGCTCAGCACGGCTTGGAGCAGGCAGGCCAGCGAGAACAGGCCCAGACCAGCGAGCAGGGGACGCTGCGGCGCCGGCGATCGGCTGCGCAACCACGGCAGCAGGACCAGGTAGACCAGGTGCGGCAGGCTGTAGTAAAGGCCCGCGCGACTGTCGCCCTCCACGCCGAGAGCTTCGCTGTAGGAAATGAAATAGGGAAAGGTGACGACCATCGCGAAGTAGAAGAAGAACTGCACCGCCAGCAAGGG
>JBCNOA010000059.1:0-19329 GCA_039594095.1 Dyella sp.
GGCCCGAGAGAGAACTTCCGCATCGGCGAGCACAGTTATCTCAATCAGGCGCATCTCTCCTGTGGGCCCGGCTCGCGCGTGGTGATCGGACGCGGTTGCGCGATCGGCTACAACGTGTCGATCAAGGCGCTCACCCACGATCCGGAGAAGCCGACCACGAATGCATCCGGTCCGATGCGCCACATCGAGCGCGACATCGTCATCGGCGACGACTGTTGGATCGGCGATAACGTGTTCATCCGTGATGGCGTGGTGCTGGGCGACCGCACCATCGTGGGCGCCAACTCGGTGGTGACCCGGTCTTTTCCCGGCAACCAGGTCATCGCCGGCATTCCTGCACGCGTCATCAGGGAGCGTTGAGCGGTGCGCGCCCCTACCGCCAGCGGCGATGTGCACGTCTTGGTCGTACCCTCGTGGTATCCGGCTAGGCCGGGCGATATCAACGGAAGCTTCTTCCGCGAACAGGCCCTGGCCCTGCATTGGCATGGCTGCAAGGTCGGCGTGATCTATCCGCAACTGCGCTCACTGCGGCGTTGGCGCGCGGCTGGCGCGCATGGCGTGAGCCGTGAGTTCGACCAGGGCATGCCGGTGCTGCGGTCGCATGGCGTCAATCCATTTCCGCTGCTGCATCACGCCGCGAGCTACTGGTGGGTGCGGCACGGGCTGAAGCTGTACAGGCAGTACGAGGCGGAGTTCGGCCGACCGGACGTGGTGCATGCCCATGCAGCGCTTTATGGCGGTGCGCTTGCGCGGCAGCTGTGGCTGCGCGAAGGCTTGCCTTATGTACTCACCGAACACAGCTCGATGTATCCACGCGGGCGCGTGAGCGCGGCCCAGATGCGCATCGCCCGCGATGCGGCGCGCGATGCCCGCCGCAAATTCGCCGTCAGCGCTTCCTTCGCGCGATTCCTTCAGGGTTACTTCGGGCCCGCCGACGGCGCATGGGAGGTCATGCCCAACATCGTGGACGCCTCGTTCGGCGAACGCGCGCTGGAAGAGAGCCCTCCGGGACGCGCCTTCACCTTCCTGACAGTCGGTGGCCTCAACGAGAACAAGGGTATCGATCTGCTGCTGCGCGCCTTCGCGCGCGGCTTCGCGGGAGACGAGAACGTGCGCGTGCATATCGGCGGGCATGGCCCTGAGCGCGGCCGTCTCGAGCGGATGGCCGCCCAGCTCGGCATCGCCGACCGCGTGAGCTTTCTTGGCGCGCTCACCCGTCAGCAGGTCGCCGAGGAACTGGCGCGCGCGCAAGCGCTGGTGCATCCGAGCCGGTACGAAACCTTCGGCGTCGCGATCGTGGAAGCGCTGGCGATGGGACGGCCGGTCGTCGCCACCCGCTGCGGCGGACCCGACGATATCGTCACTGAGCGCGATGGCTTGTTGGTGCCGGTGGACGACGAAGGGGCGCTCGCGGAAGCCATGAGCGACTTGCGCCGGCATATCGGCCGTTATGACGCCGCCGAGATCCGCCGTGCCAGCCTCGAGCGCTTCGGCGAGAGCGCGGTGATCTCTCGGCTTCGCGACGCGTACGGCGACGCGGCCGGACGTGCGATTCCTTCGGAGGGCGATGCCCTGCTGCCGCGAAGGGTGGCCGGGTCATGAACAAGACCAAGCTGCTGGGATTCGCGCTGGGACCGCTCGGCTCGGCCGCCGTCGGTTTCGTCACGTTGCCGATGCTGGCCTGGTTCTTCAGCGCCGAAGACATCGGCCGCATCGCCATGCTTCAGGTGGCGACGAATTTCGCGGTGATCCTGTTCACCTTCGGGTTGGACCAGAGCTATGCGCGGGAGTACCACGAGAGCACCGATCGGCCCGGCTTGCTGAAGGCGGCTACGCTGCCCGGGCTATCGGCGCTGGCCGCGATTCTCGCGGTCTTGCTGCTGGTGAAGCCCGGGCTGCTGTCGCAGGCCTTGTTCGCGGCCGACGACGGAGCGCTGAGCGCGATCGCGGCGGCGTCGATCCTGGCGACGTTCGTCTCGCGCTTCCTCTCCGTGATCCTGCGCATGGAAGAGAAGGGCTTCGCCTTCTCGATGAGCCAGGTGCTGCCGAAAGTGCTGTTTCTCGCGCTGGTCGCCGCCTACGCGCTGGCGGTGCCGCGCCGAAGTTTCTTCATGCTGTTGGCGGCGTACGCCGTATCGATCGTGGCGGTGATGTTCGCGTATGCGTGGAACACGCGCCATGCGTGGGTGCCGGCGCTGTCGGCGCGATTGGACCGCGCTCGCCTGCGCCCGCTGGTGGCGTTCGGCTTTCCGCTGATCTTCGGCGGCGTCGCGTCCTGGGCCCTGATGGCGATGGATCGGGTCTTCCTGCGCCAGATGTCCACACTGACCGAACTGGGCGTGTTCTCGGTGGCCGCAAGCATCGCGGCTGCGGCCGGCATCGTGTCCAGCATCTTTTCCACGGTGTGGGCGCCGACCGTTTACCGCTGGGCAGCCGAAGGCGATGCACAGGCGAAGATCGACGCGGTCACCGATCACCTGCTCGCGGCCGTGGTGCTGATCTTCGTCGCTACCGGCTTGCTGTCGTGGGTGCTGGCGTGGCTGCTGCCTGCCACTTACGACCGGGTGCAGTACCTGGTGGCCGCGGCGCTCGCCCCGCCCTTGCTGTATGCGCTGTCCGAATGCGCCGCCGTAGGCATCAGCCTCGCGCGCCGCAGCATGTACTCGATGTTGGCGTCGTTCCTCGCTGCCGCGGCGAATATTGCCGGCAACTATTTGCTGGTGCCGCGATACGGCGCGGGCGGTGCGGCGATCTCCACGGCCGTGTCGTTCCTGCTGTTTCTGGTGGTGCGCACCGAGTTCTCGTGCCGCGTCTGGCGGCCGGTGCCGCGCCTGCGCCTCTACGTGGCGACCACGGCCGTCACCGCCGCGGCAGTGGCGTTCGTGCTGTTCGGCGAAGGCCGGCGGACACTTTTCCTGCTGATCTGGGCAGGCCTCGGCGTTTGTGCGCTGGCCTGGTTCCGCTCCTCGATCGCGCTGGCGGCGCAGGCCGGTGCGAAGGCGATGCAAGGCGTGCGGCTGCGGACGGCAGGATGGTCGCCGGGACTGCGCCGGAATGGAGTGCGATGAGCAAGATCAACCTTTTCCTGTTCGCGGCCCACCACGCGACCGGCAACGTCGCGGCTCAGCGCTTCAAGGGCCTGGTGAAGTACCTGGACGCGGATCGCTACCGGGTTCACGTCCTCGCGCGCGAAAAGGGCGCCGTACCCATCGCGACGGGCTCGCCCGCCGTGGAAGTGGTTTCCTTGCCGGGCCATTGCGTGGGCAGCGAAGCGTCGCTGACATCGTCGCTGCTGACGATGGCGTCGGCCTTCGTTCGCGGATTGCCGTTCGCGGCCACCGGCCGCGGCTCAAGTGCGCGGAGCCCATGGCTGGTGAATGCGCTGGCCGAGGCGGATCGTCGTTGCCGCGAACGCTTGGCCGCCGGCGAACGTTGCGTGGCGATCGGCACGTATTCGCCGATCGATGCGCTGATCGCCGCGGCCAGCCTGGCCACGCGGCACGGTCTGCCATGCATCCAGGATTTCCGCGACGGGTTGGTGTTCGAGCCGCTAGGCCGGCCCGGTGCGGCGGCCGATGCCATGCGCCGTTTGATCGAGGCGCGGGTGGTCGGCGCGGCGAGCTTGGTGACCTCGGTAAGCCCGGCCCTGGTCGAAGACTTCGCACGCCGATATCCCAGCCGCCGCGTCGCCCTGCTGCCGAATGGGTTCGATCCGGACGACTTCGCCGGACAAGCGGACGCGGATGCGGAGGAGGCGGAAGCCATGCTGGCCAGGCAGATTCCCGCAGGCGTGCAGCTGATCGGCCACTTCGGGCGTGTCGGCGCCAGCGATGCTTCCGCCTCTCAGAGTCTCGACCGGTTCGTCTCGCTGATGAATGCCATCGACGATGGCCAGGCACGCCGTCACGTGCTGTTCGTGGGCGAATTGACCGAGCGCGAGCGCCACTCGCTGGAGCGGGCGCGCTTTGGCGTCACCGCCATCAAGCCGGTGCGTCGCGGCCTGGCCTTGCAGTTGATGAGGCGCTGCGACCGGTTACTGCTGCTCACGGGCAATCGCGTGTGCTGCGCCACCGGCAAAGTATTCGAATACCTCGCCTCGGGCGTTGCGGTGGTATGCGTGTCGGGCGTCGAGAACGCAGCGTCCTCGATCCTGGCGGAGACCGGTGCCGGGCAGACCCTGGTCACCCAGGGCGGCGGCGAAAGCGCCGAAGCCTTGCGGCGGATCCTGGCCGCACCGACCACGGGAAGGCGCGACATCGGCGCCTATAGCAAGGTGGCGCAGGCCGGAGTACTGGATCGCTGGATCGCCGACATGGTGGCCGCATGAGCCCGTCCGCTTCTTCTCCCTCTCCGCTGCCCGCGATGCCGGGGCCGCTGCCCTTCAGCGAAAGACGCATCACGCGCCGGCACCTTTTCGTGCTCTCGGCGATCGGTCTGCTCTTGTTGTCGGTGGTGGTGCCCAATTCGCTGCCGATACCCACGGCGGCCCTGCTCGGGCTGACGGCTTTGCTCGCGCTTCCGGGCTTTCGCCTGGGCCTGGGCCTGAAGAAGCTGTTGGCGCTTTACGTGTGCACCGCCATGGTCACCGTGATCTATACCGCCGTGGGCTATCTCAACGACGCGCCGCCCGTGGCGGCGGCCCAGATGCTGGTGATCTACATCCTCTCGCCGCTGCTGTGGATGCTGGTGGCGGCGGGGCTGATGCGCGCGCCGGGGCCGGAGCGCCTGGTGGAGTGGTTCAGCCTGCTGACCGTGCTGGCCTGTGCCAGCGTCGGCCTGTACTTCTACCTGTACTTCCATTACGGCGCAGCGGCCGTGTCGTTCTTCTTCAAGGGCGAGGCCAACATCAACCTTCAGGACGGCTACGCGGGCGCGATCATGCACGTGTACGGCTCGCTGATCTTCCTCGCTGGCGGCTTCTTCAGCTCGCCGGAGCTGATCCGCAGCCGCCTGCTGCGTGTAGCCGTGCTCGCGATGCTGTTCGTATGCGCGGTCACGTCCGGTCGTTCCGCGCTGATCCTTTCCATCCCCGTGGGCTGGATGCTCGGGCGCCTGCTGGCGCCGCGCACATTGGGATTCCAGCGCAGCCTGCGTACGCCGCTGACGCGCCTGGTCAAGGTGGGCCTGCCGATGATGTTCGGCATGATCGTGGTGGTGATCCTGCTGGAGAGCTACACGAGCATCCGCCTGTCGGTGATCTACGACAGCTTCGTCGACAAGATCAGTTCCGGTGGCGGCAGCTCCCGTGTCGGCATGGCCGGCTCGCTCTATCAGGGCATCCTCGACAACGGCGGCCTCGGCGCCGGCCATGGCAAGGGCGTGAGTTTCGTCAGCAGCGCCGAATACCCCTGGCGCTACGAACTGGTCTGGCTGGCCACGATCTATCGCGTGGGCCTGCTCGGTGCGCTGGTGTACGCGCTGCCGTTCTTCGTTTATATCGCGCGCGTCCTGCGCCTGGCCGCGGCGCGCAAGCTGCCGCCGCACCACAAGTTCCTGTTCAGCGCCTTCATGGCCGCGTTCATCGCCTCCAATACCAATCCCTACATCGAAGCGTTCGCGTTCCAATGGATGTACACCATCCCCCTGGTGGCGCTGTTCGTGGAATACCCATCCGGGCTGGAGCGGAAACCGGCATGAAGCGCCTGAAGGTCACCTTGTTTTCCCGATACTCCAGGCTGGGACCGAGCACGCGCTTGCGCAGCCTGCAGTATCTGGGCGAACTGGAGCGTCGCGGCATCGACGTGCAGGTGCAGCCCCTGTTTCCGGATTCGTATCTGGAAGACCTCTATGGCGATCGCCCTCAAGTGGCCAAGTACACCGCCTGGCGCTATTACGGTCGGCGCATCGCCGAGCTGATGCGGCGCAAGGAACACGATCTGGCCTGGGTCGAAGGCGAGCTGTTTCCGTACCTGCCTTACGGATTGGAAGCCGTGCTTTCGCGTCATGCATGCCCCTATGTGGTGGATTACGACGACGCGCTCTTTCACAAGTACGACCTGGCGCGCAGCCCTGTGGTGCGGCGGGTGCTCGGTCGCAAGATCGATCGCGTGATGGCGCGCTCGGCCTGCGTGATCGCCGGCAATCCGTATCTTGCCGCACGTGCCGAACAGGCGCGGGCCGGCCGTGTGGAGATCATCCCGACCGTGGTCGACGAGCGACGCTATTCCCCGGTCTCGCACGCGGGACGCGCGCGGCCCGTGATCGGGTGGATCGGTTCCCCCGCTACGGAGCACTACGCGCTGGACCTCCGCGACATCCTGCTCGAGGCCTGTGCCAACGACGCGGCGCAGCTCGTGTTCATCGGCGCGCGGCCCGAGGTCGCTTCCCGTTTCGAGGGCGTGGCGGTGAAGGTGCTGCCGTGGTCGGAAGAGACCGAGGCCGAGCTGATCGCCGACATGGACATCGGAATCATGCCGTTGCGCGACGGTCCCTGGGAACGCGGCAAGTGCGGCTACAAGATCATCCAGTACATGGCCAGCGGGCTGCCGGTGGTGGCGTCGCCGGTAGGCGTGAACGCGGACATCGTGCGTCATGGCGACAACGGCTTTCTCGCGGCCGATGACGAAGACTGGCGCCAGGCGCTGAGGCAGCTGATCGGTAGCCCGGCCTTACGCGCCGCGCAAGGGCGCGCCGGCCGCCGCCGGGTAGAGGAACACTACAGTCTGGCGTCGCAGGCTCCGCGCCTGGCCGACGTGCTGCGCACCGCGGAGGCTCGCTGATGTGCGGCATCGCAGGACTCTGGAACCCTGCCGGCGCGCCGCGCGAGCGGCTTGAGCGGCAGGCGCTCGGCATGACCGCGCGGCTGCTGCACCGCGGCCCCGACGACGGCGGCGTTTGGAGCGACGAAACGGCCGGCATCGCGTTGGCGCAGCGCCGCCTGGCGATCCAGGATCTCTCGCCCGCGGGACATCAGCCGATGCATTCGGCTTGCGGCCGCTACGTCGCCGTTTTCAACGGCGAGATCTACAACCATCTGGATCTGCGCGAGCGTCTCGCGGCAGAGGGCAGCGCACCTGCCTGGCGCGGCCACTCGGATACGGAGACGATGGTCGCCTGCATCGCCGCGTGGGGCCTGGAGCGCAGCCTGCAGGCCTGCATCGGCATGTTCGCCATCGCGCTGTGGGATCGGCGCGATCGCAGCCTGGCGCTTGCGCGCGACCGGCTCGGCGAGAAGCCCCTGTACTACGGCTGGCAGGGCGGCACCCTGCTGTTCGGCTCCGAGCTGAAAGCGTTGAAGGCGCACGAGAGCTTCCAGGCGGTCATCGATCGCGATGCGCTGACCCTGCTGCTTCGCCACAACTGCGTGCCGGCGCCGTACAGCATCTATCGCGGCATCGCCAAGCTGCGCCCCGGGCATGTGCTGCGGCTTCACGCCGATGGGCCGCGCGAGGCCGAATCGCAGCCGTACTGGCAGTACAACGACGTGGTCGCCGAAGGCATGGCCGAGCCGTTCTTCGGCAGCGACGAAGAGGCGGTGGACGCGCTCGAGGCTCAGCTGGCGCAGAGCGTGCGTGCGCAGATGATCTCGGACGTGCCCCTTGGAGCTTTCCTCAGCGGCGGCGTCGACAGCAGCACCATCGTCGCCTTGATGCAGAAGCAGAGCAGCAGGCCGGTGAAGACCTTCACCATCGGCTTCGGCGAGGGCGGCTATGACGAAGCCGCGCATGCCAAGGCGGTGGCCGCGCACCTGGGTACCGAGCACACCGAGCTTTACGTGCGGCCCGAAGATGCGCTGGCGGTCATCCCGAAGTTGCCGTCGATGTACTGCGAACCGTTCGCCGACAGCTCGCAGATCCCGACCTACCTGGTCAGCCAGCTGGCGCGCCGCCACGTGACCGTCGCGCTGAGCGGCGATGCCGGCGATGAGCTGTTCGGCGGCTACAACCGTTACCTCGCCGCGCGGCGGGTGTGGGAACGCATGCAACGCCTGCCGTCGTTCGTGCGCCACGCCGCCGCCGGCGCTCTTCGCGCCGTGCCGCCCACCACCTGGGACCGCTGGTACGAGCGCGCCCGCGTGCTGCTGCCCAAGCGGTTGCAGGTCGCCACGCCGGGCGACAAGGCGCAGAAGTTGGCCGACGTACTCACGTTGTCGAGCGGACAGCAGTTCTTTCATCGGCTCACCAGTCAGTGGAGCGATCCGGAGGCGCTGGTACAGAGCGCGGTGGAACCGCCGACCTTGCTGACCGATCCGCAGGCGTGGCCGCAGACCGACAGCTTCGAACACTGGATGATGGCGATGGATGCGCAGGCCTATATGGCCGACGACATTCTCGTGAAGGTCGATCGCGCCGCCATGGCCAACAGCCTGGAGACGCGCGTGCCGCTGCTGGATCCGCGTGTGGTCGCACTGGCCTGGCGCATGCCGCTGCATCTGAAGATCCGCGACGGCCAGGGCAAGTGGCTGCTGCGCCAGGTGCTGTACCGGCACGTGCCGCAGACGTTGATCGAGCGGCCGAAGCAAGGCTTCGGCGTGCCCTTGGACAGCTGGCTGCGCGGCCCGCTGCGCGACTGGGCCGAAAGCCTGCTGGACGAGAGCCGCCTTCGCCGCGAGGGCTATCTTCGTCCCGCGCCGATCCGGCGCGTATGGGCCGAGCATCTCAGCGGCAAACGCAATTGGCAGCACCAGCTGTGGAACGTGCTGATGTTCCAGGCCTGGCTGGGCGCCGAACAGGGGGAACCGGCATGAACGCGCTCCGTGCGGGCAGGCGCTTGCGCCGCTCGTGGCTGAGGCGCGCGAGCGATCCCCATCCCTCCTGCGGCGCAACCTCCCATGAAGATCGTCCTGTTCGCCAATACCGATTGGTATCTCTACAACTTCCGCCGCTCGCTCGCGCTCTCGCTGCATAGGGCTGGTCACGAGCTGCTGCTGCTCTCGCCGCCCGGACCCTACGGCGAGAAGCTGCAGGCGCTCGGCTTGCGCTGGGAGGCGTTGCCGATGGAGCGGCGCAGCCTCAATCCGCTGCGGGAGCTGTCGCTGTTGCGCCACCTGGTGCGTCTGCTGAGGCGAGAGCGTCCGGCGCTGGTGCACGGGTTCACCATCAAGTGCGCTGTCTACGGATCGCTCGCCGCGCGTCTTGCCGGCGTGCCGGCGCGGATCAATGCGGTGGCGGGCATGGGCTACGTGTTCACCAGCAACGACGCGAAGGCGCGCGCGCTGCGGCCTGTCGTGCGCGGCTTGCTGCGTCTGGCTCTGGACGGCGAGGGCGCGCGGCTGATTCTGCAGAACGCCGACGACGTGGCTCTGTTCGAGCGCGCGGGATTGGTGGACCCGGCACGCATCCGCCTGGTGCGCGGCTCCGGTGTGGACTGCTCGCGCTTCGTCAAGCGCAGCGGCGAGCGCTCGGGAGGCCCTTTGCGCGTGCTGGTCGCGGCGCGGCTGCTGTGGGACAAGGGTCTGGAGGAATACGTCACGGCGGCACGCGAGCTGCTCGCCGAGGGACGCCGCATCGAGTTCCTGCTCGCCGGCACGCCGGACCCGGGCAATCCCGCGGCGGTACCGGAGGACACGGTGCGGTCCTGGGTGGAGGAAGGCGTGGTGAACTGGCTTGGCCACGTGGACGACATGCCGACGCTGCTCGGCGCGGTGGACGTGGTCGCCTTGCCGAGCTATCGCGAGGGTCTGCCGAAAACATTGATCGAAGCCGCTGCGTGCGCGCAGCCCTTGATCACGACGGACGTGCCGGGTTGCCGCGAGGTCGTCACCGACGGCGTGGACGGCTTGCTGGTGCCGGTGCGCGATGCGAAGGCGCTGGCGCAAGCGATTCGCCGGCTGGACGACGATCCGACGTTCGCGCGCCGGATCGGCGAGAAGGCGTGGGCGAAGGCGCATACGGAGTTCGACGAACGCATCGTGATCAGCCGCACGGTCGACGTATATCGCGAGTTGTGCGGGCCGGTTGCCGTTCCTGCGGAACAGCCCGCTTAGAAGTTCTTGCGCCGAATACGGCGCAGATCGCAAGGAATGGGTTCATGCGCGAGTAAACCACGATGCTCGCGCGTCCCTAGACTCTGCGGACCAGGGGAAGCGAAGCGGGTCGTGCGCCGTCGGCGCGCGCCTTCCATCATGACGGACACCGAGGAACGGCCATGGCCGACACGCAGGCGAACGTACTGGATTTCCTCCCCAAAGAAGAGCATGCGGCGCTCCGCGCCGGACGAAGCGGCTACGACTGCACGGCAGGCTTCCAGAAAGCGATCGACGGATCCCGGCGCGTGTTCGTGCCGGCGGGGGTCTATCCGGTCAAGCAGATCAATTTGCGTTCGGGCCTGGAGCTGTATGGCGAAGGTGCGTCCAGCGAGTTGCGCTCGTTCGACGGCTCCCTGGCGTCCGAATTCATGCTCGCCACCTACGTCAAGGATGGCGGCACGCCGCGCGTGGCCGACAACATGCGCGACATCCACATACACGATCTGAAGCTCAACGGACGCGTGGGTGAGTTCGGGTACGCGCAGTACTACTACCTGTTGGCGGCGAACGCGACCTCCGACCTGACGGTGGAGCGGGTGACGTTCTTCGGCTTTCGCGGCGATGGCATGTACGTGGGATCGGGCACCTTGTCCAACACCGAGCGCCACAACGAGCGGGTCACCGTGCGCGATTGCGTGTTCGACGGGGCCGTGAAGGACAATCGCAACGGACTGTCCATCATCGACTGCGACGGCCTGCTGGTGGAGAACTGCATCTTCCGCAATATCGGCAACGCCAAACTCTCACGGTCGGTCGGCGGCATCGACTTCGAGCCGGATCACGACTTCAGCGTCTATCGGAATGTCACAATCCGGCGCTGCAGCTTCATCGATATCGACACGGTGAATACCGCCGGCATCACCTTCTTCAACGGACATCAGAAAGGCGCGAACATCGGCAACTGGCAAGTGCTGGATTGCCAATTCCGCAACTGCTACTGGGGTATCGACAGTTCAACGCGGCCCAAGACGCAGGCGGACATGCCGGACAACCTTACCGTGCGCAATTGTCACTTCCTGAACTCCGTGCGGACCGATCTGGCGATCAAAGGGTTGAGCGGCGCGCGCGTGATCGGCTGCATTTTCGAGCGGTCGCCGCCGGGGGCTGGCGCGGGCGGCGATGCGATCCGCCTGGGCGACATGGCGTCGGCGCGCAGTCGCAACGCAGTCAATGCCGTCATCACTGGCAACACGTTCATCGGCATCCGGCCCCAGATGGGTGCGATCGGTGTGCTGGGCGTGAGCGGGCTGGTCGTGGCAGGCAATACCTTCAGCGATATCTATGGGACCTGCATCAACTTTTCGGAAGACGAGTCCGCGGACAGCGCACGCCACATCGATTCGGTGGTGATCTCGGGAAACACCGTGCGTCGAACCAAGGCGCTCGCCAATGGACGTCCCGTGCCCATGGCCTTCTTGAGCACGGGCAAGCAGTTCCGCCTGAGCAAGGGGGAGGTGCGGCTGGATGCGCGTTCGTTCGAGTACGACAACCGTGTCGATCAGGATGTGCCGCGCGTGGCGAACGGTGCGGCGGTGGAGTTCGCGGGCAGGCCGAGAGGGTGAGGCGGTGGGCTCAGGCCCAGCCGCGCCATCGGTAGACCCACAGGCCGATGTATTCGTGCAGGGCGTGCGAGGCGTCCCATAGCATGGCGCGTCGCGGTTGCCACGGATCCAACGCCTGAGAAGGCGGCGGAAGGGCCGGGGCGGGGATCACGCGCAGTCCTTGTTTTTCGAAACTGGCTGCGGCGCGTGGCATGTGCGCGGCCGACGTCACCAGCAGGATCGTGTGCCTGCCTTCGCTGCGAAGCAGTGCGGCGGTGTTGCGTGCGTTCTCGTACGTGGTGCGGCTGCCCGTCTCCAGGCGAAGCACCGAGGTCGACACGCCCTGGCGTTCCAGGACGGCTGCCATCGGCTTCGCGTCGCCTTCGCCTGAGAGATAGATGATCGGTGCGCGGTGCGCCCGGTACAGCAAGTAACCGAAGCCGACGCGCGTGCCGGCATCGGCTTCGCTGTCTTGGGCCGCGGACGCTCCCGCGGGAAGCTTTTCGCCACCGAGCACGACGATGGCGTCGGCCAGGGGATAGGCGGCGGCTGGGCGTGCGTCGTAGCGTCCTTCAAGCCAGCGCTGCAGCCCCTGCGTGAACGCGGGCGTCGCGCACAACAGCAACCATAGAGGCGCAACCGCGGCAACGCCGAGGGCCAGGCGACAACGTCGAAGCAGTCCGCAAAGCAGGGCGATGCCGGCGATCAGCCACGCCTGTGTGATGGGGTGGCTGATGCTCAGGTTGACGAGGTCGTAGAACATGACTGGTGCGCGCCGGTTCGACGCTCCCGTTCACTGGCCGCGTTGCTGCACCGCCTGGCTGGCTGCCATCGTGGAGCGCCGCGTCGTGGCAGCGATGTAGGCCACCAGAAGGAAGCCGAACAGGCCGAGGCTGGCGAGCTGGCCATAGGCGTGGACCAGATGCCCGATGAAAGCCAGCAGCACGGCCGCGGTCACCAGCACGGCCAGCGTCATGCGCGGGCTCAGGCCCATGCGCAGCAGGATGTGATGGATGTGCCCGCGATCGGGCTTGAACGGCGATTGATGGTTGCGCATGCGGCGGCACATCACCGCGAGAGTGTCCAGCGCGGGAACGGCGACGCACCAGAGAACGTCGGTCGGCTGCAGGTCGGAATTGGCGCTCTGGCTGAGATCGATGAGCGCCCAGCCCAGCAGGTAGCCGAGCACGGTGCTGCCCGCGTCGCCCATGAAGATCTTCCTGCCGAAGAAACCGAGGTTGGCGGCGAGGTAAGGAATCATCGCCGCGCCGAGCATGGCGATCAGAACCGTGACGCCGGGCGTGACGACGCCGTGATGGAAAACGAAGATCGCACCGACGCCGACCAGGCCCATGCTGCCGGCGAGACCATCGATGCCGTCCATCATGTTGAACGCGTTCAGCAGTCCAATCACCGCGATCAGGGTCAGCGGTATGCCGAGCGGGCCCAGCTGAAGCTGAACGCCATTGAGCGTACCGAGCGAGCGGATATAGACGTCCGTACTGCCAATCATCAGGAGCACGGCGCCCGTCTGAACGAGCAGACGCGTACGTACGCTCAGTTCGTGCCGGTCGTCCAGCGAGCCCATGATGGTGAGTCCGGCTGCCGTGGTGAGCAGCATGCGGCTGAACTGCGTCGCATCGCCGTACCACCATGCGCCGACGAAGACGCCGCAGAACATCGCCAGGCCGCCTACCAGCGGCACGCTGCCTACGTGCTGTTTGCGATCGTTGGGCCGGTCCAGCAGGCCCAGCGGTTCCGCCAGGCGGCGTAGAACGACAATCGCCACGGCCGATGTGAATAACGCCGCGGCGCAGGCAAGCATCGTTCTTATGTCGTGCATTTCGTGGCTTCCTCGGGGCAGTCCTGGGGGACGGTTCGCATCGATTGAGCAACGTGCGTCGTCCATTGTCGCTCGCTTCTGAGAAGCAAGGATGACAACAACCTGATCCTGTGATCCGCAGCGTGAAAACACTGCGCGACATCACGATTCCGCGACAAAGATGAGCCGTGTGTGTTGAACACGTTCGCGGAGAACGGCAACTCTAAGCGATGTGAGTGAATGCCTTGTGGAATTCTCTCATGTCGGGTTGGTGTTGGTTCAGTCATGCACGCACGAACGACGCTACAGTCCAATAGCTTCACGCTTCCCATCTCCTCCCTCACGCGACGAACCGAAGAGGATGCATATGAAACTTCTCGCCGTTTCCATCGCTACGACGTGGCTCATCGCCGGTGCTGCGTTCGCGCAGAACGCACCGAGTGCTTCGCCGAATGCATCGCAGCAGCCCACGACTGTGAACCAGCTCATAGAACAGCAGCAGGCCAAGCCCGCAACGCCTGCTCAGTTGATTTCTCCTTCGCGAGCCAAGGCCGCCGCTCACGGCAGCATGAAGTCCGCTCATCCGGGTCCGGGTGCGGCGGCCGCCGCAGCGGTCGCGGGTACCGGAGGCACCGGCACGGGTGGCACCGGTACGGGCGGCACGACGGGCACCAGCGGTACGCATTGATTTGGATTTAACGACGCGTTCGCATAACGAGCGCGTCGCGGTTCCGCCGTTCGCCACGAACGCGCGGGCCGGGCACGTCACACGTCATCGGTAGGGGGCCGAGGATCCAGTCGCCGCACAGCGGCGTTCGCGATAATCGAAGGGCTCTACGGATGAACAAGCGACGGGCGTTGTTGTTGGCATGTGCCGCCCTGACCCTGCACGGCTGTTTCTGGGCGCCGGGACAGCACATGAGCGCGATGGATTTTTCGCGACAAGGTTCGATCGATGCGGCGCGCTATCAGATCGTGCCGATCACTCCCAAGCTGCTGGCGATGGACAAGGTGTCGAATCCCTTGCCCACGCTTCCCGACGAACTGCGCAACTACCAGCCCGAGCCGTATCGGATCGGCATCGGCGATTCGCTCTACATCACCGTCTGGGATCATCCGGAACTGACTTCGCCGGCGGGCTCGCAGCAGCAGCCGAGTGCGAACGGTCGCGTGGTGCGCGCGGACGGAACGCTCTTCTATCCCTATGTCGGCGTGGTCAAAGCCTCGGGCAAGACGGTCGAAGATCTGCGCCAGGAAATCACGCGGCGTCTCGCTACGTACGTGAAAGACCCGCAGGTCGACATGAGCGTGATCAGTTACGGCGCGCAGCGCATCACCATGCGCGGCGCCTTCGTGAAGACCGAGCCGCTGCCGGTCACGGTGACGCCGCTGAGCCTGGCGCAAGCTATCGGCTCGGCGCAGATCAATACCGATCAGGCCGACTTGTCCGGCCTGGTGCTCTCGCGCGACGGGCACGATTACCACCTCGATCTCGACGCGCTCACGCGCAATCACCAGCTGGGCGACGTCTGGCTCAAGCCGGGCGACCAGATCTTCCTTCCCTATGCGGACCGCAAGGAGGTCTACGTGGTGGGCGAGGTGATGCGTCCCGCGGCCATCCCTTTCAAGACCAGCGACATGAGTCTGTCGCAGGCGATTGGCAGGGTCGGTGGCCTCAACGAGACGACCTCGAAGGGCAATGCGGTGTACGTGATCCGTGGCGTGGAAGACATGGAGAAGTCACCGGCCACGATCTACCAGCTCGATGCGAAGTCGCCCGCGGCGTTCGCGATGGCGTCGCAGTTCTCCGTTCGCCCCGGCGATGTGGTGTTTGTCGGGCCGGCCGGCGTGACGCGCTGGAACCGCTTCCTCTCCCAGCTGCTCCCCTTGTCGGGGATTGTCAGCAACGCGGCTTCGGCTAAGAACGACCTGACCAACTGATGCCTGTGCGCATGACGACGTTACCGTGGCGAGCTTCGCTCCGCCTCGCGGCCCTGGCGGCTGCGAGCTGCGCGGTGGCCGCGTGCACCGACGTATCGTTCGGTAGCGCCGATACCATCCGGCAAGCGATCGGTGGCGGCACCGATGTGCATCCCACGGCCGCATCGGTCGCCGCCGAGCCCTATTACCAGTTGCAGGTCAACGCACCCGGTGGGCAGGCCGTGTTGCTGCTTGCGAGCGTGCAGGGCGACCTGGAGAGCTGGTATGGCCCGGATGGGCAGGCGGTGTTCCTGCGGCATGGCGTGCTCGTGCGCACCGTCGGCCTCGACGCGAACCTCGATCATACGACGCTGGATGCGGGAGACCCGTTCCTCGCCGGGCTGCAGAACGTGCGTGCGCCGGTGGAATATCGCCGCGTGCTCGATTGGTCGCCGGGTTACCGCTACGGCGTTCCCGCCAAGGCGCGGCTGGAGCCGAAGGGCACCGAAAACGTGGAGATACTGGGACAGGCGCATCGCCTGCTGCGCTACGACGAGCGCATGAGCGCGAACGATGCAGGTTTCGATGTCGTCAACCGCTATTGGGTCGATCCCGCCGACGGTTTCATCTGGAAGAGCCGGCAGTACGCCGCGCCGGGACAGGCACTGGAGCTCATCCAGCTGCGTCCCTACCGGGAGACCCGAACGTGAAGCCCGCCTGCCTGCTCGGATGGCTGGTCTGCCTGTGCTGGCCGGTCCACGCGATGGCGGCGGTTTCCGTCACGGTTTCGGGGGAAGTCGAACGGCCGGGCATGCAGACGCTGAGCGGTAACGCTCGACTCGCAGACGCCGCTCTGGCGGCGAGAGTGCATCCGGAAGCCTACGCGCTGGGCGCGAGCTGGACGCAACGCTCGCAGGTAATGGCGCAGCGGCGGCTGCAGGCCGGCCTGCTCTACGAACTGGGCGCGATCGCGGACCAGGCGAGCCGCGGCGGCGACGCATCGTTCAGTGCGTTGAGCGCATCGCTGCGCCAGTGGCTGCAGGCCATGCCGGTGACCGGCCGGCGCGCGACGCGCACGCTCGATCCCGGCGCCTTGGCCGCCGACAGCGCGGATAACTTTCCGGTGGACGATGGCGACACGCTCAGTTATCCGCGGCGTCCCTCGACCGTGCGCGTCGTGGGTGCGGTGAACGCGGCTTGCGAGCTGCCGCATGTCGCGCTTCAGGATGCGCGCCGTTATGTCGCCGCCTGTCCCACTCGTTTCGCCGACCGCGACTCGCTGTTCGTGATTCAGCCGGACGGACAGGTGTTCGAACTGGGCATCGCGCTTTGGAACACCAGCCCGCCGATGGCGCTGGCGCCCGGCGCGATCGTCTATGTGCCGCTCGACAAGCGCCGCACCGCCGGTGCCGCCGACGAGGCATTCAATCGGGAGATGGCCGAGTTCATCGCTACCCAGCCGCTGGACGGCGGAGCGTCGCCATGAGCGCGCGCGGCATTCGTTCCTATGGCCGGATCGCGTTTCCCGCGGGACTGCTGCTGACGCAATGCATCGCATGCGTGCTGCATGCGCAGGATGCTCCCGGCTACACGCGCAACGATTTCGGCGAAGTCGGCCTGATCCAGACGCCGACCGCGCGCATGGCGGACGAAGGGGATCTCGCCTTCACCGCTTCGCGCACCTATCCCTATACGCACTACAACTTGTCGCTGCAGCCGTTGCCATGGGTCGAAGGCACGTTTCGCTACACCGCGGTGAGCAATCGTCTTTACGGGCCGGTGGGGCTTAGCGGGCACCAGAGCTACAAGGACAAGTCGATCGACCTGAAGGTGCGCCTCTGGGACGAGACGCGCTGGCGGCCGGCGGTGGCCGTCGGTGGAAGAGACATCGGCGGTACCGGCCTTTTCGGCAGCGAGTACGTGGTGGCGAGCAAGCGCTTCGGTCCGGTGGACGTCACCGCGGGACTGGCCTGGGGCAACATGGGCGCGCGCGGCGACATCAAGAGCCCGTTCGGTTGGGTATGGAGCGGATTCGACAACCGAGCCGGCAATACCAACCAGCAAGGCGGCGAGTTCAATACGCTGCGTTATTTCCGCGGACCGGCGGCCGTCATCGGCGGCATCGAGTACCAGACGCCGCTGGACAAATTGCGGCTGAAGGTGGAGCTGGACGGCAACAACTACAAGCACGAAGGATTGGGTAATCGCTTCAAGCAGCGTTCGCCGATCAACGTCGCTGCGATGTACCGCGTCAACGACAATGTCGATTTCTCGCTCGGCTTCGAGCGCGGCGACAAGGTCATGGCGACCCTGACGCTGCATTCCAACCTCGCGCGCCACGCGGAGCCTCGCAAGACCGCCGACCCGCCGCCGGAGCCCGTGCGCGGCCTGGCCACTACGCCCGATCCACCGGAAGGCCCGGCAGCTTTCGTCCGCAAACCGCCGGAGCGGGTGGATTGGGAGGAGCTGAGCAAGACGCTCGAAGCCAACGCGGGCATCGACGTCAGCAGCATTGGGCGCCGAGGTTCGGAACTGGTGATCCATGGCGAGCCGCGCAGCTATTTCTATCCGAGCCGGACTCTGGGGCGCACGGCACGCGTGCTCGACAATCGCGTCGACGAGAGCATCGACTGGTTCACGGTGGGCGACGAAAGCTACGGCATGCCCATGGCCGAGCAGAGCATCCATCGCCCGCGTTTCATCGACGCGCTGGACCATCGCATCGACATGCAGGAGCTGCGCCGCAGCGCTGAGCAGAATCCGCCGGGGCAGCAGCAGGAAGAAGTGCTGTTCACCAAGCCGCCCAAGCGCTTCGATGGCGGCGTGTCGCTCGGTTACCAGCAGAGTCTGGGTGGACCGAATGCATTCGTGCTCTATCAGTTCTCGCTCAACGGCAACGCGACCTACCGCTTCAACCGCAACCTGTGGTGGGATGGGACGCTGAGCGTCAACCTGCTGAACAACTACGACAAGTTCACCTATACCGCGCCGAGCCTGCTGCCACGCGTGCGTACCAACATCCGCGAGTACCTGACCACGTCGGATGTGACCATGCCCAATTTCCAGCTCACCGGCACCAAGGTGCTGGCGCCGGATGTGTTCGGCATGGCCTACGGCGGCATGCTCGAGTCGATGTATGCCGGCGTGGGCGGAGAAGTGCTGTATCGGCCGTACGGCGAGCGCTGGGCCTTCGGCGTGGATATGAACTGGGTGCGGCAGCGCGGCTTCCGCCAGGACTTCGCGCTGCGCGGCTACAAAACCGTGGTGGGCAATGCGACGGTGTATCTAAATACCGGCTTCCATGACGTGACCCTGGCCGCCAGCGTGGGGCGTTATCTGGCGAAGGACTACGGTGTGACGCTGGATGTGTCGCGCGAATTCTCCAACGGCGTGCGCATGGGTGCCTACGCCACGCTGACCAACAAGTCCGGCAAGCAGACGGGCGAGGGCAGCTTCGACAAGGGGATCTATTTCTCCATTCCCTTCGATCTGCTGCTGCCGCGCTCCAGCCGCGCTCGCGCCAGCTTCATGTGGGAGCCGCTGCTGCGCGACGGCGGCGCAAGACTGAACCGGCGCTACAGCCTCTACGATATGACCAGCGACCGCGACAGCGACCTGTTCGAGAAAAACCTGGAGAAATCGCTCGACTGATCGCTGCGTGGCTGTCGAGCACCATGGCGTGGTTTACTTGGGGGCCTCTTTCCACGCTAGGAGATCCACATGTCCACGGTCACGCTCAAAGGCAATCCGGTCCAGGTCGACGGCCACTTTCCGAAGCAGGGCGACAAGGCGCCAGCCTTCTCGCTGGTCGGCAAGGACCTATCCGACAAGACCCTGGCGTCCTTCGCCGGCAATCGCAAGGTGCTGAATATCTTCCCCAGCATCGACACACCCACCTGCGCGACCTCGGTGCGCCGCTTCAATGAAAAGGCGGCGGCGCTGCAGGACGCGGTAGTGCTGTGCATCTCCGCCGACCTGCCGTTCGCGCAGGCCCGCTTCTGCGGCGCTGAAGGCTTGGACAACGTGGTCACGCTGTCGACGCTGCGTGGACGTGAATTCCTGCGCGATTACGGCGTGGC
>JBCNOA010000006.1:0-50702 GCA_039594095.1 Dyella sp.
TGATCTACCTGCAGACTTACCGCGATGCGCAGGCGCGCCTGCCGGCCGCGCTGAAGGACAAAGGCTGGGACGCGCTCACCAAGGAAGACCGCGTGGCGCCGCTCAAGGGCCTGAAGCCCGCCGTAGTGCTCGACATCGACGAAACGGTGCTGGACAACTCGCCTTACCAGGCGCGCGTGATCCGCGGCGGCGGCGAGTTCAACGAAGCCGATTGGGCCGCGTGGTGCAAGGAAGCCAAGGCCCGCGCCCTGCCGGGCGTGGTGGAGTTCACCCAGTTCGCGGCCAAGCACGGCGTCGCCGTCATCTATATCTCCAACCGCGCCAAGGATCTGGACCAGGCCACGCTGGCCAACCTGCGCAGCGCGGGCCTGCCGGTGTCCGGTCCGGAAGCGTTCCTGGGCCTGGGCACCTTCGTGCAGGATTGCGAGCAAGTCGGCACGGAGAAGGGTTGCCGGCGCCAGCTGGTTAGCCGCAAATATCGCGTATTGATGCAGTTTGGCGACCAGATCGGCGACTTTGCCGACGTGATCGCCAACAACGCCGAAGGCCGCCGCAAGGCTGTGGAGCCCTACCTCGGCTGGGTCGGCACCCGTTGGTTCGTCCTGCCCAATCCTACCTACGGCTCCTGGGAGCCGGCCCTGTTCAACAACGACTGGAGCGCGCCGCGCGACGAGCGTCATCGCTTGAAAGTCAATGCGTTGCGCGTGGACTGAGTCCATCGGCGACGAAGAATCAATCACTTAGCACATCAAGCGCAGGTATTGCCTTAGGTTTCAGGGTCCGGTTAAGATCGCCGGGCCGACCCTGCTGACCTACAGATTCCGCGGGCAAGGCCATTTCCCTTCCGGCTCTGCCGGATTACCCCGCGAGGCCCAACGCCCGCGGGGTTTTCTTTTTGGAGCCCAGGCTCCAGCGTGAACGCGTTCCGAAAACCGGACCGACGGCCCTTGTCTCCTCCGAGCGGGCGCACTTACGCTCCGGCGCTCATCGCAGGCTCATCCGCCTGGCGCCTCCCGCGAGACCATCCATGCGCTTCCGTTCGCTCCGTCACCTCCTGCCCGGGCTGGTCGTCCTGGCCGCGCTCGCCGCATGCCACGACAAGGACAAGCAGCCCGTCGCGGACCTGCCTGGCGGCGCTACGCCGGAAGCCGCCATCCAGGACCAGGTGAAGTACCTCAAGGCCGGTGACTTCGCCGGCTTCTGGAAACACGCCCTCCCCGCTGCCGACTACGCCACCCTGCGCGCCGACTGGCCGCGCCAGCATGCCGGCGATCTGTCGCCCAGCGCGGAAGACCGCGCCGCGTTCGAGGCGAAGATGAAGGAGTTCACCGATCCGGGCGCCGAAGACAAGCTTTACGCCCAGGCCAAGCCCGTGCTGGCCCAATGGCAACGGCAGTACAGCGACCAGCTGCCGGTGATGATCGGCATCATGCAGGGCGTCGCGCGCACCGCGATCGATCAGAGCCATGCGATGACGATGGCGCAGAAAAAGCAGGTCAACGACGCGCTGGACGTGTTCGTGCCATGGGCGCAGCAGCAGGCCTGGTTCGACCAGGACAGAGCCAGGCAGGCGATCACCTCGCTGGTGGCGACCGCGCGCAAGCTGGATATCAAGAACGCCGACCAGCTGCAGGCGATGGATTTCGACACCGCGATGCAGAAGTACCGCACCGGCTATCTCGGCCTCAGGGATGTGCTGGCGATCTATGGCCTCTCGCTCGATCAGGCGCTGGACTCGGTCAGGGTCACCGTGCTGGACAACGCCTACGGCTATGCGCACGTACGCATCGACTACGCTCTGCTGGGCAAGCCGCTCAGCACCGAATCTTCGCTGATGCAGCAGGATGGCCGCTGGTACAGCGAAGACCTCCTAAAGAATGTGCGCGATGCGCACCAGCGGCTCAACATGCCTGCCGTGACGGCGAGCGCCCCGGCGCCCGCGGCCAGCACTCCCACGACGAGCGCGCAGATGTCCGCCCCCGCCAAGCGTTAAGAGCCCGTTGCCCCATCGCCCGCCTACCGGATTGGGCGGGTTCACCCGGTACAATGCCTGGATGCTGAATATGTCGACCGCGGAACTTCCCGCCCGCAGCCGCGCGCCCTGGTGGTTCAACCTGGCCGGGCAACTGCTCGAACCCTGGTTGCGCCTGCGGCGCGACCCGGCCGAACCCGCGACCCTGCTGAAGCCCGGTATTCCCGTGTGCTACGTGGTGGAGCGCGATGGCTTTTCCGATGCCCTGATCCTGGAACGCGCCTGCCGCGAAGCCGGCCTGCCCAGCCCCATGCAGCCGCTGCAGGGCACGCGCCGCAAGCGTTCGATGTTCGCGCTGGTGCGACGCGACGGCTGGCTGTTCGGCCGCAACCGCCACCGAGCGCCCACCGAAACGCTGAGTCAGCTGGTGCGCACGCTCGAGGCCGATTCCGAGCACGACATCCAGATCGTGCCCGTGTCCATCTACGTCGGTCGTGCGCCGAACCGCGAATCGGGCTGGTTCAGCGTGCTGTTCTCCGAGAACTGGGTGATGGTCGGCCGCTTCCGCCGCCTGCTCGCCCTGCTGCTCAATGGTCGCGACACCGTCGTGCACTTTTCCACGCCGGTATCGCTGCGCTCGGTGATGACCGAGGCGGGCGAGATCGCGCAACCGGAGCGCTTCGCGCGCAAGATCGCCCGCGTGCTGCGCACGCACTTCCGCCGCATCCGCGCGGCAGTGATCGGGCCGGACCTTTCCCACCGCCGCACCATGGTCGATGCCGTGCTCAATGCCGAGCCGGTGCGCGAAGCCATCGCGGCCACGGCGGCGAAGGAGAACATCAGCCACGCCAAGGCCTGGCGCAAGGCGCAAGACATGGTGTTCGAGATCGCCGCCGACTACTCGCACCCGGTGGTGCGCTCGGTGTCGTTCCTGCTCTCCAATTTCTGGAACAAGCTGTACGACGGCATCGCCATGCATCACTTCGACAAGGTCCGCGCCGCCGCGCCGGGCCACGAAGTGGTGTACGTGCCCTGCCATCGCAGCCATGCCGATTACCTGCTGCTGAGCTACCAGCTGCATCAGTCCGGCGTGGTGGTGCCGCACATCGCCGCGGGCGTGAATCTCAACCTGCCGGTGATCGGCCCGCTGCTGCGTCGAGGCGGCGCGTTCTTCCTGCGCCGCAGCTTCAAGGGCAACGCACTGTACTCGGTGCTGTTCAACGAATACCTCGCGCAGCTGATCGACCGCGGCGTACCGATCGAGTACTTCATCGAAGGCGGCCGCTCCCGCACCGGCCGCCTGCTGGCGCCTCGCGCCGGCATGCTGGTGATGACGGTGCGCGCCTTCCTGCGCGCGCCGCGCCGCCCGGTGCTGTTCCAGCCCGTGTACATCGGCTACGAGAAGCTGATGGAAGGCAAGAGCTACGTCGGCGAGCTCTCCGGCAAGCCCAAGGAGAAGGAATCGCTGATCGGCCTGCTGCGCGGACTGAAGGTGCTGCGCCAGCGGTACGGCCACGTCGCGCTCAACTTCGGCGAACCGATCGAGCTGAACCCCTTGCTCGATGCGACTGGCGCCAACTGGCGCGCCGCCAGCGGCGACCCGGACGCCAAGCCGGAGTGGCTCAACGGCGTCGTCGACCAGCTCGCCGAAAAGATCCAGGTCAACATCAACCGCGCGGCCGACGTAAACCCCATCAACCTGCTCGCGCTGGCCCTGCTGGCCACGCCCAAGCATGCGATGGCGGAGAACGACATGCTCACGCAGCTGGAGCTGATGAAGGCGCTGCTCGAAGAGCTGCCCTACTCCGACCGCATGACCCTCACCCCGATGGATCCGGCCGGCATCGTCGCCTACGGCGAGCAGATGGGCTGGATCCGCCGCGTGCGCCACCCGCTGGGCGACGTGCTGATGACCGAGGGCGAGCAGGCGGTGCTGCTCAGCTACTTCCGCAACAACGTGCTGCACCTGATGGCCACCGCCTCTTGGGTGGCATGCTGCTTCCTCAACAACCGCCGCATGACGCGCGCTTCGGTGCTGCGCCTGGGGCGCATCATCTATCCGTTCATCCAGGGCGAACTATTCCTGCCGTGGGATGCCGACGGCTTCGGCCAGCAAGTGCAGGCCACCATCGATTTCTTCGTGCGCCGCGGCCTGCTGGAAGCCACCAGCGAAGGGCGCGTGCTGGAGCGCGGCCCCGGCCAGGACGACGCCGCCTATCAGTTGCGCGTGATCGCCCGCGGCCTGATCCAGGCCTTCGAGCGCTACTACATCACCATCGCCGCGCTGGTGAAGAACGGCCCGCACGTGCTCACGCCGTCGGAGCTGGAGAACGCCTGCACGCTCACCGCGCAGCGCCTGGCGCTGCTCGACGAGCTTTCCGCGCCGGAGTTCTTCGACAAGGCCCTGTTCCGTGGCTTCATCCAGAAGCTGCGCGAGAGCAAGATCATCTGGACCGACGCCGACGGCAAGCTCGACTACGACACCGCGCTGGAAGTGATGGTGCGCGACGCGCGCGTCATCCTCGCCCGCGAAGTGCGCCACTCGATCCTCAAGATCACGCCCGGCGGCGACAACGAAAAGAACCTGGACGAGAAGGAAGGCACCGCCCACACGCATGCTGCTCCTGCTCCTGCCGCCGCAGCCTCGCCTTCGACCGACGGGACATCCACCGTCGCGCCGCCCACCGCGGTGCCGTTGCCGGACGATGCTTCCGCCGAGGACCTGCACCGACGCCACGTGGAAGCGGAACACCACGCCCACGAACACGAGCCCGTGCGCCCGGCCGATGGCGGCGCGGACAACAATCCGGAGCCGCGCGCCTGAGCGCGGCTTCATGACCTCTTCCACGGCCCACCGCCGCACCGGTAACGAACAGCCATGAGCGATCCGCAGCAGACCACCCATTTCGGCTTCCGCGACGTGCCCGTCGGCGAGAAGCAAAAACTCGTCGGCCGCGTGTTCACCTCGGTGGCCAGCAGCTACGACCTGATGAACGACCTGATGTCGTTCGGCATCCACCGTCTGTGGAAGCGCCACTTCGTCGCCATCAGCGGCGTGCGCAAGGGCGATCGCGTGCTGGACCTGGCCGGCGGCACCGGCGACATCGCCGCGCTGCTCAAGCCGGTGGTCGGCGCCGAGGGCGAAGTGGTGGTGGGCGACATCAACGCCGCCATGCTCAGCGTCGGCCGCGACCGCCTCACCGACCGCGGCCTGGTCGGCGGCCTGCGCTGGGCGCAGCTCAACGCCGAGTGCCTGCCCTTCCCCGACAACAGCTTCGACGCGGTGACCATGGCCTTCGGCCTGCGCAACGTCACCGACAAGGACAAGGCGCTGGCCGACATCTGCCGCGTGCTCAAGCCCGGCGGCCGCGCGCTGGTGCTGGAATTCTCGAAAGTGCAGAGCGAACTCTTCAGCAAGCTCTACGACTTCCACTCCTTCAAGGTGCTGCCGAAGCTCGGCCAGCTGTTCGCCGGCGACGCGGACAGCTACCAGTACCTGGCCGAGTCCATCCGCAAGCATCCGGACCAGCAGACGCTCAAGGGCATGATGGAGCGTGCCGGCTTCGGCAAGGTGGAGGTGCGCAACCTCACCAACGGCATCGTGGCCATCCACAGGGCTTACAAGCTGTAAGCCGGGGAAGGCGGTCGGGGTGAGCGCACGCGAATCCCGATGCGCGCTTCCAGGCGTTGCCGCGAACGCGCTGGAGCTCGCCGGCTACACGATTTCCCTGGCCGCCTTGCGCAACCGCTTGTCCGCATACATCGCCGCATCCGCCTGCGCCAGCAGGGCTTCCGGATCGCGCGCGCCCTGCGTGGTGGCGACGACCATGCCGATACTCGGGCCTGCGTAGTCGATCGACGCGCCCGCCAAGGCGAACCGTCCCGCCGCCTCTGCTTGCAGACGAGCGTGCATGGCCGCGGCAGCGGTCTGGCCGTCGCTTCCATGCGGCGCGTGCGACAGCACGACGAACTCGTCCCCACCCAGGCGCGCCACGAAATCCCCCGCGCGCGCCGCACGCTGCAGCCGGCCGCCGATGGCCGCCAGGAATTGATCGCCTACCTCGTGACCGTAGCGGTCGTTGATGGCCTTGAAGCGGTCCAGATCCACGAACGCCACCGCCAACGCGCCACCCTCGCGCTCCAGCGACGCCAGGCGCCGGCGCATTTCCTCCATCAACGCACGTCGGTTGGGCAACTGCGTGGTGGCATCGGTGAGGGCACTGACCGCCAGCGAATCGTTGGCCTGGCGCAACGCATGCACCAGCCGCTCGCGCTCGATCTGCTGGCCTATCAGCCGAGAGAACATGTGCAGGATCTTCTCCGCACCATCGGCCAGCGGCTTGCGCTCGCCGCTAGCGGCGCAGAGCGTGCCGTACAGCCGACCGTCCTCGATCCGCACCGGCGTGCTCGTATAAGTGGCGATACCCAGCGCCATCGCGGCTTCCGAATCGGCCCAGCAGTTGGCGACGTCGTCGGTATAAAGCCGGCCTTCTTCCAGAGCGCGCTTGCACAGCGTGCCCTCCCACGGCACCTCAAGCCCTTCCGGAATCTGCAGCCGGCGCGTGTTGCGCGCATACACCACGTGCTGAATGCCGGCAGCGCTATCGATACGCGTGAGGTAGGTCGATTCCAGGCCAGTGACGGCCTGCAGCAGCTCCAGCAGCGGCCGGACCAGTTCTTCCAACGACTGCGCGCCGTTGAGGGAATCGGCCAGCCGGCCGACGAAATCGAAGGATGCGTGGCCCATGGGCGGAAGAGGTGGCGATGGACGTCCATCGCGCGTTCGTGGGAGAAAGGGGTTCTCGTGGAACTTAAAGCGCTACTGCGCGACTTGCAACGCCTGCAGGCGTGATTGGAATCACAGGGATCGGGCGTCTGCTGACGTTACGCGTCGATACTTCGCGCAGGCGATGTCCTACAGACAAGCCCAAATCGATTTGTTAGCTTCGTCGGCGTTGTCTGCGCACTGGTTTCGACGCATCGCAGGCAATCACGGCAAGGTTTCATCGCTGTGAGAAGCGCGGGCCAAGGGTGCTACCAACACCCTCGACCCGCTAACCAAAACCAACTGACTACCGAGTTGATTATGGCTACCCCAGATCATACGGCACGACCACGCCCGCCGATCCCCTCGGCGACATCTTCACCGCCCATCCGGGCCGTCCGACGACCCCGCGGACACGGTTGACGAACCGGGCCTAGCGTCTTTCTCAGGAAGTTTTCCTAAGCCGTGCAACCCGGCGCATCGCCTCGCGCGATGGAGAAACACCGCTTGCGCCCACCCACTTCTCAATCAAGCCGCCCGGCGCCCAGTCATGGGCGACCGGTGAACCCTCGAGTCGGTGTGATCGCGGCACGCCGAGCTGTCGGCGGCGTGCCGTTTACGGAAGCGAGGCGCGGCACCTCAAGGACAAGGAGCACCCCATGAATCTCTTCGGCGAACCCTGGACCACCCGCCACACCCGCTACTTCTCCGACCCGGACGCGGGCGCGGAGGCTTTATTGAATGACGCCACGGAATGGTTGCAGTACGCGCACAACAACATCCGGATATTGACGGAGCTGGTGCACGAACGCGGTACGCCGGATAAGCAGCGGCTGACGGTGATGTTGGATGGCATCGCGGCGTTCATCGACATGGGCACGCGCAGTGCGGCGCAGGCGCATGGGCGGATGCAGATGGAAAAGGCGCGAGCGGCACGAACACCAGCAGAAGATCGCTTACCGCAGCGGTAGCGCCTCAGCGGCGCGGACTGCGTGCGGTCATGCCAACGATAGGTTGCGAACCTCCGCCGAGGTTCGCGCCTCGGGGCCGAGGATCATCGCTCGCGCTCGCTATCCAGCAGCCTTAGGCGATGCCGATGCGTCACATCGAACTCAACATCGCTCACCTTGACGCTCCGCACATAGTCGCCGACGGCGTGATTTAGGTATTCGTCCAACACCACTGCACGATCGTCGCGTCGCCCGATAGAGAAGAGATCATAGCTATCGCTGTAGTCCTCGATGTCATCGAGAAAGCGACAATCCATAACCCAAAACCTCGCCGCGTCATCCATCGCTAGAATCAATCTAGGAACATCGTAGAAGCTGCGATGCGCGACGATGGTCAGCCATGGATCGTTCGTCTGCGTGGAAGCGTCACGCATCGCCCGCGGCCTATCGCGCCCATCCGCTGGCTTGCTGAAATCAGCCACCCGCACTTGCCTCTAACTTGTATATACGCCAGCAAACCATGGCGCTGACGCATTCAAAGGTAGAAACCACCCCTATCCTGCATCCATCGCCCACCTGCCCCATCAAGGACAATGGAAGCAGCGCCAAGCCTATAACCGCATTGCACGCAGCCGTGGCGGCGAACAAGTGGCGAGATCTGGGGCTGACTGAGCTCATGTAGGCAAACCAGCCAAAAACCAGCCCAAGGACTGACGCCAAGGCAAATCTTGGTATGGGTAGAAATGCCAGAAGGCAACCTAAAGCACTAGAACAAAGCCATACGGTATTGACTCGTTGCTGCTCCATATCACGCGGGTGCCCCCTGGCTCCAGGTCATATCCACCATCAGTATGTGCAACCTCGTCGTAGCCACCGGTAGCTCACGACACTCAAACAAACACTTCTCGAAGTGATGCCACACGCCTTTCAAATGGCGGGAACGCCTCGATGAATCTTCGGCAAGGCGAGATCCGGTCGCCGCGTCCGCAAGGAGTTCATCAACATCTGTATGTCATCCGACCGAAAATGTCGCAGAGAGATATCGACATGCACAGGCGTTCTTTCTGGCCCGCGGGAATAAATGGCCAGCCTCCTGAAAGGCCGCGAAGGAAAGACTCCGCCAGTCGACCCACCGGATTCCACCTCTACCGCAGCTATGTCGTCATACCCAAGGCGCACTTCGCCACCCGCGGCCACTTGCCGGACTTCGGCATCTGACCAATAGATCCGATAGCGGAATTGGAAGGAGAAGTCGACGAATGCAAGCAGCCAAAGCGTGAGAGCAGCCAGCATGATTGACCCGTCGTGCTTCCTCAACGCAACGAACAGCACCGCCAACGACATCAAAGTCAGAATGCAAACCTCCCCCGCGTAGGGCGCGAAGCTTCGACGAAGTTGGCGCTCAGTAGCCACCTGATCTCCTCAGCGTAAGTCAATGAGTAAGCACTAGCGCACGCACACCTTCAACGGCTCCGACATGACGGCCCCCGCGTATCCACCAAACTCCAAGGCCTTACCGTCGCTGTAGCGCACTTGCACCGAATAGCATCCGGCCGTCATGCCGTAGAGTTTTTCCAGCAAATCCAGATCGAAGACTCCGCCGAAGTACTGCCCCGGAAGCAGCGCGACATAGGACTTGGCGGTAGGGAGATTACTGTTCATATGGCCCCGCAACGAAAGCTCCTCGGCGCCACGGGTGACCCTGAAGCTCAGCTGCCCCAACAAGGGCTCCGAGGACATGTCGTGATTGATGACGACGATGCCGTGAGACACATTCCTGATCTCTACCGCCAACTGCTCGCCACGCTGGTGAAGGCTGATGTCGATGTCGTCTGCCAGAGCGGGAAAGGTCAGCAGGAACATCAGGCCGCAGAGGCGTCTCATCGCTCCGGCCCAGGCGCATGGAGCCAACCGCGGAAATAGCGGCGGTGTGCGTTGCAACGAAGGTGTACTCATGGCGCCAGCCTGAGGCAGACCTGTTCTTTTCATCGCCCATGAACCTGCACGCCACGCAAGTAGCTCGGCTGCATCCGATCGGCGACGCCCTCGACGAGCAGCGAGTAGGTTCGGAAGCGGCTGAGGAATTCCGGCCTGAAGCGGTATTGCTTCACCGCCCGCATGGCCGCCAGCGAGAACGCCATATGGCCGGACGACTCAGCGATGGACACATTGACCGGTGCACCCTCCGCGCCAACGGCGAAGGTCAGCCGCGCGCATTCCCGCGTCCCCTGCGCAGTCGGCATCTCGCCGACGACCGGCTCCATCGGCACGCGGGAGATCACCAGCGCCTCCGTCTTGCGCAAGAGGGCCTGCTGCGCGGCGGCTCCGCAGTCGGTCGCACGGACCGCCGCGGCGGAGATCAGCGCCATCGACGCCATCAACCAAGTCCTCATGCTTCCCCCATTGGCATGCCATGAACCAGAGTTCTAACCGCGACGCTGCTGCGCCACTCAAACTTCACACAAGGGCGCCGGGCACTGCATGGCGCTCATAGCCCATCGACGATCGACGCCACAGGCCTTTGGCGGGCCGGACGCAAGAAGCCTTTTGCAAGCCAGCGGATTCCGTATGAGGCATGCGCAGCGCTAACTGGAAGGAAAATCAATACAAGGCCTGATCGCCCCAAACTTGATGACCCGAAAATCGATGTCGCGGAAGCCCACCTCTATAAACCGGTAAATGGAGGTGAAGTGAATCCTGCAACGCCTATGGCCTTCGTCGCCCATGAATTCAACCCAATGAATATCAGGCGCATCCACCGGGATGATGTCGTTTGATATGTAGCAAAAAGCGCCATCAAAAATAAGCACGATGCCGCGATCATGGAAGGCGCCCATGATATGTAGCTCGAGGCGAGCCATTTGCTTCCCACGAGATGCATCGTCCACCCTGGAAAATTCAGCCCCTACAACCATCGCATCGTAAAAGCTCTCTTCAGGCTCTGTCGCCAGATCAATATCGAGGTATCGCATCATCTCCGGCGTGCAGAATGTCTCTGCCAGGAAATTGCTTGCCCTATAAGCCTCATTTAACGACATGGCGGTCATGCCTTCATTCACCGACATGATCCCTCCTTGTTCGCCAACCTACGCAGTGCTGTTGGAGCTTGCGACGTCAGGCCGGCGATTGGCTCGGCCGGGACGTGGAAGGCCGCCATCGTGGCGCCTTGCGCGGCGTTGGCTATCCCATGACTTCGCCACTTCGAGGTCCGGTCATTCATCGGCAATCAAACCTTGCGCCCTTCACAGGCCTGGACGTGCTTACGAACTTGCAAGCGAGCGGACCATGCACCACCCGTGTCAGCGTGGCCGCCGTCCCGAAGTATTCGCAGCGGATACCCGTCCCATTGGCCGATGCGCCGATCACATAGTCCACATAGAAGCCGTTCTTCGCCTGATGGACTAGCGGAGCGATGGACCGGCCGGCTGAAGGATCGCCATCGAATATCGTCACGTTGACAAGCGGCGCGCTACGGCCTTCGGCATTGACCGCGACCCAACCCGTGAGCGTCTCTTTGATGCGATGGTCGACATTCAAATAGCTGGGGCCGGAGAACAGAGCGCCGGACACAACCGGCATTGCGAGAACGGCAACGTAGCGCATGGGCGCACCTGCGGCCAACCTGACAAGCGGTGGCATCGCCGCGTACGCAGCTGCGGAGGACAAGGCCAACGCGGCGGCAATATTCATACATACCGACCTAAAAAACACGCAGCCACACTTGTGCCCTGACGCCTGATGCCTCACATGAAAATAGAACAAAATTCGATTTAAGAATTAAATTTATACCACGGAGCGAAATAACGTGAGTACCAGGATTCACCTACGAAATCAGAATAACTACCATCATAAGGCCGCTCTAAAGCCTCTCGATCCAAATATATATATCCAGATTCGTTCAGCACACTTTCTACGAGCGAAACGTAAGGAGGAAGCACCCCTTGCACAGTAGCCAGCCGTCCAAACGAGGAGATGTGTATCTCGCCCACCACGCTTAACGCCATCTTATCTAGAAGCAGAACCTTTACGAAACGCGCCCCATCTTGGTTAAGACTATAGTCCTCCCCTAAAGCGCGTAGCGGCATTCGTTGCTCGATACGTGCGCATAAGGCCGAAACGCGCTCATCTTCTCCCTTAAAATCGAAATTTGCAGGGTAATATTTCAAGGGAGAGTCCGAATTCATCAATAGCGCATGAACCTTATCCCAATTACGCGTGTTTTTGCTCACCATAACTCTCCGATTATTTTCCGAGAGGGAACGCCGTATCTACTTGATAAATACCATTAATTCCGGTCGGCGTAAGTCCTATAGCTAGAATAGAAGTTGGCAAACCCGATGGGGTTGTACCTATCGAGCCGTCCAACGTTACTATAAGCCGGAGCCCACCTGGCACGCGCTCATATGCGGTCGGCACCACCTCTCCCGAATTGATCATTGCTGCAAGCACGTTGGAAAACTGGTCTAGAGAGGTCGTACGATTCAGGATACCTCGTTGGAACCTTCCTGCGTCATTTGCACCGACATCAAAAGCGTGCCTCTGCTTGATATGTGTCTCGAAGTTATTTGCACTTAATTTGATAGCCCGTATGTATGGAAATCCAGGGAAGGAAAAAATTGGATTTTCAATCTGTAGTACTCGCGTCCCTCCAAAAGTACTTTCAGCCGCATTTGCGTCCGATATACCTAATAGTGAAGAAAACGATGGCAAGCTAGCGGTGACCTGTACCGGTGACAATGTAGGCACGGATGCTTGGCCACTACCGGAAGCCGATAAACAGACAGGACAAATCGAGTCGATCTTAGCCCAATCACTTTGGCTACCTATGGGCAGGTCGCCCCCCCCAATAGGCGTCCTTCCAGACGGATCGGTGTACCTCACAGGGTTATTATTCGAATAGACGTATCTATTGAATACGAATGTCCCGCCGCCTATCGCAACCAAGGGATCTGTACCAAGAAATCTCATCGTTATTGGATCGTAGTAACGAGCTTGCATGTACAGCAAGCCGATGTCCGCATCATTCATCTGGCCGGCATAACCTAGTCCGCTAGTTGGCGAGCCGGCAGCTAGCATACCGTACGGGTGATAGTCGAATGTCGCTGTCAAGTTGCCATTCGCGTCCACCTCAGCCAACGGTGTGCCCTGCGGATCTGTATATACATAGGTTACAGTTCCAGCCCGGGCTGTCATGGATGCCCACAAACAGAATGCAGCGACGGCGACAACGTTCAACAGTTTCATTTCCGCCCCCTGCTCAGCCGCCGGACTGCAGCGTGATCGAAACAGGATTACTCCATGCAGAGCACCCCACCGAATTACACGCCTGCACCTTGAAGTACACCGTGCCATTGACCAGCATCAACTGACTGACGGAGGTATTCGACCCGTCATAGAAGTCCACCCAACCACCCGAATTGGGATCCGACTCCTGGACGTGATAGATCGTCGCCCACGGTGCCGCGTTCCAACTGAATTTGATGATCGGCTTGTACCAGGGGTTGCTCGCCCAGATGACGCTCTCGCCGGTGGGTGTCGGTGGAATGAGCGTCACAGACACATTGGCCGTTCCGCTCCATGGCCCGCAGCCGCCCGCATTGCACGCCTGCACGATATAGCCGTAGGTGGCATTGGTCTTTCCTGAAGCGCTCCAACTGGTCGCGCTACCCGTCTGCACGGCACTCCACCCCCCTCCATTCACCTGCTCTTGAAGGGTGTAACTGGAGGCGCCACTAACACCCGTCCAGCTCACCGTATAGCTGCCGCTCGTGCTGCTACCCGGCGCGCTGATCCCCGGTGCGCTACTTGGGGGAATGGTGACGCTGACGACCGCACTGGAGGCGACCTGGCCGCTCCAACCGCTCGCGTTGTTGGCGGTGACGAAGAACTGATAGCTCCCCGTACTGGTGGCGGTCACCGTCACGCTCGTTGAAGCACCGCTATAGGCCGTTGTCCAGCCGCCATTATTAATGCTCTGGTAGACGTCGTACCTGGTAGCCGTCGGGCTTGCATTCCAACTGATGGGAATGGGTCCATTGCTCGTCGCTGGCACGGAGACGCCCGTCGGCGTCGGTGGGGGCAGCAGCACTGTCGTGGTTCCTACGCCGCTCCATCCGGCACAGCCACCCACATTGCATGCCTGAACACGGTAGCTGTAGCTACCGTTGCCACGACCGCTGGTGGACCAGCTGGTGCTGCCGTTCGACTGTACCGATGCCCAGGTGCTGCCACCGTTGGTGCTCTCCTGCAAGGTGTAACTGGTTGCCGTGCTCACGGCAGTCCAGCTGATGCTGAAGCTTCCGTTGGTGCTGTTGCCGGGTGCCGTAAGCGTGGGCACACCGGTGGGCGGATGGGTCACCACCAGGGTGCCGCTGTTGGTCCATGCGCTGCAGTTGTAGGCATTGCAGGCTTCCACGCGATAAACGTAGCTGCCATTGGCCAGACCACTGATGGCGGTGCTGAGCGCGGCGCCGTTGTAGACCTGCGTCCAGTTGGTGCCGCCGTCGCTGCTCTGCTGCGTAACGTAGTGTGTCACCTGCGCGACGGATGCCCAGCTGATCGTCGCGGTACCGTCCGCGCTGCTGGCCGGCACACTGACGCTGGCCGGTGCCGGCGGCACCACTCCGTAGGTGGTGTCCACGGTGACTGCCGATGATGCTACCCAGCCGCGCGTGCCGTACGGATTCTTGGCCTGTACCTGGTAGGTGTAGCTGCCGCTGGTGGTACCCGGACGACTGATCGAGGTCGCGGTGGTATTGGAAGCGATCGTGGTCCAGGCGCCATTGTTGACGGCCTCCTGCACGTCGTAGCTGGTGGCGGATACCGGGGCGCTCCAGCTCACCGAGTAGTTGCCGTTGGTAATGCCGGTGGGCACCGTGATGGTCGGCTGTACCGGCGTCACACCAAGTACCGACGAAACGGTCCATCCCGTGCAGCCAGCCGAAGCGCAGGCTTGCACTTCATAGGTGTAGCTGCCGCCTCCCTTGTTGATCAGGGCCAGGCTATTGCTCGTGAGCGTGCCGCCGCCCACCTGCGCCCAGGTCACGCCACCGTCCGTACTCTCATTAAGGTTGTAGCCGGTGGCCCCCGGGACGGCGGTCCAGCTCACCGTGTAGTTGCCGTTGTTGGGGTTGGCGCTGAAGCTGATGCTCGACGGAGCGGACAGCTGCAGCGATTCGTTGCGCGCGATCAGCTTCTTGCCCAGGTAGATGTAGTTGGTGGCCTTGGATGCGCTGGCATCGAACGCGTACACCAGCTGCCCGGCTTGGGTATAGAAGTAGTAACTTGCGCCTGCGCCGCTGGCCGGAGCCTTCATCACGCGGCGGCCGGCGGCGTCGTAGGCGTAGCTGTCGTAACCCTGTGAGCTCGTGAGCTGGTTCTTCTGGTCGAAGTTCAGCGCGACGCCATTGCGGTTGTTGACGTTGCCCCGATTGTCGTAGCCCAGGGTGACGACGCTGCTGGCGCCCTGCGTAATGCCCGTCAAGCGATTGGTGGCGTCGTAGTTGTAGGTGAAGGTCTGACCGCCGCTGACTCGGCTGCGGATGTTGTTGAGCGGGTCGTAGGCATAAGTCTCGGTGCCCCAGAGGTTGTTGGCCTGCGCCGAGGTCAGTCGGTTGAGCGTGTCGTAGCCGAACGTCTTGGTGCGGGTGCCGTTCGCCAGGTCGTTGATGCTGGTGATATTGCCGTTGGCGTCGTAGGCGTAGTCCTCGCTCAGCTTCAGCGTGCCGCCGTTGCCGTAGGTGAAGTTGCTGAGCAGCTGCCGAGCGTTCTTCTGCACGGCGTACGAATCGCCGTTGCCGAAGGTGAACGATGCGATGTCGCCATCCGGGTAGTACGTGATGGCGGTGGCGTAGCCGCCGACTTGCGTCGCCCGACCGAGCGCGTCCGGCGCATAGCTCACCGCCTCGCCATTCGGGTACTGAATGGTGCCCACCGATCCGTATGCGTCATGGGCATATCCCATGCGCCACAGATCCTGGCCACTGACCTGCAGCGACTCGCCCGTCAGCTGGCCGAGCTTGTTGCGATAGGCGGTCCAGTAGGTCAGGCCTGAGTTGGCCGTGGCGACATTGCCGAGCGGATCGTAGGTATACGTAGTGCTCTGCGTACCCGCCGGCGGCACCAAGGTCAGCACCCGGTTCATGGGGTCGTAGGTGCGTACGGTCTGGGCCGCGGAAGGCACCTGATCCTGGCCGCAACCGCTGCCGGTGATCGAGAGCCCTGATGCTGTCCATGCGACGTTGTTCGCCGCGTCGTAGGCCGTCACTTCGCTGCCGCTTTCCGGCTCGACCGTGCGGCATAGCCGGTGGTAGCTGTCGTAGATCAGCCCCTTGCTGACGTTGTCGCTCTCCGTGCCGTACTGGCCCGATTGGGTGATGGATTGCGGATTCCCGTAGAGATCGCGAGCTATTGTCTGGGTGATGCCTTCCGGCGCCTGCACCTGGATCACCGCGTCGTAGCCGGGCTGGTCGAACACCTGATAGCTCGTGGTGGTCACGTAGCCCTTGGGATCGGTCACCTGCTTGCGCGCCCCGGACAGGTACGCCGTGGTGGTGGTCAACGTGCCCAGCTCGGAAGGTTGCGAGGTCTGGGTAAGCCGCCCGAGGGCGTCGTAGACGCTGGATACGCCGTTTCCGATGGAGCCCAGGTCCGGCGCGCCACTGACCGGGTAGGACACGAAAGTCTTCTGCCCCTTCCAGTCGTAGTCGGTCCGGGTCGTGATGTCGGAGTTGGCGGTGCCGCTGATGGCGGTATCGCTCAGTACAGGGCGAAGCAAAGCATCGAAGTACGTCGTGGTGACGGCGTTGCCCTTGGTCGTAGTGCGTCTCCAATGACCACCGCCGATGCCGCGCTCCGCACTGGTCACATAGGCGTAGGCGAAGCTCTTGGGATACCACGCGACTTCGTCACCAGACGGATAGGTAATGCCCGTGATGCGTCCGATGTTGTCGTAGCTGTAGCTGGTGGTGCTCCCGGCCTGGTCGGTGATGGATGTGATCTGGCCAAAGTCATCGACTGCCAGGCTTTGGGAGGTGTTGTCCGGGTAGCCGATCGACTGCGGAATGCCGCGCTTGTAGTTACCCAGCGTTGTCGTGTGGTTGTTCGGGTCGGTGAAGCTGGCTAGCTGGCCCTGGCCGTCAAAGGTGTAATTCATCAGCGTCTGCCCGAATCTCGAGCGCGACTGAAGGGTGACATTGGCCAGGTTGTAGGTGTTGACGCTCTCTGTTTCACCCGTCGAGAGGTTGTCGGTCTGTACCGGTAAGCCCAGTACCCAGTGCGGCAGGTCATTGAGGTAGCTGGTCTGTTCCTCGATGGCCGCCTGGCCGGCGATGGTGTTGTAGCGCCGGGTCTTGGTGACCTGCGCATACTCGTTGAACGCCTCCGCCTGCCAGTAGTAGGTGTCGCCGTCTTGCTGGAGCGTCTGCTGGTTGACGGGAATCAGCTCACCCAGCTGTGCGTCGTTCACCACTATCTGCGTCGACGAGCCAAGCATGGCGGGCCATGGCCCACCGGTGGGGTTGGCATAGCCCGTGATTGCGGACCGTACAAGGGTCGCGCCTACGGCGCCTGCGTAATAGTCCGTTCGCTGCAGCAGGCTTTCGGTGGCGTCGTATCGGTTGCTGAAGGTATACCGGGTGCCGTTACCCGAGGGATCGACCACATCGGTCGTCACCGTGGAAGTGCAACCGGCCGTGCAGTCCTTGGCCCAGCTTTCGTTGGACGGCGAGTAGCTGTACGTCCAGGTTTGATTGGCGATGCCGGCGCCCGAAAGCGTCTTTTGCTGTATCGAAGACTCCGCGTAGACGCGAGGGCGACGCCCGAGCGTCGTACCGTTGCAAACTTCTGGAACGTACGAACGTCCTCTCACTATGGTCTTGACCGCGAAGGTCCCGACCAAGCCGGATGGATGCGTCAGCGTCGCCGATCCGCTCAATCCATTGTTGGGGAACAACGAATACGAGCAGGTATCCGCACCACCGTAGTTGATCACCATGTCCGGCTCGGTCGCCGGCAGCCCCCCCATATTGAACGACCAGGCGCTGCCGTCGGGCAGTTGCACGTTGGTCAGACGTGGAATGGTGGAGTCTCCGCTGTAGCTGTAGTTCCAGGTGCGTGGCGCACCGCTGGAGGGCTGCAATGTGATCGAGCTGATGCGATAGGAGGTGTAGGTCGTCTGTGGCGAGAACGGGCCGGGATCTGCGGTCGGCGACTGCCATTGCACATAGTTGAGCGTGACCTGCCTCCCGTCGCTCGCCGTGATCGACGTGAGGTTGCCGTCACCGTCGTAGCTATAGTTCACGGTATTGCCGAAGCGGTCCTGCACCTTGGAAGCCAGCAACATCAAAGTGCGCCGCTTGAGAGCACCACCCGGCTGGCCGAGCACCATGTCGGCGCTCTTGTAGGCCAGCCAGTCCATCCAGTACTTGGTGCCGTCCGGTGACACCGCTAGATAACCCTCGCCCGGTTGTCCATTGGCGGTCTGCGCCAGGCATGCCACGGACCAATGCTGTTTGGTCACGATGGGGAAGGACATCGCCGATCCGCCCGCGTCCGTCATTTGCGGAGCCAGCGTGTTCGACGAATCGCGCCACAGAAGGTCCTGCTTGCCGCCGCCAGGGATGACCAGCTGGTAGCCGTGCCACCAGTCTTCTGGGTTGTAGGTAACGACGGAGCCTGGAATGGATACGTACATCGAGGGTCCGGCCGCCAGACTGCTGCAACGGTGCGTGCCGTAGTAGTCGTCCAAATCGAACCAGGTGTACGTCGTCACGCCATTGACGACGTTCTTTTCCGGCGCAGAAAGCGTCTCGATATGCGGCACTTCCAGCGCCCAGTCCACGAACGCATTGGCGTGGTAATCGTGGAAGGCGGCATTGACGCCGACGTTGGGAATCGAGAACGAACGAATGATGTCGATCGAAGGGCCGGTGCCGGCAATGCTGATGTCCTTCTGCTCGAAGGATAACGCGCCGTTGTAGAGGCCTATCTGCTCCCCGAACGGGTTCTCCCCCAGGGGCTGGATGTCTTCGCTAACCCGGATGCGTTTCTTGTACTCGTTCTCGGGCGTGACATTGGCGGCCTGCGACCACGCCTGGCATGCCATCAACATGCCCATCAACACGAACACCCACTGGCCCATCCGGCGCCTGCTTCCAAGCTTCATTCGGTTCCCCTGTGAAGCACGCGCGACGCGGATCGGCCACTCCAAAGCCGAGCGTCCGGATTGGACCCGGACAAGACCGCCACCCCACGAACTCGCGCGTGCGACCGATCATTTCCCCTGATTCCCCTGCCCGCGCGTTGCGCGCGAGTGGGCCAGAAGCTAGCGGGTCGATAATGGGGGTGCAACTCGTAAGTTATTGCCCTAACTGCAAATTATTGCGAGCATGCATTGCGCCGCCTTCTTGCATGCCGGCGCTGAGCTCCGCTCCGGCTGGACAAGCCTTTTTCGCTCCCGCAGCATCCCGCTCGATCCAGGGGAGCCACACCAGCATGAGCAGCAAGAACTCGTCGCAACTCGAACGCCTCACCTTCTTCTCCGATGCGGTGTTCGCTATCGCCATTACCTTGCTGATCATCGAAGTGCACGTGCCGCACGTCGCGAGTATCGACGACGCCACTTACTGGCAGGCGCTGGAGGAGTTGCGTTCGAGTCTGTTCGGCTTCGCGCTGAGCTTCCTGGTGATCGGCATGTTGTGGATGGCACATCACCGGGTGTTCGGCATGCTGGCGGACTACAGCCAGAAGATCGCGTGGCCGAATCTGCTGCTGCTGATGGCGGTGGCGTTCATGCCGTTCGCCACGGCGCTGATGAGTTCCAATCCGCGGGCACGCGTGCCGGAGCTGGTGTACTCGGGCACGCTGCTGGTGGCCGGCCTGCTGCAGAACCGGCTGTTCACGATGGCGCTGCGTGCGCCGTATGTGCGTGCGGACGTGCCGGAGGAGGAAGTGACGGCCGCGCGGTGGCGCTCATGGGGGTTGCCGACGGCGGCGACGTTGTCGCTGATCGCGGCGTGGTATGCGCCGGGCTGGAACAATTTCTTGCTGATCGCCATTCCTTTCCTGGTGCGGCTGTATGCTGCCGCGGGCCGGCGCTATGCGCTTCGCGTGCAGGCGGTTGCCGGCGCCTGATCCGCCAGGAGTCCGCATGCCCGCTCGTTTCCGCCTGTTTGCCGCCGCGGCCGCCACGCTCGGCTGGTTCGCGCTTGCGCTGCAGTTGCTGTTATCGATCCGGCTGGCGCAGGCGAACGGGGAAGGCGCGCTGCACGGCATGTGGATCTACGTCGGTTTCTATACGACGCTGACCAACATCCTGGTGACGCTGGTCTTCACTGCAGGCGCGCTCGGACCGCGCGGCGCCATGACGCGGTTCTTCCATCGGACCGGCGTCGCCACGATGACCGCGATGAGCATTGTCGTTGTCGGCGTGATCTACAACGCGCTGTTGCGGCAGCTGTGGCATCCGCAGGGTTGGCAGTTGTTCGCGGATGCGACGCTGCACGACGTCATGCCTGTCGCGTTCCTTCTTTACTGGTGGCTCGCGGTGCCGAAGACGGCGCTGCATTGGCGGCAGATCGCATCCTGGCAAGGCTATCCCATCGCCTACTTCGCTTATGCGCTCGCACGCGGCGCGGTGGACGATTGGTACCCCTATCCGTTCCTGGACGTGGCGCACGACGGCTACCTGCAGGTGGTCGGCAATGCCTTGCTGGTGCTGCTGTTCTTTATAGCCGTGGCGCTGGTGCTGGTGGCCTCGGGGCGCTGGCAGGTTCGGCGCGCCGCGCAGGTGGCCACGCAAACTGCCTGAGGGTTTCCGGCGTCATGGCCTGACGCGCAGATCCTCCAGCCACTCACCGGCGAGGTGAGTGTGGTCTTCGTGATCGCTGTCGCGCCACGGCTCGCGCAGCGCCTCTTCATACCAGCGGCGGCAGGACGACAGCTCGCGCAGGCGAAGCGCGTAGGCAAAGCTCAGCGGCTGCACCGGCAAGTCGTAGGTCTGGATGCGGTAGGCCACCGGCGCGTAGAAGGCGTCGACCGCGGTGAAGCGCGCGCCGGCCAAGAACGGCCCGCCGAAACGGCGGATGCCGTCGGCCCACAGTTCGTCCAGGCGCGCGAGGTCGGCCTTCAGCGTATCGGGCATGTGGTACAGCCGCACGCGGATGCCGCAGCTCATCGAGGCATGTTCGCGCAGGGGGCCAAAGCCGGAGTGCATTTCCGCCGCGGCGCAGCGCGCCCACGCACGGGCGGCAGCGTCTTCCGGCCACACGCCGGCGTGGCGTTCGGCCAGATACTCGGTGATGCCCAGCGAATCCCACACCACGTTCTCGCCGTCGTGCAGGCAGGGCACCTTGCCGTTGGGCGCGAACCGGCGGAAGTTGGTCCAGTTGTGGTTGCCTTCGAAGCGCACGAGCTTCTCCTCGAAGGGAATGCCCAGTTCGTGCATCAGCACCCACGGTCGCATGGACCAGGAGGAGTAATTCTTGTTGGCGATGTAGAGGGTGTACATGCCCGCCTCCCCGCGACGTTTTCGGTGAGGCGCAAGCGTAACCGCGTTGCGCGGCGCAGGCAGCCTGGACCGCCGAACGAAGCTGCCGCAGGAAATCGCGACGCGCGTCAGGTATCCAGGATCACCAGCGTGCCGTGGCTCCCCGGCGCGACCGCATGCGGCACGCCGGCCGGCACCACGTACAGTTCGCCGGGCCCGACGCGGACGACGTCGCCGCCGATGTCCAGCAGCATCTGGCCGTCCAGTACCAGCAGGCCTTCCGGGTAGTCGTGGCATTCGTCGGGATACGCCGACGCATCCATGCGCAACACTTTCAAGTTGGCATCGCCGAAGCGCGCCAGCACCGTCGACGCCCAGGCCTGAGGCAGCGCGCCCGCCGCCTCGCTCATCCGGGTCAAGGCCATGGGCGCCCTCAGTGCTGCTTGGCGGGCGTCGCCGCCATCGTGGCCGTGGAAGAGGCTGGTGAACGCTTGCGCGCGTTGGCGAGGATCACGCCGCCGACGGTGACCGCACCGCCGACTACGGTGAGCAGTGCCGGCTGTTCGCCCAGCCACACCCAGCCGATCAGCACGGCGATGGGCGGCGAGAAGTAGATGAAGCTGCTGACTTGCGAGGCCGAGGCACGCTGCAGCGCGGCGTTCCATGCGATGTAGCCGATGAAGGTCGGCGCGATGCCCAACCAAAGCAGCGAGCCGATGTGCGAGGCCGGCGCATGCATCAGCGCGGACGGCAGCCCCAGGCCAAACGGCAGCGCCGCCAGCGTGCCGGCGAAGAAGGTGAGCGCCGTGACGCCCAGCATGCCGTTGCGCGCGAACAGCGGCTTCTGGCCCACGAACAGAATCGCCGAGCACAGCACGCTCACCAGCACCAGCGCCGCCATGGGCTCGAACCGCACGCCCTTGCCGCTGGCCAGCACCACCATCACCACGCCCACCAGCGCGATACCGAGGCCGGTGAGCGTGCGCGCCGACAGCCGCTCGCGCAGCCACAGCGCCGAGAGCGCCGCCGTGGCCGCCGGAATCAGCGAAATGATGATGGCCGCGGTGCCGCTGGCCACGCGCGTTTCGGCCGTATTGAGGCACAAGTGATAGGCGGTCAGGCCCAGCACGCCCAGCACCGCCACCTGCAGCCAGTCCCGGCGTGCGGGCAGCGGCACGCGCTTGACCAGCAGCAGCACGGTGAAGCACAGCGAGCCGATGGCCAGCCGCGCGAAGGCCACCTCGCCGGGCGTGAAGGAGCCAAGGGCGTGGGCGATCGCGGCGTAGGCCGAGGACCAGGTGAGCAGGGCGATGGCGATGTAGATCAGCGCACGCCCGTCGAGGCGTTCCGGGGTGGACATGGGGAGATTCCTGGCGGGGAAGCAGGGAAAATCGTAGATCGGAAGGTTCTGCCCCGGAATGATGAATCGGCGTACGATGGGGACGTTTCGCCTTTGATCGAATCATTCCATGAACGCCCTCACCTTCGATTCGAAACCATCATTCGACACCAAGGACTGGCAGATCCTCGAGGCCCTGCAGCAGGACGCCCGCCTGGGCTATGCCGAGCTGGGCCGCAAGGTGCGCCTGTCCGCGCCGGCCGTGGCCGAGCGGGTTAAGCGCCTGGAAGAGGCCGGCGTGATCACCGGCTACCGCGCCCAGGTCAATCCACGACGGCTCGGCTACGAGATCGAGGCGATGATCCGGCTGCGATGCGACGGCGGCACCTGCGCACGCGTCGGCGCGCTGGTCGCCGGCGTGCCGGAAGTGCTGGACTGTCGCCGCCTCGCCGGCGAGGACTCCGCCCTGCTGCGTGTCGTGGCCATGTCGGTACCGCATCTGGAGAACGTGCTGGATCGGCTGCTGAAGATCCACCCGAGCATCAGCACCACCACGCTCGTGGTGCTGCAGACCTCGCACGAGAACCGCCCGATCACCCTGGCGATGCGTAACATCGCCAATGCCACGCTGAGCTGAAGCCGCGCCGTGCACGATCGCGCGGGTTATGCTCGCGCGATTGCCAAGGAGCCTGCCGCATGCGCGAGCTGTATCCCGAGATCGAACCGTACAAGACGCAGCGCATCCAGGTGGATGCGCTCCATAACCTCTACGTGGAAGAGTGCGGCAACCCCGACGGCCTGCCGGTGATCTTTCTGCACGGCGGTCCGGGTGCGGGCGTATCGCCTTATCACCGCCGCTTCTTCGATCCATCGCGCTACCGCATCGTGCTGTTCGACCAGCGCGGGGCGGGGCGCTCCACGCCGTTCGCCGAGCTGCGCGACAACACGACGTGGCACCTCGTGCGTGACATCGAGACGATCCGCGAGGCGCTGGGCATCGAGCGCTGGGTGGTGTTCGGCGGCTCGTGGGGTTCCACGCTGGCGCTGGCGTATGCGCAGTCGCATCCCGAACGCGCGCTGGGCCTGGTGCTGCGCGGCATCTGGCTGGTGCGCGACGAAGAGCTCCACTGGTTCAACGAGCTTGGCGCCGGCGCGGCCTATGTGAGGCCGGTCGAATGGAACCGCTATCTCGCGCATATCCCCGAGGCCGAGCGCGGTAACATGGTCGAGGCTTACTGGCGCCGCCTGGACGATCCCGATCCGCAGGTGCGCCTGGCGGCCGCACTGGCGTGGGATGCGTGGGAAAGCAGCTGCATCGCGCTGGCGGACACGCCCTACGATCCGGCCGACGCCGGCACGCAGGAATCGGCCATCAGCAAGGCGCGCGCCGAGGTGCACTACTTCCGCCACCGCGCCTTCCTGGAGCCCGGCCAACTGCTGCGCGACGTGGCGAAAATCCGCCGCATTCCCGCCACCATCGTGCACGGGCGCTACGACCTGATCTGCCCGGTGAAGAACGCCTATGACCTCGCCGAGACCTGGCCGGAGGCGGATTTCCACGTGGTCACCGCCGGACACGCAGCCAATGAGCCGGCGATCGTGGATGTGCTGGTGAAGGCGACGGACCGGTTGGCGGACAAGTACGCCAGCTGAGTGCGCAGAAACGCGTGAGGTCATCTCGGCCTTGCGCGTTCTGAATACCGCGCAGCAGTGGCCAGCGACGGATGAGCGAACGTCGTCCGCAAGGTCGCGGCTATGGCAGGCCTACATAGCTGCGCCGAAAGCTCACGGGCTGCGCCATGCCGGGCGCGCGCCATTCGCTCAGCACGGTGAGCCGCTTGCCGTCCGCGGCGAGCGTCCATCGCTCGTCCAGCTTCGAGCCATCGGCGTACTGGATCGACATGTGCAAGCCGTCTGCTTCGCGGCGCGCATCGACCATCGCCGTGCCGGCAAGCGTCTGGCGGCTCTGCCCGTCGAAGCGGACGTCCATGGTCTGGCCGCTGGCGAAGCGGACCTGAAGGGACTGCGCGTCCTGCTGCACCAGCAGGACGCTGTCCTGTTCCAACGTGGGCGGCAGCGGATGCTCGCCGCGGAAATCCTGGCCCTTGTCCTCTTTGGCGGTATCGCCGGAACCGTGCCCGCCCTTGCCGCCGCGGCCACCGTGGCCGCTCATGCCACCGCCCATGCCTCGCCCCATGCCGCCGCCACGATGGCCGCCATGGTCCGGGCGCGTATCCGGCGACGGCGCTGTCGACGAGGCCGGCGCCGGTGCGTCGCGCAACAGACTCTTCACCGTGTCAGCCGTATCGCTGTCGCGGTCGTCCAGGCGCCACGCACCGGCGAAGCCCGCCGGCGGCGAGGCCTGTGCATGCAGGTCGCCGGCGATCAGCGCGATCGCACCAAGAGCGGCCAATTGGAGAAGCAGGAGCAGAAAGCCGTGGCGGCGGGAGCTCAGGGACATAAGCGCAACCGGTCGTCACCCCGTGTGAGGCATCCGCTGATGACGCACGAATGCAGTTTTCGGTTGACATGCGCTCTCCCCGGACTTCGCGCTACCGGCGGATCGGCACCACGACGGCGACGAGCAGTGCGGCACCACGCGCCCACTCAGCGGCCACAAAGGGCCACGCCTCCCCGAGGAGAGCAATGACCCCTGCCACAGGCCACCCCGGCACGGCGATGGCATACTCGCCGCTCCCGTTCCATCGGAGCACCCCATGCGCCTCCTCTGCGCCTTCGCCATCGGCGCCTTCACCCTGCCGCTGGCCGCCTATGCCGCCGACCCTCACTCCTACGCCCAGCCCGACCAGGTACGCGTCACCCACCTGGATCTCGACCTCAACATCGATTTCCCGCACAAGCAGCTCGATGGACAGGCCACGCTGAAGCTCGATTGGACGAACCCCAAGGCACAGGCGCTGGTGCTCGACACGCGCGACCTGAAGATCGCCAAGGTCGAAGCCGTGGATGCCGCCGGCAAGGCCACGGCGCTGAAGTACGCGCTGGCGCCGGCGGACAAGCAACTCGGCAGCAAGCTGACCATCCAGGCGCCGCAGCATCCGGCGCAGGTGCGCATCGCTTACACCACCGCGCCGACCGCGTCGGGCCTGCAATGGCTGACGCCGGAGCAGACCGCGGACAAGAAACTGCCTTTCATGTTCTCGCAGTCGGAATCCATCCACGCACGCTCGTGGGTACCGCTGCAGGATTCGCCGGCGATCCGCTTCACCTATAGCGCCCACGTCACAGCGCCGAAAGAAGTGCGCGTGACCATGAGCGCGCTCAACGATGCCAAGCACGCGCTCGACGGCGATTTCCGCTTCGATCAGCCGCACCCGATTCCTTCTTACTTGCTCGCGATCGCCGCCGGCGACATCGCGGTGAAGGAAACCGGCCCCCGCTCGGCCGTGTATGCGGAGCCCAGCGTGGTCGGCAAGGCCGCGAAGGAATTCGAAGACACCGAGAAGCTGATCCAGGCCACCGAAAAGCTCTACGGTCCCTACGCGTGGGGCCGTTACGACCTGCTGGTGCTGCCGCCTTCGTTCCCGTTCGGCGGCATGGAAAATCCCAACATGACCTTCGCTACGCCGACCGTGCTGGTCGGCGACAAGAGCCTGGTCTCGCTGGTGTCGCATGAGTTGGCGCATTCGTGGTCGGGCAATCTGGTGACCAGTGCCGCGTGGCGCGACATCTGGCTCAACGAAGGCTTCACCACCTACGTGCAGGGCCGCATCACCGAAGCCGTGTACGGCAAGGCGCTGGCCGACGAGGAGGCGCTGCTGTCCGCGCGCGGACTGCTCAAGCACATCGGCGAGATGCCGGCCAACGCGCAGAAACTGGCTCCCGAGCCTCGCGGCATCGATGCCGACGATGCGCTCTCCGACGTGGCTTACGACAAGGGCTCCTGGTTCCTGCGCACGCTGGAGCAGCGCTTCGGACGCGAGACCTTCGATGCCTACCTGAAGGGCTACTTCGCGCACTTCGCCTTCCAGAGCATCACCACCGAGCAGATGCTCGACTACCTGAAGGCCAATCTGTTCGACAAGCATCCCGGCAAGATGGATTGGGCCGAAGTGAAGGCCTGGGTCTACGAACCGGGCGTGCCGAAAAACGCGCCGCTGCCGGCTTCGCCACGCTTCGAGGCGATCGACAAGGAGCGCACCGCGTTCCTGGGCGGCTCACTGGCGGCGGACAAGCTCGACGCCAAAGGCTGGAACACCCAGGAATGGATGTATTTCCTGGACGGCATGCCGGACGTCGCGCCGCTCGACAAGCTCAAGCAGCTCGATGCCGCATGGCATCTCACCGGCACGCCGAACGCCGAGATCGGCATGCGCTGGTATAGCCATGCCATCGCCGCCGGCGACAAGGACGTGTGGAGCGCCGCCGCCGAACACATGACGCGCATCGGCCGCCTTTACCTCACGACACCGCTGTACAAGGCCTTTGTGAAGACCCCGGAAGGCCTCGCCTATGCCGAGCAGGTGTATGCGAAGGCGAAGACCGGCTACCACCCGATGACGCAGGAAGCCGTCCAGCGAATCATCGACAAGGCCAAGAAGCCGGCGAAGTGATCGCCGCCGCGCGCCGCGCCGGTCTTGATCGGCACGGCGCGCGACCCGACATGCCTGTGTTCCCTCTGCGCGGACCCACTCCATGAGCAAGCCCTCCCTCCCCGTCGGCAGCGCCTCCAGTACGCGCCCTCTCTGGCAGCGCCTGCTGATCCGCCGCCTGAAGTTCCTCGCCATCGTGGCCGTGGTGCTGGGCGTCGGCCTGGGCGGCTGCTACCTGTTCGCGCCGCAGTGGCTGCTGCGCGCCGAGCTGGCGCGCAAGGCGATGGCCGCGCACGCCGAAAAGCATTCGGTGCAGGTGGGCGATACCAAGTGGGTCTACTACGAAGGCGGCCAGGGTCCCACCCTGGTGCTGCTGCACGGTTTCGCCGCCGACAAGAACGTGTGGCTGGAACAGTTGCGCCTGCTCACGCCCAACTTCCATGTGATCGCGCCGGACCTGCCGGGCTGGGGCGACTCCACGCGCGTGGACGGTGCCAGCTACAACATCGATGCGCAGGCTGCACGCCTGCAGGGTTTCGTCGACACGCTGCGGCTGCCGCGCTTTGTCTTGGTTGGGCATTCGATGGGCGGTGCCATCGCCGGCACCTATGCCGCCGACCATCCGGACAAGGTCGCAGGGCTGGCACTGATCGACGCGTTCGGACTGAAGGCCAACGAGAACGACTTCGCACGCGGCGCGCTCAGCGGCAAGAACCCCTTCACCTATGACGACCGCGCGGGCTTCGAGCGCGCCACGCTGCTGGCCTTCCAGACGATGCCGAGCATTCCGGGCCGCTTCCAAGACGTGCTGATCGAGAAGAACCAGCGCGATCGCGGGTTCCTCGATCGCACCTTCAACGAATTGCGCGATCCGTCGCAGTACCTGGCCATCCAGAATCGCCTGGACCGCCTGACCATGCCGGTATTGGGCCTGTGGTGTCACGACGACAAGATCATCGATCTGTCCGCGCTGGACAGCCTGCGCGGCGGCCTGAGCCACGCCAGCTCGATCAGCTCCAGCATCCTCAATGGCTGCAATCACATGCCGGTACTGGAAAAACCCGAGGAAACGTCGCGGATCATCGGTGCGTTCACGCTTCAGCACCTGCCACTGGGCGGGTGAACGGAGCCAGGGCGCGAGAGGACATTCGCATGCTGATCCAAGGACGCTGCCACTGCGGCAACATCGCTTTCACCCTCGACTGGCAGCCCGATCCCGAATCGATCCCCGCGCGCGCCTGCACCTGCACGTTCTGCACGCGCCACGGCGGCGTGTGGACGTCGTATCCGGAGGGACGGCTCGCGGTCCGCGTCGCCGACCCGTCGCGCGTGTCGCGCTACGCTTTCGGCACGGAGACGGCGGCCTTCCAGGTCTGCTCGACCTGCGGCGTGGTGCCGCTGGTGACCAGCCGCATCGACGGGCGGCTGTACGCCGTGGTCAACGTCAACACCTTCGAGAACGTCGACCCGGCGCTGCTCCGCCCCGGCTCCAACTCGCTCGACGGCGAGAGCGTGGGCGACCGCCTCGCGCGGCGACAGCGCAACTGGATCGGCCACGTCGATTTTCCCGCCGCGGACGGCTAAACGCTCCGCCACGGGGCCGCACGACGGTCTCTTCATTCGCCGCGGGCCATGTTGCTCTGCGACAATGCCTCCACGCGCCCAGCTTTTCGGCGCGCGGCAAATCGCATCAAGGCCCCGATGAATACCGTTTCCCCCGACGAGCCCCAGGGCTTGCGGCTGACCTGGCGCATCGTCCAGGTCGTCTGCTTCACGTTCCTGGCCTACCTGGTGATCGGCCTGCAGCTGGCCGTGCTGCCGCCGTTCGTGCACAACGAACTCGGCTACGGCGCGGTGCTGGCCGGGCTGGTCATCAGCACGCAGTACATCGCCACCCTGCTCAGCCGCGGTTTCGCCGGGCGCACCTCGGATACCGCCGGCCCCAAGCGCGCAGCGCTGATCGGCATGGCGGCATGCGGCGCAAGCGCCGTGTTGATGGTCGCGGCCGCGCTGTTGCGGCCGTGGCCGCTGGCGTCGTTCGCACTGCTGCTGTTGGGCCGCCTCGCGCTCGGCGTCGGCGAGAGCTGCGTCGGCACCGGCTGCATCATGTGGGGCATCGGGCGCGTGGGCCCGGCACACACGGCCAAGGTCATTTCCTGGAATGGCGTGGCGACCTACGGCGCGCTGGCCGCCGGCGCGCCGCTCGGCGTGCAGCTGTCAGGCGCGTTCGGTTTCATCGCGATCGGTATCGCAGGCGCGCTGCTGATGGTGCTGGGCCTGCTGATGGCGTGGCGGCGGCCGGCGGCGAAGGTGGCGCCGGGCGAGCGCCTGCCGATGCATCGTGTGTTCGGCCGCGTGTTCCCCTATGGCATGGGGCTGGCGCTGGGCGCGGTGGGTTTCGGTGCGCTGGCCACGTTCGTCACCCTCTACTACGCGGCCATGGGATGGAGCGGAGCCGCCGCCACGCTGAGCGTGTTCGGCGCGTGCTTCGTCGGCGTGCGACTGGTGTTCGGCGGCGCGATATCGCGCTTCGGCGGCTATCGCGTGGCGCTGGTGTCGTTCGTAGTGGAAGTCGCCGGCTTGCTCGTACTCGCCGCCGCGGGCAGCGCGGGCGTGGCGATGTTCGGCGGCGCGCTCACCGGCCTGGGTTTCTCGCTGATTTTCCCGGCGCTCGGCGTGGAAGCGGTGCAGCGCGTCACCTTGAGCAATCGCGGCTCGGCATTGGGCGCGTATTCGGTGTTCACCGACCTGGCTCTGGGCGTGGCCGGCCCGCTCGGCGGCTGGCTGGTGTCCGGCGGACGCTACGGCCCGCTGTTCGTGGTGGCTGCGTGCTTCACGGCGGTCGCGATCGCCCTGACGGGGTGGCTGTATCTGCGGTACGGCAAGGCGACGTATTGACCGGATACGCGGCGATACCGGCGTTGTGCGCACCCGCTCCAAAAGGCGTCGTGGCCGGAGTCCCGGCGAGACGATCAGTCGGCGACGTCGGCGACCAGCCGGTCCAGTTCCGCCTTCAGCACGGCGCCGTTCTGCCGCAGCCAGTCGCGCTGCTCGCGCCATTCGGGAAACAGATGCTCCACTTGCGCCCAGAAGCGCGGCGAATGGCTGCGCACTCTCAGGTGGCAGAGCTCGTGCGCAAGCACGTAGCGCAACGCCGCCGGCGGGGCGAGCGCCAGCGCGAGATCGAGATTGATGCGATCGCGCGTGTCGAGGCTGCCCCATAGGCTCTTCATCGGACGGATGCGCAGCGCGGTGGGAGCGAGGCCGAGCTGCGGCACATAGCCGGCCATCCAGCGCGCGACGTCGCGTCGCATGAGCGTTTCGAAATACGAGGCGAGCAAGCCGCGCGCGACGGGCAGTGCGCGCGTATGCGGGCGCGGAATCACCAACGTGAGCCCGCCTTCGTAGGGTTCCACTTTCGGATACGGTCCCTCGGCCCAGTCCAGCAGCGTGGTCTCGCCGCGCAGCGGAAACTCGGTGGCGTAGCCGAGCCGCAGCGGCGGCAGCGGCTTGCTGACGAGGTTCAGCTCATCGAGCTTTTTTTCCAGCCAATCGACATGGCTGCGCAGGAAAGCGCTGACCTGCGCGGGATGCGTGCCGTGCGGATACGACACGCGCGCGCCCTTGGGCGTGACGGTGAGGCGCAATCGGCGCGCGCGCGGATGCGCCGACTTGAGCACGCGGATCGTGCCGCCGCTCGTGGTCGCCAGTTCCAGCCAATCGCCTTCCAGGTGCTGCGCCATCGGTACTACCCCGTCTTACCGCCTATTCTTCGCCTTTCGCGTCCGCTGCCGCCATTCTCCGCCCGCCAATGTGGGGAGAGCATGCAGGCTATGCAAGACGGCCGGGTGACGCCCGGGCACGCGGCGCGGGGACGGGAGAAGCCGGGTAAAACCCACGCAGGCAACGGGTTGCGAGGCGGGGGCGCACAGCAGTGCGGCCCCCGGGACGGCACCTCGACGGTTTCGAGGTGCGTTCAGCTAGCAGACTCAGCCGTCGGCGGGCCGAGGCAGGCCGAACCACTCTTCCAGCTTGTTCAGCAAGCGCTCCAGCTCCAGGGTCAGGAGGGCGAAGCGGGCGTCCATTTCGGCCGCGGCGTCCTGATGGCTGTCGCCCATCTCGTCCAGCACCACGTCCAGGAACTTGAGCTTGCGGACCACCAGGTCTTCGCCCAGCACGAAGCTCATGCGGTCGTCGAACACCAGGCCCAGCTGGAATACCTGCTTGCCATTGCGCAGATGCTCCTTCACTTCCTCGCTGTCCAGCTCCTGACGGCGGCAGCGCGCGATGGCACCGGTCGCGGTGGCCGGATCGCGCAGTTCGCACTCGTCGCCCAGCGCCAGGCCGCCCGGCAGGTTGCCGGTGGCCAGCCAGTCGGTCATCAGCACGCGCGGGCCCTCTTCGGGCGCCAACGGCACGGCGGGGAAGCTGCCCAGCGCCTCGCGCACCTGGGTCAGGGCGTTTTCGGCGGACTTGCGGCTGGAGGTATCCAGCACCAGCCAGCCATGGCGCTTGTCCACATAAGCGGACAGGCGCGAGCTGCGCACGAAGGCGCGCGGCAGCAGTTCGGTGAGCAGGTCTTCCTTGAGGCGCTTGCGCTCGCGGCCGCCGACCTTGCGGCCTTCTTCTTCGGCGATCTTCTGCACCTTGCGCTGCAGCTCGTCGTTCACCACGGCGGCCGGCAGCAGCTTGTCCTCGCTGCCCACGGTGACCAGGGTGCAGGCGTTCACCGCATGAGTGAGCGGCGCCTCTTCGCCCCGCCCCACCGGCGGCACGAACCCCTTGGTGCCCATTTCCAGCGGACCGCACGGGCGCAGGCGGTGCTCGGCCAGGGCTTCGTCGAGTCGGTTGAGGTCTTCGGCAACGGCGGGGGAAAAGCGGAACAGCGTCAGATTGCGGAAAAACATAGAGGGGATCGGATTCCGGACGGTCTGGCAGCCCCGGGCGGGGCGCGCGAAACGACCATCATACCGGATGAGGCCGCACCGCCCCTCGCTCATGCCGTCCGGGTGATATGGACATGACCGTCCAGGCCCATCGGCGATGCCTCCGCCGGGCCGCCGAGCCGCGGCGCGATGGCGCGCATGGACGGCGTTCGCGAAATCGTTTGGACATCTATACATCCAAAAAATTTTTCGCTATAACGGGGTCGCATGCCGCAACGCAACATCCAGGGAGAAGGTTGCACGGCCATGCTCCGGCGATAACCACCGGCCGCGCCAGCGGCTTCCGGTAGCGTCGCGACGACCATCCATCGGGATCACGGCAACACCAAGACACTTGCGGGCGTCCGCAGGATTTGTCGCGGCGCGTCACGCCCGCGCGAAGCCTGCGCGTCCGCCTCCAACGGGGAGAGCACGACGCGATGAGGAACGGCAAACCGGTAACGAAACAGCTCCTGGCGCTGACGATCGGCCTGTGCCTGACAGGGGCCGCGCTGGCGCAGGCGACGACCGGCAGCATTTTCGGTCAGGTCGACGCATCGCAAGGCGACAGCGTGCTGATCAAGAGCAGTACGGGATTGAGCCGCGAGGTCGCGGTGGACCAAAAAGGCCGCTACAGCGCGGGCCAATTGCCGCTGGGTACTTACACCGTGACGCTGCAGCGGCAAGGCCGTGCGGTGGACACGCGCGACGGCATCGCGATCAAGGTGGGAGCGGGCACCGAGGTGTCCTTCGCGGGAGCCGCCGCCGCGGCGGCAAAGAATTTGAGCGGCGTGAGCGTCACCGCCAATGCGTTGCCGGCGATCGACGTCTCCAGCGTGGACTCGCGCACCGTCGTCACCGCCGATCAGCTCGCGAAAGTGCCGCTTGGCCGCAGCGCGGAGGCCATCGCGCTGCTCGCGCCCGGCGTGGTGAACAACGGCGGCAGCTTCACCGGCCCCACCGGGCAATCGCTGGTGAGTTTCGGCGGTTCCTCGGCGAGCGAGAACGCGTATTACGTCAACGGCTTCAACACCACCGATCCACTGCGCGGCTTCGGCGGCCTCACCCTGCCCTACGGCGCGATCGATCAGCAGGAGGTCTACACCGGCGGCTACAGCGCCATGTACGGACGCTCCGATGGCGGCGTGATCAATGTGGTCGGCAAGCGCGGCACCAATCAATGGCATTTCGGCGCGCAAACGTTGTGGGAACCGGCGTTCGCACGCGCACGGCAGCGCGACCGCATCTACGCGAACGGCCTGCCCGCCACGCCCGTGGCAGGCGACCTTTACGCGCCCGACAGCCGGGACCGGCAATGGACCACCACGGTCAGCGCCTACGCCGGCGGCCCGCTGGTGAAGGACAAGCTATTCCTGTTCGTGGCGGGCGAGTACGAGCGGCAGGAAGGCAACACGGTGAATCCCGTCAGCGGCTTTCTCGCCGGCAAGCCGTACGTGGCCTATCGCCAGAACGATCCGCGCTGGTACGCGAAAGTCGATTGGAACATCACCGATAACCACATCCTGGAAATCACCGGCGCATCGGACAAGTACAACTCCTCCGGCACGGTCTATCGCTACGACTATGTCAACCGCGCGCAGGGTGCGCGCATCGGCGCGAACGACAACATCAAGAGCGGCGGCGATGTGTATGCCGCCAAGTACACCGGTTACCTCACCGATGCGCTCACGCTCACCGCGCAGTACGGCCGCATGAAGACCGCCGACTATGATTCGCCGGGCGGTTACGACCCCAGCCTCACTTACGTCGACGGCATCACCAACCAGAATCCCGCGCTCAACGGCGGCGTCGGACGCGGCAACAGCCAGACCATCGTGTCGCTGTTCGATCCGGGCCGCGGCAATCGCACCACCAGCACGCGCATCGACCTGACCTACAAGCTGGGCGACCACACCATCAGCGCGGGCATCGACAACCAGACCGCCAAGGCGATCAATCAGGGCTCGGCGACATCCGGCCCCGGCTATTACTGGGGCTACGGCCAGGGCGATCCGAACACGCCGATCTCCACCGGCCTGGGCGTACCCGCGACAGGCGGCTTCCCCAACGGCGCGCAAGGCTATTACGTGGTGAAGAACGTCGCCACCAGCCTCGCGACCGTGCGTTCGAGCCAGCGTGCGCAGTACATCGAGGACAAGTGGCAGCTCACCGAACGATGGCTGCTGTCGATCGGCCTGCGCAACGACCAGTTCCGCAACTACAACAGCGACGGCCAGCCCTACATCACGCAGCACAAGCCGCAGTGGGCGCCGCGCCTGGGCTTTTCCTGGGACGTGAACGGCGACTCCAGCTTCAAGGTGTACGGCAACGCCGGCCGCTATTACCTCGGACTGCCGCTGAATCCTTCGCTCAATGCCGCGGGCGCCTACGTCAGCACCTCGCAGTACTACACCTACGGCGGCATCGCGGCGGACGGCACGCCGACGGGCCTCACGCAGATGTCGCCGCCGGTCTCGGCCAACAACGCGTTCGGCATCCTGCCGGATCCGAAGACGGTGAGCGCGCAGGATTTGAAGTCCGAATATCAGGACGAGTTCATCCTCGGCTTCACCAAGACCGCGGGCAGCGAATGGGTGTATGGAGCCAAGCTCACCCAGCGCATCCTGCGCAACGCGATCGACGACTACTGCGACATCGACCGCGTGCTGGCCAAGTCCAAGGCGCTCGGCTACGACGTCACCACCGACAGCAATCCGGTGAGCTGCTGGCTGTTCAATCCGGGCAAGGCCAACACCTTCACCCTGGTAGACACCTCCGGCCGCTATGTGAGCGTGCCGCTCAACAATGCGGAGTTCGGCTTTCCGCGCCTGAAGCGCCGCTATTACGGCCTGGAGAGCTTCCTGGAGCATCCGTTCGACGGCCGCTGGTACGGCAAGCTCACCTACGTGTTCTCGCGCAGCTACGGCAACACGGAAGGCCAGTTGCGCTCGGACCTTTACCGCGAGTCGCGCGGCACCGGCCAGACCGCGGTGTCGACCACGCAGGACTGGGACAACTCGTGGATCATGGCCTATACCAACGGCGTGCAGAACAACGACCACAAGCATCAGATCAAGCTGTTCGGCTACTACCAGGTCACGCCGGAGTGGCTGGTCTCGGCCAACCTCAGCCTGATCTCCGGCGCGCCCAAGCCTTGCCTGGGCTACTACGGCCCGGACCGCGCCGATCCGGCCGGCTATGGCAACAGCTATCACTTCTGCCTGGGCGAACCCTCGCCCCCCGGCAGCCAGGGTCGCCTGCCGTGGATCCGCCAGCTCGATCTGGGCGTGAGTTACCGGCCGGCCTTCGCGGCGAGCCGCCTCGCCTTCAGCGCGAACGTGTTCAACCTGCTCAACGAGCAGCGCGTGCTGGCGATCTTCCCGAACGCGGAGTCCTCGCCGAACAAGGCCAACCCGCTGTACGGCACGCCGACTTCACGCCAGCTGCCGCGCTATGTCCGCTTGAGCGTGAGCTACGACTACTAAGAAGGTCACACGCTGAGAAAACAAAAAGGGCGGCCACCTGGCCGCCCTTCTTTTCTCGTACCTGGCGAAACGCGCTCAGCCCTTGCTGACCGCCGCCACCGCCGCCACCGCCGCGGCCACCGTCTCCAGGTTGGCGCGGTTGAGCGCCGCGACGCAGATACGGCCGGTGCCGATCGCGTAGATGGCGTATTCCTCGCGCAGGCGGTCTACCTGAGCCTTGCTCAGGCCCGAGTACGAGAACATGCCCGCCTGTCGCTGGATGAAGCCGAACTGTGGCGCGCCGTGCGCGGCGAGCCTTTCCACCATGCCGGCTCGCATCGCATGGATGCGCTCGCGCATCTCGCCCAGTTCCTGCTCCCACATGGCGCGCAGCTCCGGGCTGTTCAGCACGCCCGCGACCAGCGCGCCGCCGTGCGTGGCGGGGCTGGAGTAGATCGAGCGGATCACGCGCTTGACCAGCGATTGCACGCGCAGCGCCTCGTCGCGGTCGGCGGCGACGAACGACAGCGCGCCCGCGCGCTCGCCGTACAGCGAGAACGACTTGGCGTACGAGCTGGTCACCACAAAGGACGGGATACCCGACGCAGCGAACAGGCGCACCGCCGTGGCGTCCGCATCGATGCCCTGGTCGAAGCCCTGGTAGGCCATGTCGATGAAGGGCAGCAGGTTGCGCTCCTTCACCAGCTCGACCACCTGCTGCCATTGCTCGGCGTTGAGGTCCACGCCGGTGGGGTTGTGGCAGCAGGCGTGCAGCAGCACCACGGTACCCGGCTCCAGTTTGCCGAGGTCCGCGAGCATGCCGGCGAAATCCACGCCGTGCGTCTGCGCGTCGTAGTAGGTGTACTCCACCACTTCGAAGCCGGCGGCGAGGAACACCACGCGGTGGTTTTCCCAGCTCGGGCTGCTGATGGCGATCTTGGCCTTGGGCAGCGCCTTCTTCAGCGTATCCGCGCCCACGCGCAACGCGCCGCTGCCGCCGACGGTCTGGGAGGTGGCCACGCGGCCGGCGGCCAGCAGTGGCGACTCGGGGCCGAACACCAGCTTCTGAGTGGCCTGCGTGTAGGCCGGCAGGCCGTCGATCGGCAGGTAGCCGCGCGGCCTGGCTTCCTGCGCCAGGCGCTGCTCCACTTCGCGCACCGCGCGCAGCAGCGGGATCCGTCCCTGCTCGTCGTAGTAGATGCCTACGCCAAGGTTGACCTTGCCCGGGCGCGCATCGGCGACGTAGGCCTCGGTGAGTCCCAGGATCGGATCGCCCGGGGTCATTTCAACGGATGCAAAGTGCGACACGGCAGGAACTCGCGATTGGCTAGAGGGGAAGGAGTGCGCGGGCGGGGATCTTCGTCCACCCAAGCCGATCCACTATAACAGTGGGGTACCCATGGCGGCAGCGTTTGGCCGTCCGCCGGACGAACGTTTCGTGCTGGCGGCGAGAACCGGCAGCGTCGCTCTCCCGGCCCTCACGAATCCTCCGCGCCGGGACCGTTATGGTCGCGCGACGTCGACACGCGAAGTCGACAGGGAGAGAGCGATGGACAGCGTTTTCGTTCCCTTGCATGCGCGCCTGGGCCGGCTGGCCGCCACGGACCCGGACAAAGAGCTATTCAGCTTCATCGACGGCATGGGAGAGAAGGCGGATCGCCTGACCTATGCGCAACTGGCCGCGCGCGCGAAGGCGCTTGCGCAGGCGCTGCTCGATGCCGGCGGCAAGGGCCAGCGCGTCTTGTTGCTGTTCACCCCGGGCCTGGATTTCGTTGCCGCCTTCTACGCCTGCCTTTATGCAGGCGCGGTCGCCGTTCCGGCCTATCCGCCCGACCCTTCGAATCTTCAACGGACCTTGCCGCGCCTCAAGGCGGTGGTCACGGATTCGGCGGCGAGCCTGATCGTCACCAACCGGCAAATCCTGGCGTTCAAGGATTATCTCTCGCGCCTGGTGCCGGAGCTGGCCTCCCCGGCATGGCTGGACGCGGATGCGGGCGGCGGTTCCACGGACTTGGACCTGTCGCTCCCCGCGCCGCATGACCTGGCGCTGATCCAGTACACCTCCGGTTCCACGGCGGCCCCTAAAGGAGTGATGGTCAGCCACGCCAACCTGATGGCGAACATGACCATGTTCCAGCGTGCCGGCCAGCTGACTGCGGATTCGAGGATCTTTTCCTGGCTGCCGACCTACCATGACCTGGGATTGATGTGCGGCGTCGTATTGCCGGTCGGCGTCGGCTGCACCGCGCAGCTCGCCTCGCCGCTGGACTTCCTGAAACGGCCGGCGCTGTGGCTCGAAGCCATCCACCGCGAACGCATCACGCACACCTGCGCGCCCAACTTCGCACTCGATCTGGCCTCGCGCAAAGCGGCATCCGCGAGTGCCGAATGGGATCTCCAATGCCTGCAGCTATGCCTGGTGGGCGCCGAGCCGGTCCGCCTCGCTTCGCTCGAGCGCTTCGCCGCCGCCTTCGCGCCGCAAGGATTGCGCAGCGAGGCGCTGCTGCCGGGCTATGGCCTCGCGGAAGCCGTGGTGGGCGTTTGCTCGAGCCCTTTTGCCGAGGGTTGGCACGTCGTTTCCGCCGACGCGGAAGCGCTGGCCCGCAACCGTTTCGAGCGTGCCGCGCCGCAGGCATCGCGGTCCATCGCCATCGTATCCAGCGGCGTCCCTTGCGAAGGCGTGCGTGTCGCTATCGTCGATCCGGGCACGCGCCGCGAATGCGCCCCCGGCGAGATCGGCGAAATCTGGATCGAAGGCCCGCACGTCGCGCAGGGATACTGGCGCATGGACCATGCGCAGGAGAGTCCCTTCCGGGCCGTCATGGATGGCCGTGAAGGCGAGACCTGGCTGCGCAGCGGCGATCTGGGCTTCATCGAGCGGGGGCACGTTTATGTCACGGGACGCATTAAAGACCTGATCGTCGCGCGCGGCGCCAACCACTATCCGCAAGACATCGAACACACCGTGGAACAGGCGCATCCCTCGATACGCCCCGGTGCCGTGATCGCCTTCGCCATCGAGCGATCCGAGGAAGAGGCGTTGGCGGTGGTGGCGGAAATTGCTCCTCCCGCCGATGAGTCCGTCGTGCCCGACATCCTCCGCGCCGTCCATGCGCGGGTTCTTCAAGCGCATGGACTGACCGTCGCGGCCATCGCCCTGATCAAACCCCGCAGCATCGACAAGACATCGAGCGGCAAGCTCGCCCGGCGCGCCTGCAAGGCGCGCTTCCTCGCCGATCGCCTCGACGCTTATTTCCAGGGAAGCCTTCCGCCGGCATCGGCTCGCACGGACGACATCCCCGCCGCAGCGGCGCCAGCGTCCGCTCTCACGACCGGGGCCGCGACGGTGGATGAAACGCTGCGGGACCTGGTCAGCGAGCTGACTTCCATACCGGCCAGCCATCTCTCCCCCCAGACCCAGCTCGCCGAGATCGGAATGGATTCCTTGCTGGCGGCCGAACTGGCCAGCGCGCTTGAACGTCGCCTGCATCGGGAACTTAGCGTGGTGGATGTAATGCGCTCCACCACGCTGGCCGCGCTGCAGGACGCCATCGACAAGGCGCCGCGGCAGCAGCCGGAGGACGGCGCAACCCATGCGACGCGACTGCGCCATGCCAAGCCGCTGGAACCGCTGACGCTATCCGCCCCGCTTTTCCTGGTCGGCGGACTCTTCGGCAGCGTCGCCTACCTGCTGGCGCTGGCCCGCTCGCTCGGCACGGACCGCCCTTGCATCGCATTCCAGGCCGCCGGCATCGATGGAACCGAGCCGCCGCTGGGTTCGGTCGAAGAAATGGCGCGGCGTTACATCGGCGAGTTGAAAGCGATCCAGCCGACCGGCCCTTACCACCTCGCCGGCCACTCGTTCGGCGGACTGGTCGCGTTCGACATGGCCAGACAGCTCACCGAGCAGGGCGACGCGGTCGCCGCATTGCTGCTGCTCGACACGACGCTTGTCGGCGATCGGGAGCCATCGGATCTGCCCGACGATCTCATGGCGCTGTACGAGCTGGCCTACATCGCGCACCGGATGATGGATCGCCCCCTTCCGGGCGGCTCTCCGGCCTCGCTGACTGCGTTGGACGCAGAGACGCAGCGCACGCTGCTGTCGAATGCTTTGCAAGGGAATCACGAAAGCGCATTCGCGGGCGATCCGCTCGACGCCATCATTGGCGTGCATGCCGCGAGCTTCGACGCCATGGCGGCTTACGAGCCGCGGCATTACGAGGGTGCGGTCGTGCTGTTCCGCGCACGCGACGGTTTTCCCACGGCGGCCATGCACCCCGCGCGTCGCGTGGAGCATCGCTTCGACGAGCGAGCCATGGGGTGGGACCGGCATTGCCCGAACCTGTCGATCGTGGACGTCCCCGGCGATCACTACTCGATGGTGCTCGCGCCCCATGCCCAGTCCCTCGCGGAGGCGATGAATGCCTGCCGCCATCCGACACGCTACGAACTGCCGCTCACCCGGCTGACCGGCCAGCCTCTGGCGAGAGGAGCGGGGCGTGCTTTCACCGCTACGCGCGGCGGCATCGTTTTTCACCCCGAGCACGACGATTTCATCGACGATCCTTATCCTGTCCTTCGCCAACTGCGGGCCCGTGAGCCGGTCTACCGCATGACGGATGCATCCACCGGCGCGTCCGTGTGGTGGTTGACGCGCCATGCCGATGTCTCGGCTGCGCTGCGGGACAAACGACTGCTGGTGGATGGCCGCCACCTCTTGGATGAAGAGACACCGCAACCGAAAAGCGGCACGGTGACGATCATCTTCCAGCTGATCCGGCAGCGCTCAGGGCCTGCTGCGGACTTCGTCAACCAGGCGCTGCTTTTCATAGACGGCGAGGCGCACCGGCGCCTGCGGCATCTGATGAATCCATTGTTCGACGCTGCGGCGGTACGACGCTGGCAAGCCTCGATCGATGAGCGGACCGGCTATCTCGCACAGCGGCTGCGCGATATCGACCAACCCGACCTGATGCGGGACTTCGCCTTGAGCCTGCCAAGGCATGTGATGCTCGGCATGCTGGGCATTTCCGTCCAAGACGCGGAAGCACTGAACGCGCTGGCCGGCGACGCTTTTCGCATCGTCGAGGCGACGGCGTTCGCCGGCGATCCGAGCAGGGCCGAGAAAGCCATTGCCACGGTCATGGATTATCTGCGCAGCCACGTCGCCGAGCGCCGCCGGGCTCCGGCACGGGACGATCTGCTGGGGCAATTGCTTGAGCTGAGTTCGAAGGGCGATCGCTTGTCGGACGAGGATCTCGCGGCGAACTGCTCCTTACTGCTGCTGGCGGGCACCGACGTGCTCTCGTATGCCATCGGCAACGGCGTGCTCGCCTTGCTGAGACATCCGGACCAGTACGAGCGCTTGCGCCGCCAGCCCGACCTGACGGAGCCGGCCATCGAGGAACTGCTGAGGTACGACGGCCCCGTCCGCACCAACCTCCGCGTGGCGAACGAGGACGTGTGGATCGGCGACAAGCTCGTGCGCCGTGGCGAGCCAGTCGTACTCGACCTGGGCGCCGCCAACCGCGATCCGGCGATGTTTCCGCATCCCGATCGGCTGGATCTCGCGCGGCCGATCCGGCAGCTCACTGCCTTCGGCCAGGGTATGCACTACTGCCTGGGGGCGCCGCTGGCGAGATTGCAGATGCGCAGCGCGCTGCTGGCGCTGTGCCGGCTTCGCTTCGAACCGGTTCCGGGCCAGCTGCGCTGGGGAAGGAGCACCGTCGTACGTCGCCTCGAACGGTTCGGCATTCGCTTCAGCTGAGTGCCGCTTCGTCGTCGGCGGGGGCGCCGGCCAGCCATTGGTGCGCATCCGCGCGGGCCGCGCCTTCGCGCGAGCCGAGCGAGGCGAAGTCGAACAGGTGGCGGTCGGCCAGCTGCGAAGGAGCGACTGAACCGAGCGCGCGGAACATGGTTTCGCTGCGGCCCGGATGCTGCTTCTCCCAATCCTCCAGCATGCGCTTGACCGCCTTGCGCTGCAGGTTTTCCTGCGAGCCGCACAGGTTGCACGGGATGATAGGGAACTGCCGCTGCCCGGCATATTCGGCGATGTCGCTTTCCTTGCAGTAGGCCAGCGGGCGGATCACTACGTGGCGGCCGTCGTCCGAACGCAGCTTGGGTGGCATCGCCTTGAGGCTGCCCTGGTAGAAGAGATTGAGGAAGAACGTGCCCAGGATGTCGTCGCGATGGTGACCGAGCGCGATCTTGGTGATGCCGTTGGCCGCCGCCCAGGCGTACAGCGCACCGCGCCGCAGGCGCGAACACAGGCTGCACATGGTCTTGCCTTCGGGAATTACGCGCGTGACCGTGCTGTAGGTGTCCTGCTCGATGATGTGGAACGGCACGTCGCGCGCGGTGAGGTAGTCGGGCAGCACGTGCTCGGGGAAGCCCGGCTGCTTCTGGTCGAGGTTCACCGCGATCAGCTCGAAGCGCACCGGCGCCTTGGTCTGCAGCGAAAGCAGGATGTCCAGCAGCGTGTACGAGTCCTTGCCGCCGGAAAGGCAGACCATCACCTTGTCGCCGTCTTCGATCATGTTGAAGTCGGCGACGGCCTGGCCGACCTGATGGCGCAGGCGCTTGGCCAGCTTGGCGGCCTCGTATTGCTGCTTGCGGGCGGGGTCGGGCTGGGCGGACATGGGTACGGGTCGGCGAGAAGCGAAAAGGCCGCTCATTGTAGCGGTCCCGCCCCGCCATGGCCCTGCCTTCCGGCGCTCACCGCCGCGGGCGCGCCGGAGTACACTCGGTGTTCGTCCTCTCGCCAACCGCCAGTCGCCGCCCATGCAGGTCCAGGATCCCGCCGAGATTGCCCATCTGCTGGCCGAACTGCGCGTCGAGCACCGCGACCTGGACGTTGCCATCGAAGCTCTCGCCGGCGCCATCGGCCGCGACGAGCTGCAGCTCACGCGGATGAAGAAACGCAAGTTGCTGCTGAAAGACGCGATCGCCCGCCTGGAAAGCAAGCTGATCCCCGACCTCGACGCCTGACCCCACCGGAAAGCCCATGCCCCTGGAACCGACCCGCCTGGAAGACGGCCACGTCCTCCTGGAACCCCTGCGCCCCGAACACGCTCCCGCCCTGGAAGCCGCCGCCGCCGACGGCGAACTGTGGAACCTGTGGTTCACCAGCGCGCCCGCTCCCGGCCAGGCCGCCGCTTACATCCAGGCCGCGCTGGCGGGCCAGGCCAGAGGCGCCATGCTGCCGTTCGCCGTGCGGGAGAAGCGCAGCGGCGACATCGTGGGCACCACTCGCTATTACGACTTCGTCGACGATCCGCGCCGCGTCGCGATCGGCTACACCTGGTACGCCAAGCGCTGGCAGAAAAGCCATCTCAACACCGCCTGCAAGCGCCTGCTGCTGGCGCACGCCTTCGAGAGCCTGGGCTGCGTGGCGGTGGAATTCCACACCGACGGCCGCAATCAGGATTCGCAACGGGCGATCGAACGCCTCGGCGCGGTCCGCGAGGGCGTGCTGCGCGCCCACAAGCGTCGCCCGGACGGTACGTTGCGGGACACCGTGTGCTACAGCATCGTCGCGCCGGAATGGCCCGATGTGGCGCGGTGGCTGGGCATGCGGCTGGACCGTCTGGCCACCTTGCCGCGATGACGCCGGCAGGGTCGGTTCCGGCTGACCCTGCCACGCCCGGAAACGCCCGCGACGAGCCCTCGCCGCGCCATCCGGTCCGCGCATGCTCGCGGCTTTTCCCGCAACGGCCCTGACCGCATGGAAGCGCCCCGCCCTCTTCGCCGATACCTGCGTGCCTTGCTGCGGTTGGGCGGTCTTGGCCTGTTGCTGTGGTGCGCCGCCGCCCTGGCCATCGCCTTCGCCGGCCTCGCCACCCGCCCCGCCGGTCCGGCCGACCTGGCGCTCGTGCTGGGCAATACCGTCGGCCCTGGCAACCGCCCCTTCCCGCGCCTGCGCGTGCGCCTGGAGGCCGCGCTTGCGCTTTACCGGCGCGGCGGCTGCCGCACCATCATGGTCAGCGGCGGCGTCGAGGAAGACGGGCGCGACGAAGCGGCGGGCATGAAGCAGTGGCTGCTCGCCCATGGCGTGCCCGGCGAGGCGATCGTCGAAGATCCCCACGGCGACAACACCCGCGCTTCCGCCCGCAACGCGCGTGCATGGCTGGATGCGCACGGGCAGCGCAGCGTGGTGGTGGTATCGCAGTACTTCCATCTGCCGCGGGCTCGGCTGGCGGTGCGGCAGGAGGGCCTGGTGGATGCGGGCGGCGCCTATACGCGGCGGCTGTTCCTGCGGGACGTGTATTCGAGCATGCGGGAAGTGCTGGGGTACGTCGCGTATGGGGCGAGGTTCACGTGATGCTGCGCACGGCCGCGCCGGAATAAGGGGCTGGTGGTCGGGGAAAGAGCGCGATGAACGTGGAGCGCTTTTCGTCTTCCCGCCTCCGCGCTCCGTAGGTCCCCTCACCCCAGCCCTCTCCCCGGAGCGGGAGAGGGCGTTGGGCTGCGGTTACTTGGTGGGTTGCTGCAGGCCCAGTACGTCCAGGCCCTGCTCGAACACGATGTCGACCGGGATCTTCGCGCCTTCCAGTTTCTTCAGGTCGCCGGCCAGTTCCGCGTCGATGTTGCCCATGCCGTCGGTCATCTGCTTGGCCGCGTCGTAGTCGCCGTCGCCCTGGATGGTGAGCAGCTTGGCGGACAGCGCATTCATCGCCGCGGTCATCTTGTCGAAATCCACGCGGTAACGGCCGGTCGCGGCGTCGCGAGTGAAGGCGCCCTGCTGCTTGAAGAAGTTGAAGCGCACCATGTTGGCCTTCGCGTGCGCATCGCTCGCGCCGAAGCGCACCGAGCGCAGGATTCCGGCCAGGAAGGTGACGTAGTTGTCCATCAGCCTGGCCTTGTCCAACTCGCCCTTCTCGGCCAGCTTGGTGACCATGTACAGGCCGAGGATGTCGGCCTTGCCCTCCTCGAAGCTCGATGCCTGGTCCTTCAGCGCTCCACGCACCAGCCCCTTGCCGGTGAGCGTGTTCTTGATGCCCAAGCCGTGCGCCACTTCGTGGAACATGGTGTTTTCGAAGAACGCGTCGAAGGTGAGGTGCGATTGCTGGTCGTCGGCGATCAGCGCCTTGGCAATCGGCAGCATGATCTTGTCGAACTTCGCCTGCATCACATTCTCCAGCTGCAGGCGGCGCGTGCCTTTCTTGAGCTGGACTTCTTCGTCGTTGGGCAGGTTGATGGCGATGGTCTTGGCGCCGACGTTGGCATCGCCGGCGTAGTACACGGCGAAGTAGGCATTGAGATCGGCGTCGGAGCCGGGCTTCTCGGCCTTGTACTTCGCCTCTACCGGCAACTCGCGCTGCAGCTCGGGCAGGTACTTCACGAAGCGCGACAGCTTCTCGCTCCAGGCCTGGTCCTTCACCAGCACGTAGCTTTCGTAGCTGGCCTTGTAGCCGAACAGCTGATCTTCGTAGGTTTCGATCGGGCCGATCACGATGTCGACCGGGTTCTTCTTCATCGCCATCCAGGCGAAGTCGCTCTTGCGGTACTCGTCGCTGACCAACGCGTCGGCGCGCAGCTTGAGGTAATCGGCGAAGTCCCTGTCGGCGGAAAGATCCGCGGCTTCGCGCAGCAGTCCGGCGGCCTTTTCAAGATCGGCCTTGTAGGCCTCGTGGAACGGCACGGTCGTCAGCTTGCCCCGCGCATCGCGACGCAACAGCGTGTAGAGCGAGGTCTTGTCCTTGAGGTCCGCCTTCTCGAACTCGTCCTTGCCCATGTCGGCCGGATAGAACTGCACGCCCGGCGGACGCGGTCCGACGCCGGCGACGAAAGGCTGGTCGTCGTGCAGGCGGTCCCAGGGGCCGTAGTTGATCTCGGCGTAGCGGCGGGTCTCCTCGTCGGGGATGCGCTTCATCAGCGCGTCCTTGTCGCCCCAGGCCTGCTGCCAGTACAGGCTGTTGGTGACGTCGGCCGCCTGCACCAGCAGGGCCAGCATGCGCTTCTGGTTGTCGTCGAAGCCCGACAGGTCCGCGCTCAGCTTCACCGTGGCGTAGTCGCCCATGCGCTGCCTGGCCAGATCCGCATCGGTGGAAGGCGGCGCCGGCTGAGCGGGGGCGGCGGACGCGGCCGGCTTCGGCTCCGCGGGTGCGGACGCTTCCTGGTGGGAGGAACTGCAGCCGGCGAGGGCGGCGGCGAGGCTCAGGGCGAGCAGGCGGTGGCGCATGGTGTCTTCCTCGTGTACGGAAGGCGCCATGGTATACGCCGTGAGGCCGGCAAGCCTCACGTCATGCCTGCCGCGGATGCGTGGGTTTCGCCGCCGGCTTTCCCGGGGCCTTGGCGGCCCCGGAATAGACCGGCTGCCGCGTCAGCCGGAAATGGCCAGGCGCTCCGAACGGTACAGGCGCGCCGTGATCAAGGTCGCCACCAGCGCCGTGGCGAGCGTGCCGCCCAGGCAATACAGCACCTGCTGCGCAGCCACGCCGTCGCCGCGCAGCGCGCCCATCACGCCCAGATGCTGGCCCAGCAGAGGCACCGCATACATCCAGGCCTTGGCCTTGATCGGGAACACCGACATGAGCAGGCTCGGCACGATCGGCACGAACATCAGCAGCGACACGTACATCTGCGCCTCGCGGTAGCTCTTGGCAAAGGCCGCCACCAGGGTCTGCAGCGCGGCGGTGAGCATCACCAGCGGCAGCATCAGCAGGAACACGGTGCCGGCGAAACGCAGGCCCAGGTCCAGCTCCATGCCGAGCTTGTCCACCGGCACGAACGGCCCCAGCACCGCGAAGGCCGCCAGCGTGATCAGCAGGCTCACGCACGAGAACGTGCAGATCGCCGCCAGCTTGCCCGCCAGGATCTTCCAGCGCGATACGGGGTTGGCGAACAGCGGCTCCAGCGATTGCCGCTCGCGCTCGCCGGCGGTCAGGTCGATCGCCAGGTACATGCCGCCCAGGAAGATGGTGACCACGAAGAAGTACGGCAGCATGTTGAACATCAGCACGCCGCGCGCCTGCGCCGTGGCCTGGTCGCGCCGCGCCACGCTGATCGGCCAGGCCGTGCCCGGCGAGAGGCCGCGCGCGACCAGGCGCATCGCGCCCTGCTGCCGCGCGTAGCCTTCCACCAGCCGGCTGACGCGGTCCACCGCCGTGTTGGCGTCGCGTTGCGAGGAATCGAAGATCACCTCCACCTGCACCGGCTCGCCCTTGCGCCAGGCCTGCGCATAGTTGTCGCCGATGCGCACCACCACGTCGGTGTCCTGCCGGCGCACGGCCTGCTCGGGGTTGGCGATGGCCGGCTGCGGCACGATGCCGCCGGCCTTCAGCGCATCCACCAGATTCGGCGCGCGCTCCGCGCCGATCACCGGCACTTTCAGCGGCTGCTCGGCCTTGTCCAGTTCGCGGTTGAGGATGGAACCGAGCAGCAGAGAGAAAATCAGCGGCCCCACCAGCGGACCGGTGAGCAGGGCGGTGACGATGGTGCGGCGGTCGCGCAGGTTTTCGCGTACCTCTTTCAGGAATACGGTAAGGAAGGCGCTGGCGCGCTTCGTCTTGACGGTCGCGGTGCTCATGCGGCGAGGCCCTCCTCGCTGCCGATGATCTTCACGAAGGCATCCTCCAGGTTGCTCTCGCCGGTCTGTTCGCGCAGTGCCTGCGGCGATTCGTCGGCCACCACGCGGCCGTGCGCGATCACCACGATGCGATCGCACAGCGCGGCGACCTCCTGCATGATGTGGCTGGAAAACAGCACGCAGCGGCCTTCGGCTTTCAGTTTCAGCATGAACTGGCGCAATGCGCGGGTCGCCATCACGTCCAAGCCGTTGGTGGGCTCGTCCAGGATCACGTTGCGCGGGTCATGGATCAGCGCGCGGGCGATCGCGGTCTTCACGCGCTGGCCCTGCGAGAAACCCTCGGTACGGCGGTCGGCGAAATCCTCCATCTCCAGCGCGCGCACCAGTGCCTCGCGGCGCGGCGCCAGTTCGTTCTCGGGCAGGCCGTGCAGGCGCGCGAAGTAGTCGATGTTCTCGCGTGCGGTCAGGCGCTTGTACAGGCCGCGCGCATCGGGCAGCACGCCGAGCTGGCGGCGCACGGCCAGGGGATCGACCGCAGCGTCGATGCCGTCCACCAGCACGTGGCCGCTGTCCGGCTGCATGAGGGTGTACAGCATGCGCAGCGTAGTGGTCTTGCCGGCGCCGTTGGGGCCGAGCAGACCGGTGATTTCGCCGTCGCGCGCGGCGAAACCCACGCCGTCGACGGCCTTCACCGCGCCGAATGCCTTGTGCAGGTCCCTTACTTCGATCATGGCGCGGCTCCATTGAAGTCGATGAACATGGGCGTGGCGTGCAGCCGGCCCAGGCACTTGGCCTCGAGCTTGGCCGGCGCCAGGTCTTCCACGAAATGCTTGACCAGCTCGGGCGCGCAGCCGGCCGCGATGACGTTGTGGCCCTGCCCCTTGAGAACAAAGTGGCGCGCATTGGAGAGCCCCTTGAGCACCTCCTCGCCGTAGGCTGGCGGCGTCACCGGATCGTATTCGCCGGAGAACAGCAGCGTGGGCTTGTCGCTCTTCACCGGCTGGTGGAAGTCCGCCGGACGCGTGCCCTTGGGCCAGACCGAGCAGACCGCCTGTAAGGTGTCGACCATGCGCGTGCCGAGCATGGAGTGCGCGTCCTGCGGGCGCGGCGTGAACAGGTCGGCATCCTCGCTGCAGATCACCGACGACTGCATGCCGCCGTTCATGGTGTCGGAGAGGTCGCCCGAGAGCAGCTTGGCCTGCCCCAGCAAGGGACCGACGTCGCCGTGAGCGGCGGCATCGATCGACACCGGCAGCAGCGCGGCGGTGACCGGCGAGTAAGCGAACATGCGCACCACGCTGGCCAGCGAATACTCGCTCAGCACACGCTGCACCGACTGGTAGTTCTGCGGATCGCGGAAGCTGACTTTGTGCGGGTTCGCACGCAGCGCGTCGCGCAGTTGGTAGAGCGTCTGGTACGGGTCGCCGAAGCGATCGTGGCAGGCCTTGTCCGCCACGCAGCGCGCGAATTGCGCCTTCAGTGCGCTTTCCAGGTTCTGCGCGAAGTCTTCGCCCAGCACCAGGCCGTTGGGGACCACGCCGTCGAGCACCACGCTGCGCACCGCATCCGGGTGGCGCATGAGGTACTGCTGCGCCATGCGCGTGCCGTAGGAGATGCCGACCAGATCGAAGGTCGGCGCGCCCAGCGCCTGGCGCACGTCTTCCAGGTCCTGCACCGCCACGGTGGTGGTGTAGAAGCGCGGGTCGGCCTTGCCTTCCAGCTGCTTGACGCAATGCGCCGCTTCGTCGCGCAGCCTGGCGGCGTCGAAGCCGCCCTCCTCGTCGCCGGCGGGCCGGCTCTCGTCCGGCTTGCAGGTGAGCGGATTGGATCCGCCCGTGCCGCGCTGATCGAGCAGCAACACGTGCCGTTGCGACAGCAGAGGTTGCAGTGCCGGCGCTACGCCGGGCCAGGTTTCGGTCGCCGCCTGGCCGGGGCCGCCGGCAAGCAGCACGAGCATGTCCTTGCTCGCCACCTGCGCGCTGCTGCGGATGATGCCCAGCTTGAGTTTGATCTTGCGGCTATGCGGATCGTCGCGGTTTTCCGGCACCTCGAACGGCGCGCACCAGGCGGCGGTGGAAAGGCCGCTGTTGGGCTGGCTCAGCTCGCACGGCGTCAGCGTGAGCGAACCCAGCGTCCAGGTTTCCGGCTTGACCGGCGCGGCCGGTGCCGCGGTCGCCGCCGGCGTGTCGTCCGCCGCGTTGTCCTCGGCGTGTCCGCCGCGCGCATGGAACTGGTTCCACGCCAGCGCGCCCAGTCCCAGCGCGACGGCGGCGATGCGCACCGCAGTGCGTCCCTTGATGGCCATGTGCTTGTCTACCCCTCGGTCATGGGCCGGTCGGCCCGTGCTTCCCCGTAATGCTCTCGTTGCCCGCCTCGCCATCCGGCCGGAAGATCGCCTCGATCGGCTGTTCGAACAGCCGCGCGATCTTGAAGGCCAGCGGCAGGCTGGGGTCGTACTTGCCCGTCTCGATGGCGTTGACCGTCTGGCGCGAGACGTCCAGCCGCACAGCCAGGTCCGCCTGCGACCAGCCGTACTCCCCGCGCAGTTCGCGTACCCGGTTTTCCATCAGTCGCGATAGCGCCGCTTGGCCCAGGCCAGCGTCGGGCCATAGGTCATCATCAATGCAGGAAACACCAGCAGCAGCGCGGTGCCGTCCAGCGCGATGACCTTGGCCGCGGCGAGGAAGCCGGTCGCCACGCTCGCCACGGCCACGACGCCGGCTGCGATCGCCAGCGCCTGCAAGTGCAGGCGCTGCATGAACTCGTCGCTGGCGGTCACGTAGCGGAACAGAGACACCACCATGGCCGCCACCGGCATCGCCGGCGACAAGGCGATCGCGGCCTTGAGCCAAATGACGTCGACGGTTTTGTGCAGCGGCCACACGAACAGCATCAGCGCGAAGTACGCGGCCATGAACGGCACGAACTCGGCGAGGTAGCGGCGGTCTTCGCGGCGCATGTCGCCTTCCGCCTCCGAGCAGGCGGCCGCGCGCGACACATAGGCGGTCAGCCAGGTCAGTACGACCAGCACGAGCAGGACCAGCAGCCGCCCGCCGGTGTCGCGCATGACCGCCATCAGGCCGACCGCGCCGAAATACCCGGCCAGAATCAGCGCCAGCAGCAGCCACCGGCTCCAGGCCGGCCAGGCAGCTATGCGCTTGGTCAGACTTTCCATTGCCCCCTCCATACGCCCCCCATTTGGATGCCCGCAATGTCAAGCAAGCTTGACAGCATGCTAGGCAGGCCCCTCCCTATTGTCAAGCTTGCTTGACAGGGCGGGTGTAACACCCGTCAGTGGCGAAATTTTGCGAAGCCAGGCAAGCACTTGGTCCGCGATGGTCACTTTTTGACGCTCCAGGACCTGGACGGATTTTTGACGTTGCTTAACAAAGGGTAGGAAGTTTCTGAGAGATACTTCGCAGAATTGGCTGTTAACTAGATCACGTTTTTTGGCATGGGTTCTGCATGAGCCCGTCGCCAACGGGGGAAGCGCCGGCAGCGCGGACCCTCGAAAGAAAGACGCAGGGGGACGAGACACCAAGCCCGCGTCCGCAGCGCAAGAACCTGCCGTACCCAACCCGAACCGTTAAGGACCCAGGCACACATGAAGAACGTCATCGCCACTGCCCTGATCGCCGCCCTCGGCTTCGCCGCCCTGGCGCCGAATCAGGCCTCCGCCGCCGACGGCACCATCAACATCACCGGCACCATCAAAGCC
>JBCNOA010000060.1:0-19289 GCA_039594095.1 Dyella sp.
CAGAGCACGCGTGGAGGACGGCGCTTCCCGGCGCGTCTGCAGCACCAGCAGCCGCGCGGCCAGCGCGGACGCGAGGCTGTCGGCGAACAAGCGGCCGCCGGGGTGACCCTCGCGTTCCTCGGACTGCATCATCCAGCCGATGCGCTCCACCTGCGGATCGCGCACATGGATGGACGGCGCCAGCACGCCTTCGTGCGCGGACGCGCGCATCGCCTCCGCGGTCTCTTGCAGCAACGCCGGCGACAGCCGCAGCAGCAGCGACGTCGCCGGCGCGGTGAGCGTCCAGCGCGTACTGGAACCGGCCGGCACCACGCAGAACTGCCCATGCAGACGCGTGCCCTGCCGCTCGATGCGGCCGGCGCGGTAGGACACCGGCACCGGCTCGCCCAGGTGTAGGCAGAGCACATGCCGATGGTCCACCGGCGAATCGAACAGGCCGTGCGGCACGGGTGAGGTGAGCACGTCCAGCAACGGCAGACGGTCCCCGCCGGCGGTGGCGAACATCGCGGGCGGCGCGGGATAGCAGGCGGGTCGGCCGATCATGCGCGCCATCCTTCGCCGATCCGGCGCCACCGGCATGTGCCGGAAATCATCCGTCCGTGCCCTTCGCCGGCCGAACGTGCATGTGCGCAGACCTCGCCATCGCCAGCATGGCCGCCATTCCCCATCGGAGCGCCAGCCATGCAACGCCGCCAATTCCTCCAGTACGGTCTCGCCACCCTCGCCGTCGGCGCGACCGCCGGCCTGATCGCCCCCGTGCGGGCCGCCGGCCTGCCCAGCCCAGCCGGCCACGCCACCGATGCCGCTGCGTTCCGTGCCATGCGGCGCTACGCGGAACTGCCGTTCGGGCGCATCGCCTATGTCGATCGCGGCCGCGGCAAGGCCGCGCTGTTCCTGCATGGCGCGCCGCTCAACGGCTACCAGTGGCGCGGCGCGATCGACCGCCTCGCCGCGTACCGGCGCTGCATCGCACCCGACTTCATGGGCCTGGGCTATTCGGAAGTCCCGCAGGGCCAACCGCTCGCCGCCGCCGACCAGACCGCCATGCTCGCCGCGCTGCTGGACCGGCTGGGCGTGCACGAAGTGGACATCGTCGCCAGCGATTGCGGCACGGCGGTGGCGCAGCTGTTCCTGGCGCGCTATTCGCAGCGCGTGCGCACGCTGCTGCTGACCAACGGCGACGTGGAAATCGACAGTCCGCCGCCGAAAGTGCAACCCGTCATCGAGATGGCCCGCCAAGGCAAGCTCGCCGACGCCACCGCGCAGTGGCTGACCGACCGCGCGCTCGCCCGCGCCACCTTCGGCGCCGCCGTGTTCCACAACCCCTCTCGCTTCGCGGACGAAACCATCGACTACTACGTCGCCCCACTGGTCGGCACGCCGCTGAAGCGCCAGCAGTACCACGCCTTCCATCTCGCGCTGGAACCCAATCCGCTGGTCGGCATCGAAGCGGCGCTCAAGCGCAGCCAGGTGCCGGTACGCATCGTATGGGGCGCGAGCGACGACATCTTCGCGATGGCTGACGCCGCTTATCTCGACCGCACCTTCCCGCAATCGCGCGGCATACGGCGTGTGCCGGAGGGAAAGCTGTTCTTCCAGGAGGAGTATCCGGACCTGATCGCGGAGGAGGCCAAACGCCTATGGGGTGTAGGGTGAGACCCCAGTGCAGGCGCGCGAAAGAGGGCCATCCGATGCCGTAAGGGTCGAGGCAGTGTCGATCGGGCCGGGACTCGTTCGTCGGCCCAAGGGACGCGTGCTCCATTGCAGCCGCGCGCCCGTTCCTCACAGCCCAAGGAGTTACCCATGCGTTTTCTGGTGTTGATCCGAATCAACGAGCAAGGCGGCCCCGAGATCGACGAGCGCCTGATGCGCGAGGTCGGCGCGCTGATCGAAGACATGAAGGACGCCAACGTCCTGGTCGACACGGCCGGCCTTCGTCCCACCCGCGAAGGCCGGCGCCTGCGCCTGTCCAAGGGCCGTGTCACCGCCACGGATGGACCGTTCACCGAGACCAAGGAAGTGATCGGCGGCTACTTCATGCTCGACACCGCCACCCAGGAGGAAGCCGCTGAATGGATGCGCCGCTTTCTGGAGAAGCATGGCGACGCGTGGGAGCTGGAGGTCGAACTGCGCCAGACCGAAATGCCGGTCGCCGAAGCCTGACGAGACGGCTACCCGGCGGGCGGGGCCTCGTGGACAATGGCGCCCCCCGCCGGGCACGACCCGGCCCCCATGTTCAAGGACGATCATGAAAGCTCTCGCCGCCCCGCTGCTGTTCGCCGCCGCCCTCGCCGCGCATGCCGCCGCACCGATCAAACCCGCGCCGCTCACCGCCAGGCAGCTTCCGGCCGGCGTCGTGTTCAAGGGCGACTTCAAGCAGGCGGTGCGCTGGACCGATGCCGAGGGCGACAACATCGTGGTGCTCAGCACGCACCACGATGAAGACGGCGAGGACGGCGCCAACGACGACCTCTACGCCGTGCGGTACACCGTGGCCGGCGGCGAGGCCAAGGCCCGCTGGAACATGCACGACTTCATCCACGATTGCCCGGTGGACCACGAGGCCAGCTATCTCAAAGGCGCAGCGGTGCAGGTCACCGACCTCGATGGCGACGGCACCGCGGAAGTGTGGCTGGCCTACCGCCTGATGTGCCGCGGCGACATCTCCTCCGACACGATGAAGGTGATCGGCTACCAGGCCGCGCAGAAGTACGCGATGCGCGGCGAGACAGAAGCGGTGGACGGCAAGGGCGGTGGCTATACCTTCGACCCGGCCTTCATGGAAGCGCCGGCAGCGTTCCGCGAGTTCGCGCGCAAGCTGTGGGTGGCTCACGTGGCGGACGATCCGGACCAGACCTGAGCTCGTCCGGGGTCGTTCCCTTCCGCGCCCCTGTCAGCCGAGCGCGGGTATTGCGGCAGATCAATGTGGGCGGTGGCGACCGGCACTAGGGTCGGCCCATGCCCGCGCCCGTTCCCGCCCGTTCGCCCGTGGCCTTTCATATCGAAGGCCTGGTGAAGACGTACCGAACAGGCGATATCGAGGTTCAAGCGCTGCGCGGTGTCGATCTCGACATCATGGATGGCGAGGTGCTGGTGCTGCTGGGCCCCTCCGGTTCGGGCAAGTCCACCTTCCTCAATGTCCTCGGCGGCTTGGATCGCCCGACCGCCGGCACCGTGGCCTTCCGCGAGCACCGTCTCACCGATATGGACGACCGGGAGCTCACACGCTACCGCCGCGATCATGTAGGCTTTGTCTTCCAGTTCTACAACCTCGTCCCCAGCCTCACCGCGCGCGAAAACGTCGCGCTGGTCACGGAAATCGCGCGACGGCCGATGACGCCGGAAGCGGCGCTCGCCCTCGTCGGCCTGCAGGCGCGCATGGATCATTTTCCAGCCCAGCTTTCCGGCGGCGAGCAGCAGCGCGTGGCCATCGCCCGCGCCATCGCCAAGCGGCCGGACCTGCTGCTGTGCGACGAGCCGACCGGGGCGCTGGACTCGCCCACCGGCGTGGTCGTCCTGGAAGCGATCGAGCGCATCACCGCAGAGCTGGGCACCACGGCGGTAATCATCACCCACAACGCGGCCATCGCCGGCATGGGACACCGCAGTGCCACCTTCGCCAGCGGCCGGGTCGTGCGCGTCGCATCCAACGCGCAGCGCGTGCCGGCCGCGTCGCTACAGTGGTGAGCCATGCGCGCCCTGGACCGCAAACTGTGGCGCAATCTGCGGGAAATTCGCGCCCAGGTCCTGGCGATCTCGGCAGTCATTGCATGCGGCGTGGGCATCGCGATCATGTCGGCCGGCGCCATGGCTTCGCTGCGGGCCACGCGAGATGTCTACTACGCGCAATACCGCTTCGCCGACGTGTTCTCCCAGCTCAAGCGCGCGCCGCGCCTGCTTACCGATGATCTAGCGCAGCTACCGGGCGTCAGCGCATGGGACGTGCGCATCGTTCGGTACGCTTCGCTGGACGTACCCACGCTGCGCCGCCCGGCGGCCGCACTGCTAGTCTCGCTCCCCGAGGGCGGGCGCCAGCGGCTCAATCGCGTCGCCTTGCGTTCCGGCCGCCTGCCGCAGCGGGGCCGCGACGAACTGGTGATGAGCGAACCGATGGCCCAGGCGCTGGGCGATACCGTGGGCAGCCGGCTGGACGTGGTGCTGGGCGGACACAAGCGCCGCTTCACGATCGTCGGCACGGCACTGTCGCCGGAGTTCGTCTATGTCCTGCCGCCTGGCCAGCTAATGCCGGACGATCGCGCGTTCGGCATCCTGTGGCTGGACCAGTCGCTGATGGAAGCGGCGTTCGACATGCGCGGCGCGTTCAACGACGTAAGTCTCGCGCTCGCTCCCGGCGCGGTCGAGTTCGACGCGATCCAGCGGCTCGACGCCTTGCTCGCGCGCTACGGCGGCACCGCCGCGTATGGCCGAGCGGATCAGACCAGCCACGCGTTCATTGATCAGGAACTGGGACAGTTGCGCACGATCGTCCTGGTCATTCCTCCTGTCTTCCTGGCGGTCTCGGCGTTCCTGCTGAACATGGTGCTGAGCCGGCGCGTGGACATCGAGCGCTCCTCGATCGGCCTGCTCAAGTCGTTCGGCTATACCGACCGCGAGGTCGGCTGGCATTACCTGAAGCTCGCGCTGCTGATCACGGCGCTGGGCCTGCTGCTGGGCAATGGCCTGGGCATCGCGCTGGGCCGATGGATGACGGGGATGTACCAGCAGTACTTCCACTTCCCGTTCGTTGCCTACCGTACCGACCCCGTAGCGATCGCGCTGTCCTGTCTGGCCTCGCTGCTGGCGGCATTCGCCGGCACCTGGAGCGCGGTGGTACGTGCCGCGCGCCTCGCACCGGCGATCGCGATGCTGCCCCCGGCGCCGGCGGCCTACCGCCGTACGCTCGCCGACCGTGCGGGGCTGGGACGGTACCTCTCCATGCCGGGTCAGATGATCGTGCGCCACCTGCAACGATTTCCCCTTCGCGCAGCCTTGACAACGTTGGGCGTCGCCATGGCGACCATGCTGTTGGTATCGCTGTTCTTTTTCTTCGATGCCATCGACACGCTGGTGGACGATTTCTACTTCCGCGCCAACCGGCAGGACCTGGTCGTCGGCCTGATGGAGCCGCAGAGCGAAGCGGCGCGCTACGAAGCCGGGCGCTGGCCTGGTGTGCGTCAGGCGGAACCTTCGCTCGAGGTACCCGCGAGGCTGTCGAGCGGACACCGCGCGCAGCGGCTGGCGCTCACTGGCGTGGAGCCGTCGGGTCGCTTCCGCGCCCTGTATGACCGCGACGGCAGCGCTTTCGGCATGCCCGCGCGAGGCGTGGTGCTTTCCGACAAACTGGCAAGCCTGCTGGCCGTCACGCGCGGCGACCGCGTCTACGCCGAAACATGGACAGGCGAGCGGCGGACGTGCTGGCTCACGGTCAGCGGCATCGCCGCGGAGCACGTGGGACTGTCGGCATACATGGATCGCCGCGCGCTCGCCGCGCTCACTGGCCAGTCGGACGCGGTCACGACGATCTCGGCCCTGGTGGATCCGCGGAGCGAGGGCGAACTGTTCCGCTATCTCAAGGGCGTGCCCACGGTCGTGTCGGTTGCCACCCGCACACAGGCGATCGCGCAGCTGCGCGAGGTGATGGCGGGCGGCATGGTGATCACCGTCAACTTCTATATCGGCCTGGGCGTGGTTATCGCGCTGGGTGTCGTCTACAACGCGCTGCGCATTGCGCTGGCTGAGCGGATGCATGAGCTGGCTACCCTGCGTGTGCTGGGCTTCACCAAGTTGGAGGTGAACTACGTGCTGCTCGGGGAAGTGGTGCTTCTGGTGCTGTGCGCACTGCCGCTCGGATGCCTGCTCGGCTATGGCCTGGCGGGCGTGATGGTGCATGCGATGGACACCAAACTGTTCCGCGTGCCGTTCGTAATCCAGCCAGCCACGTACGGGATAGCCGCGGGCATCGTGATTTCAGCGGCGGCCCTCTGCGGCGCCTGGGTGGCGCGCCGGGTGAACCGGCTCGACCTGGTCGCCGTACTCAAGACGAGGGAATAGGCATGCGCGCGCGTTCCCTGCTCGTCACGCTCGCAGCGGCCGCCCTGGCCGGCACGGCGCTGGCTTGGGCATTCTGGCCGCGGCCGGTGGAGGTGGAATGGGTACCGGTCACGCGCGGGCCGATGCAGGTAGAGGTGGTGGACGATGGACGCACGCGTGTGCGCGAGGTCTATCAGGTTTCTTCGCCGGTCAACGGCGAGGTCCTCCGTATCGACGTCCATGCGGGCGATACCGTGACGGGCGGCAAGACCCGGCTGGCGGAGGTCACGCCGATCGCGCCGTCTTTCGTCGACGTGCGCACGCGCCAGCAGTTGCAATCGCTGGTGAAATCCGCAGAGGCGGCGGCGAACCTCGCCGCTTCGGAAGTCGTACGCGCCAAGGCCGAACTCGACTTCGCGCGCGCCGACCTCGAACGCTCCCGCACGCTCGCGGACAAAGGCGTGATCGCGCGCGCGACCCTCGAACGTGCGCAAATGGCTTACGACACCGCTGTAGCGCAAAGAGACACTAGCCAGGCCGCGCTGAAGGCCAGGCGCTACGACCTAGAAGCCGTGCGCTCGCTGCTGCTCGGTCCGGAACAGGAAGGCGGGCGTCACGACCAGGCCAGCATTGCACTCGTGGCGCCCGCGTCGGGTGAAGTCCTGCGTGTGCTGCGGGAGAGCGAATCGGTCACGCTCGCGGGTGTTCCCATCATGGAGATCGGCGATCCTCGCCAGCTGGAGATCGTGGCGGACCTGGTCTCCGAAGACGCGGTGAAAGTGCGCGAAGGCGACGCCGCCGTCATCGCCGACTGGGGTGGCAGCGAACCTCTGCATGCGCGCGTACGGCGCATCGAGCCCTCCGGCTTTACCAAGATCTCCGCACTCGGCGTGGAGGAACAGCGCGTCAACGTGTTGCTGGATTTCACCGATCCGCCGGAACGCCGCCCGTCACTCGCCGACGGTTATCGAGTGATGGTGCACATCGTCGTCTGGCGCGCGGGCGACGTGGTGCGCGTGCCGGTATCGGCGATGTTCCGGCATGGCGACGGTTGGGCCGCGTTCCGGGTCCGGAGCGGGCGCGCGCTGCTCACCCCGATCCGCGTAGGGCACGCCAACGACGACGTGGCCGAAGTGCTGGAGGGTCTCGCTGCTGGCGACGAAGTCGTCGCCCATCCCAGCGATCGCATCGACGATGGCGTACGCGTCGTCCAACACGCGGCGCGGTAAGTAGACGTAAGACAGCCGAGGCGCGGACGCTCGGCCGGCATCGCTTCGCATGGGGCGCCCTCCACCATTTGGCTAGCTACACGCGCCGTCGTTCGCGCGCTTTAATCGCCGACCTGCCAACCGTGTCGAGGGTCCGACGATGCAACTGAAGGCGCCCATGCACTGTATCGACGGAAACTTCCGTCCCTCGGACCAGGACGTCGCCAATCTCGAATACGACGCGGCCGCAGCGCATGCGCTCATCGAAGCCATGGACCTGGGCTGGGATACCGGCCTCAGTTCCGACGCCCGCGTGATCATCGACGCGTACCGGCGCGCGCTGATCAATCGCGCCAACGATCTGCTGTGGAAATGGGGTTATCCCTAAGCATCGGCTGAGAAACAAACGTTCGGTCGGCTCCATCGAAACCGGTCGGGCGTTTCGTCGAGCACAGCATGCGTTACATGGATCATCCGCGTGACAGCTGCGCAAGGATTGCGCACGGCATGCACGCTTGCGCTGACATGACGCCGTCGACTGCGGATCTTCCGTAGCGACGGCCATCCTCACGCCCACGCCTTCTTCGCCGGCGCCGCCACGCACAACGTCGCGATCAGCAACGCCACTACTGCCCATGGCAGCATCGCCGCGCCCGCAATGTTGAGCATGACTCCCCCCGCGACGCCGCCGCCGGCAATGGCGAGGTTCCAGCCGGCCACCACCAGCGATTGCCCCAGGTCTTGCTGCTCGCCGGACCGCCGCGCCACGGCGGTCTGGATCAAGGTCGCGACTCCGCCGAAGCCAAGGCCCCATACGGCGACCGATGCGATCAGCGCCGCCGCCGAAGCCGGCCGCAGCGCCATGGCCACGGCGGCCAGCAGGAACAGCGCCATGCCCAGCGCCACCAACGCGCGCATCCGACGGTCGATCAGCGCACCGGTGACGGCGATGCTCACGATCGACGACACGCCGAACAGAAGCAGCAGCCGGTCGAGCATGTCCTGCGAGCCGGACAGCGCTACGAACGGCGCGATATAGGTGTACAGCACGTTGTGCGCCAGCACGGCCAGTAGCATCACCGCGTACACCGCGGCCAGGCCTGGGCGGGTCAGCACATCGCGCAAGGTGCCGCTCTGCTGCGCCGGCACGCCGGGCACCGGCGGCAGCGTCATGCGCGACCAGCCCGCCAGCGCCACGCTCAGCAGCGACATCAGGCCGAACACCCAGCGCCAGCCGATCAGCTGCGACAGCCAGGTGCCGGCGGGAATGCCGATGGACATCGCCAGCGGCGTGCCCACCATCGCCACCGCGATGGCGCGGCCCTGCAGCTGTGGCGCGACCATGCGGCTGGCATAGCCGGCCAACAGTGCCCACAACAGACCCGCGGCGACGCCCCCGAGGAAACGCGAGGCCAGCATCAGCGCATACGAGTCCGTCCACGCCATCACGCTGTTGACCAGCGCGAAGCCCAGGATCGCCGCCATCAGCAGTGGCCGGCGCGGCAGATGGCCGGTGAGCTTCACCATCGGCACTGCGGTGAGCAGCGAGCCGAGCGCGTAAATCGTGGTCAGCTGGCCGACCAGTGCTTCATCGATACGCAGATCGCGGCTCATGGCCGGCAGCAGGCCGGCGACGATGCATTCCGTGAGTACAGTGATGAAAGCGCCGCAGGCCAGCGCCAGCAAGCCGAGCATGGGCAGGCGCGAGGGCGCAGGCTCGCATGCGTCGTAGGGAAGCGTCTTGTCGATGGCGCTCATGCCAACTCCTGCAGCGTGGCGTACGCGGCATCGCGCAGTTCATTGACGAAGGCGCCGTCCATGCCCTCATACAACGTATTGGTGAGCGCCACCACGGTCAGCTCGCGCGCAGGATCGACGAACCAGCTATGCCCGTAGGCGCCGCCCCAGCGCCACGTGCCCGGGCTTTCGGGCGTGCCGGTGAGTGCCGGATCGCGCAGCACCGAAAAACCCAGAGAGAAGCCCCAGCCCGGCGCGTCGGGCGGTCCGGCGTCGCCGGTCTCATTGCTCGCCATCTGCGCTACCCACGCCTCGTCGAGAACGGGCGCGCCGCCCTGGCGCAGGGCTTCGAAGAAACGCATCAGATCGTCGGCGGTGCCGACCATGCCGGCGCCGCCGGAGGGGAAGGCCCGCGCATCCAGCGCACGTGCCAGGCTGTAGCGGATGCCGGCCGTGTCCGGATACACCGGAACGACTTCGCCTTCCGCCAGCGCATGCGGCTCGGGTGTGTCGCTGACGTATGGCGTGACGAGCCGCATGGGGTCCGCGGCATGAAATGCCGTGTCCGTCATGCCGAAGGGGCCGGTGATCGTTTCTCGCACGATCTCGTCCAGCGGGCGGCCGGCCGCCGCTTCCAGCACGCCACCGGCCACGTCCACGCCCAGCGAATAGAACCAGGCGGAGCCGGGCACGAACTGCAACGGCACCCGCGCGATGCGGCGCAGGTTCTCGGCCAGCGTAATGCCGCTGTCGTCCATGCCGTCCGACACGCCCGCCTGCGCGTGCGGGCCGTCCGCGGTGGCATCGAGGAAGCGGTAGCCAAGGCCGGACTGGTGCGAAAGCAGGTGGCGCAAGGTGATGTCCGGTGCGCTGCCGTCCGGCAGGCGCGGCCGGAAGTCCGGCAACCAGCGCGTGACCGGCGCATCGAGGTCCACCACACCGCGCCGCGCCATCGCCAGGGTGGCCGCCGCGACGATGGGTTTGGTGACGGAGGCGAGGCGGAACAACGCGTCGTCGCGCATGACCTTGCCGCGCTCCCGGTCCGCCCAGCCGGCGGCGCGCCGGAACAGCTCGCGGCCGCGATGGCTCACCAGCACCATCGCACCGACGAGGCGGCGCTCGTCCAGCGCCGTGTCGATGGCCGCGTCGAGCGGAGTCGGCGCCGGCAGGCGTGCAGCGGCGGGTTTCGATGACATGGTGTACTCCGATCCGTGAGGGGAGCACCAAAGTAGATAGCGCGCGGCGCCGGAAAAAGGCGGGTAGAGTTCGTGGCTTTCCGGACATGAAACTCCGCAATCCATGAAGACCCTGGACAGCCTGGGCGGCCTGCAGACCTTCGTGCAGGTGGCCGACACCCTGAGTTTCGTCGAGGCCGGCCGCCTGCAGGGCATCTCGGCCTCCGCGATCGGCAAGGCGATCGCGCGCCTCGAACAGCAGTTGGGCGTGCGCCTGTTCCACCGCAGCACGCGCAGCGTCGCGCTCACCGCGGAAGGCCAGCTGTTCCTCGCCCGTTGCCGCCGCGCGCTGGAGGAACTGGAACTGGCCGAAGCGGAGCTCTCCAGCCGCTCAGCCGAACCGCGCGGCACGCTGCGGGTAAGTCTGCCGCTGGTGAGCGGCCTGGCTCTGCCGGTGCTCTCCGATTTCGTGGAGGCCTATCCGCACGTGCGCCTGGATCTCGATTTCGACGACCGCCTGGTGGACGTGATCGAAGAAGGCTTCGACGCCGTGCTGCGCGTGGGCGAGCCGACCGATTCGCGCCTGAGCGCACGTCGCGTCGGCACGTTCCGCCGGCGACTGGTCGCCTCGCCGGCGTACCTGGCGCGCAAGGGCGTGCCGCGCACGCCGGCGGAGCTGATCCATCACGACTGCCTGCATTACCGCTTTCCCACCAGCGGCAAGCTGGAGGTATGGCCGACTCCGCCGGACGCGGAGATCCCCATCGCGATGGTGTGCAACGACGTGGCGACGCGGGTGTGCTTCGCGCTGCGCGGACGAGGCATCGCGTACGTACCGGAGCACGCGGTGCGCGCGGCGCTGGCGTCCGGCGAACTGGTGCCGGTGCTGGACGAACATGCCAACGTGTGCGGGACGTTCTATCTGTTGTGGCCGTCGGGACGGCACATGTTGCCGAAATTGAGAGCGTTCGTGGATTTCGTGGGGGAGCGGTTGTTGGGGGATGAGGCGTGCGGGTGAGCGGGTTGGCGGTGGTGGGTTGATGTGAGGTGCCGCGCTGTCGGTGCCGGTGCCAGGTCGCCGGTGGGTGGCTTGTGCGACGGGATGTTTTTGCGCCGTTTCATCGGCGGGGCTGGATGGGTTTCCTGCAGACCGATGGGATTGGCGCACTGAGTCGCCCGCAGCGCCACCATGACATTCCGTAGGAAAAAAACAGCCATGCCCTCCGTGCTGCGCCGCCAATTGACAGCGCTGTCATTTCTGTCAGTCTCGCGGACCGAAGCGGCTCAGGGGAAGCCGCGCGCGATTCCTAGCGAAGGGAGAGGCACGTGCTGGCGTACGGTCGTCGTTTGCGTTCGATACCCACCCTGCTGGCCGCGGCGCTCGCCTGCGCGCCGGCCGCATTAGTCGCGGCCGAGTCCGCGGTGCATCCCGATCAATGGCCGGCCGCGCAATGGCCGTTGCCGAAGGACGCGGCGCTGGAGCAGCGTGTCGCCGCGTTGATGACCAAGATGTCGGTGGAGGACAAGGTCGGCCAGCTGATCCAGGCCGACATCCTCAGCGTGACGCCGGACGATGTGCGCAAGTACCGGCTCGGTTCCATCCTCGCCGGCGGCAATTCCAAGCCGGGCGCGAAGCTCACCGCGACGGCGGAGCAATGGAAAGCGCTGGCCGATGCCTTCGATCGCGCGGCGATGGACACCAGTGGCGGCCATCCGGCGATCCCGTTGCTGTTCGGCATCGACGCGGTGCATGGGCACAACAACACCGTCGGCGCCACGTTGTTTCCGCAGAATTCGGCGCTGGGCAGCGCGCGCGATCCGGAGCTGATCCGCGAGATCGGCGCGGCGACCGCGGCCGAAGTCCGCGCCACCGGCATCAATTGGACCTTCGCGCCCACGCTCGCGGTGCCGCAGGATCTGCGCTGGGGCCGCGCCTACGAAGGCTATTCGCAGGACCCGCGCATCGTCGCCCAGTACGCCACGGCGATGATCGAAGGCCTGCAGGGCAAGGTCGGCACGCCGGCCTTCCTCGATGCCTCGCATGCCATCGCTTCGGCCAAGCACTTCCTCGCCGACGGCGGCACCAAGGACGGCAAGGACCAGGGCGATGCGCAGATCGGCGAAGCGCAGCTGCGCGAGATCCACGCCGCCGGCTATCCGCCGGCGATCGACGCCGGCGTGCAGACCGTGATGGCTTCGTTCTCCAGCTGGAACGGGCAGAAGATGCACGGCAACAAAGCGTTGCTCACGGACGTGCTGAAAGGGCGCATGGACTTCCAGGGCTTCGTAGTCGGCGACTGGAACGGCCATGGCCAGGTGCCCGGCTGCAGCAACGTCGACTGCCCGGCGTCGATCGAGGCCGGCGTGGACATGCTGATGGCGCCGGACAGCTGGCGTGGCCTGTACGAGCACACGCTGGCCGAGGCGAAGTCCGGCGCGCTGCCGATGAAGCGTCTGGACGACGCGGTGGCGCGCATCCTGCGCGTGAAGTTCCGCATGGGCCTGTTCGAGGCGGGCCTGCCGTCGCAACAGCCGCTGGCGAAGCGTTCGGCGGAGATCGTGGGCAGCCCGGCGCATCGCGCGCTGGCGCGCCGCGCCGTGCGCGAATCGATGGTGCTGCTGAAGAACAACGGCGGCGTGCTGCCGCTCGATCCGCGCAAGCGCATCCTGGTGGCCGGCGATGCCGCGGACAACATTTCGCGGCAGAGCGGCGGCTGGACGCTCACCTGGCAGGGTACGGGCCTCGGCAATAAGGACTTCCCCGGTGCGCAATCGATCGGCGCCGGCATCGCCGAACAGGTGAAGGCGGCCGGCGGTCAGATCGAGATCGCCGCCGATGGCCGTTACACACGCAAGCCGGACGTAGCGGTCGTGGTGTTCGGCGAAGATCCCTACGCGGAATTCCAGGGCGATTTGCCGAACCTGCTGTATCGCCCCGGCGATGATCACGACCTGGAGCTGCTGCGCCGCCTCAAGAGCGAAGGCATTCCGGTGGTGGCGGTGTTCCTCAGCGGTCGTCCGCTATGGATGAATCGTGAGATCAACGCAGCGGACGCCTTCGTCGCGGCATGGCTGCCGGGCAGCGAAGGCGGCGGCGTGGCGGATGTACTGCTGCGCAGGAAAGACAGCCAGATCGCCAACGATTTCCACGGCAAGCTCGCCTATGCGTGGCCGCGCACGGCGATGCAGAGCGCGGGCGAACTCTTTCCGCTCGGCTACGGCCTGACCTATGCCGATCGCACGGCGGTGCCATCGCTGCCCGAAGCATCGGGCATCACCGGCGAGCAGATTCCGGTCGGCAACTACTTGCAGCGCGGCAAGGCCGTGCACGGCTATCGCATGAGCCTGGTGGGTACCGACGGTGCGGCCGTGGCCGCCGACGTCTCCACGGCCGCCACGGCGGACGGCAGCCTGCGCATGACCGCGCTCGACTACAAGGCGCAGGAAGACGCGCGGCGACTCGCTTGGGACAAAGCCGGCGCGACGCTCGCGATCCAGGCGCGCACGCCGATGGACCTCGATCGCCAGACCAACGGCGACGTGCTGCTGGTGACCACGGTGCGCGTGGACGCGCTGCCCGGCGACGCATGGATCGGCATGGGCTGCGGCCAGGGTTGCGCGGGTCGCGTCTCGCTGCGCAAATCGCTGGCGTCGCTCGGCACCGACCGCTGGGCAAGCATCGGCGTCCCGTTGAAATGCCTGCGCGCAGCCGGTGCGGACATGCACCGCATCGATCGTCCGCTGGTGATCGCGGCGGATGCGAAGACCATCCTGGCGGTGTCCCGCGTAGCGCTCGGCACGGACGCAGATGTGATCGCCGAATGCGCCAAATGAGTTTTGCCCGGGCGGCGTGCGCGCAGGTCATGCGCCGCCCGTCGCCCGCTTTGCACCATAAGCGCTTTCCCGGTGCGGTGCAGATGCCCGGAAAGCCAGTCGTACCAAGGGTTTGACGCCGGTTTCACGCGTGTTGCCGCGCGTCAAGCTTCCGCAGAAAGACCGGTCTATGATTCCGAAATGACAGCGCTGTCATTTGCTGTTTGACTTCGAGCGTGGCCATCGGGGGATGGGCACGCCCCAACTACGGACGATATGAGGGGAGGCTTCATGAAGTTGCGCTACTCGGCTTTGTACGTCGCCATGGCATTCGCGTTCGCTCCGGGCGCGGTGTTCGCGGCCGATCAGCAGGACACGTCGCAGAACGCTTCGGCGCCCAGCGCGGCGCCGGAGAAAAAGGTCAAGCAACTGGACGCGATCGAGGTGAGCGCGACCAAGCGCGAGACTCCGCTGCAGAAAACCCCCGTCGCCGTCAGCGCGATCACGCCGGACCTGCTCGACAAGGAACGCGTGATGACGGTGCAGGACCTGACCAAGCTGGTGCCCGGCCTGCAGGGCACCGCGCAGGGCGACCACGGCGTGGTGACGCTCACCATGCGCGGCATCGGCAACGACAGCGCCAAGACCGAATACGCCGATCCGGAAGTGGCCACCTTCGTCGACGGCGTGTACTCGCCGCGCGCCGAAGCGGCCTCCGGCCTGCTGCTGGACATGGAGAGCGTCGAAGTGCTGCGCGGCCCGCAGGGCACGCTGTGGGGACGCAACTCCACGGCCGGCGCGATCAGCCTGCAGACCGCCAAGCCCGACATCAATGCCGGCTTCTATGGCAACGCGCAGTTCGAGGCGGGCAACTACAACCTGCTGAGCGAGCGCGCGGCGGTGAACCTGCCGGTCAGCAGCACCTTCGCCATGCGCGTGGCCGTGGCCCACGTGCAGCACGACGGTTACGTCGATTACCAGAATCCCGCCGGCCAGTTGCCCAGCATCGCGCAGCAGCAGGCGGCGTATCTCGCCGGTGGCGGCAACCCGGCCAAGTTCCGTCCGATCGACCCTAGCTTGTTCGTGCAGGGCGGCGACAAATACAGCGCACAGGACCAGACCGCCGCCCGCGTGAGCGCGCTGTGGCAGCCGACCGATGCGTTCAAGTGGAACTTGTCGTACGAGTACTTCATCGACCGCGGCACGCTCAACATGAGCCTGATGCAGAAGCCGCGCCAGGGGCAGGACTTCTGGTCCGCGCTGATCGACACGCCGCCGGCGCTGCACCGCAACTCCGGCACGGTCCGCAGCCGGATGGACTGGACCATCAACGACGGCATGCAGCTGAGCTACGTCGCCGGCTACAACAAGTTCTCCGGCCGCAGCCAGTTCGACCAGGACGTCGGCGTGCAGGTGCCGACCAGCTTCGCCACCGGCGCGCAGTCGCAGAACGACCGCACCAACTCCTCCAACTACAAGAGCTACAGCCACGAGTTCGACCTGCGCTCGACCGGCGAGCAGACGGTGGACTGGATCGTCGGCGCGTACTACGGCTACGAAGACAACAACATCCGCTTCGACATTCCGATCATGAACGGCACGATGGTGTCGGAGTCCGTGGCGTGGCAGGGCTCCTTCATCCAGCCGAAGGAGACGGTGAAGTCGACCGCGGCGTTCGGCCAGGCGACCTGGCACGTGTCCGACCACTGGCGCCTCACCGGTGGCCTGCGCTGGTCGGATGACGTGAAGAAGAACATCGACGGCCGCGGCTGGGGTTGGGCCTACGACCCGACCGTGCCGCAGATGCCGATCGCGCCGAGCACGTACCCGAGCCCCGCCACCGGCTTCAACATCTCCACGCGCAACGATGCCAAGTACAGCGACGACCGCGTGACCTGGCTGGTGCGCGCGGACACCGACATCGGCAGCAACGGCCTGCTGTACGCCAGCGTGTCCACCGGCTACAAGTCCGGCGGTACGCAGGACGCCGGCACGCTGTACAAGCCGGAGAAGCTGACCAACTACGAGATCGGCACCAAGTTCGTCTTCCTCGACGGCAAGCTGACCTGGAACACGGCGGCGTACTACGAGGACTTCAAGGACTTCCAGCTCTCCGCGCCGATCACCTACCCCGACGGCAACCGCGGCCTGGGCTTCAACAACGTCAAGGGCAGCACCAAGGTCGCCGGCCTGGAGTCGGAGCTGGCCTTCCAGCAGAAGGACGACCGCGCCAACCTGGTGTTCTCGTACATCCCGAAGAAGACGCTCGGCACCCTGCTCTACGCCGGCAGCAACGACTACCAGGGTCTGCCCGCCTGCGCGCCGCAGTCGGGTATTTCCGCGTGCATGGACATCTCCGGCAACGACCTGCCGCACGCACCCACGGTCTCGCTCACGGCGATCTACGAGCACGACTTCCACCTGGGCAACGGAGGCCGCCTGACGCCGCGCTTCAGCGGCCAGTACCAGAGCGACCAGTGGCTGAGCACGTTCAACCTGGGCGATGGCGACAAACAGAAGGCGTACTTCCGCGGTGACCTGGCCCTGCGCTACACCGAGCCGCAGGACCGCTGGTGGGCGGCCGCCTATGTGCAGAACGTCACCGACGGACGCGTGCGCACCAGCGCGGTCCGCTTCGCGATGCCGGATGGCACGTTCCAGTATGTCTCGGAGTACCTGCCGCCGCGGACCTTTGGCGTGCAGCTGGGCGTGTGGTTCTGAAGCCTCCGGGCGGCGCCGTGGGAGCGCCGCGCCGCCCGATCTTGGCCGTTCGATCCAGCCGGCGTCTCGATGTGGCGCCGGCGCCCTCCCCTTGAACGGCATATTGGCCGGGCTCCCCAGGGCCCGGCCTTTTCTTTGGCGAGGCCCTGAGCGGTTCGCCCTTCGGCGGGCTGCTGCCATCTCCTGTCAGTAGCGAATCTCCCCTCATGGTCGCCTGGTCCAACCTCCTGGCATCATGCGCGAACGTCCCCGCTTCGGCGCTATCCATGTCTCCCCGCTCCAACGCCCAGATCGCGCTCGCGATCGGTGCCCTGTTGATCGCCATGGTCTCGTACCAGTGCGGCGCATCGCTGGCCAAGCACCTGTTTCCCCAGGTCGGCGCGCAGGGTGCGACGGCCTATCGACTGGGACTGAGCGCGCTCATCCTGCTGATGTGGCGCCGGCCATGGCGGCGGACGGACCGCAAGGGCGACTGGCGCGCGCTGTGGGGCTACGGCCTGGCCATGGGCGCGATGAACCTGGTGTTCTATCTCTCGCTGCGCACGATTCCGCTGGGCATCGCGGTGGCGCTGGAATTCACCGGCCCGCTGGCGCTGGCGATGTTCAGTTCGCGGCGGCTGATCGATTTCGTCTGGATCGCGCTGGTCATCGGCGGGCTGGCCCTGCTGCTGCCCCTGCGCGGACAGGCGCAGTCGCTCGATCCGGCGGGCGTGATGTATGCGCTCGCCGCCGGCGTGGGCTGGGTGTTGTACATCGTGCTGGGCCAGCGCACCGGCGCGGCCTACGGCAAGGACGCGGTGACGCTGGGCACCACCATCGGCGCGCTGGTGGCGATTCCCTTCGGCGTCGCGCATGCGGGTAGCGCGCTGCTCTCGCCGGCGCTGCTGCCATATGCGTTCGGCGTCGCCCTGCTCAGTTCGGCGCTGCCTTATACGCTGGAAATGATCTCGATGACGCGCCTCCCCGCGCGCACCTTCAGCACGCTGCTGAGCTTGGAGCCCGCCGTGGCCGCGATGGCCGGGGTGATGCTGCTGGCCGAACGCCTGAGCGCGCTGCAATGGCTGGCGATCGCGGCGATCATCGTGGCGTCGGCGGGCACCGCGCTGAGCGTGCGACGGCCCGCCGTGGCGGAGCCGCCGTTGGCGAATTGACGGGGCGTGCGGCCGGTTGCCGTGGCGTCGGGACGAACCGATACGCCCCGCGCATCGCTTCAGCCGAGGTCGACGCCGTGGACGTCGATGGAGACCGCCATGCGCTCGAGCAGCGGCCGGTTGTCCGGCCCGATGGCGTAGACGCGCCGGCGCGTCGGAAAGACGATACCGCCGACCGTCCTGTGTTCGGACACATAGTGCGCGCTGGCGATGCCGCCGCCGATGATGTCCACGCGGTAATCATGGCGTCTCAGCAGCCCGTCTTCGCCGAAGTAGAACACCTGCTCGCGTGAATGGCCGTGGACGTCCTCAGGAAAGGTCACCTTGAGGCGACGCCAGGTTTCGCCGTTCTCGTCCCAAGCGTCGATCTCTTCCGTCTGGAAGCCGGGCAGCTTGAACAGGAACGGCGCCGTCAGGTAGTTCCACATCGCATAGCCGGCGAAATAGACCAGGTGCAGCGCGTCCCACGGCGTAGCGAGCGCGTGGCCAACGAAAGCCTGGCGCGGCGCACGGCGTTCTTCGATGACCTTGCCGCCGTCCGCGACGATCGCGACGCGATCCGGCTCGAACAGCGCGTGCTGCCCGCCGCGGAGAAAGGGCGCGTACTCCGCGTGCTGCCGATGCGGGTCGATGCCGACATGGACATCGGCGAATACGTCCGGCCAGCCCTTCAGCTGCCACATGGCGCCACCGATGGACACATGCGCGTCAAGCTTGCGGATCTGCTGCCAGCGATTCCAGCCGCCGTGCGCCTCGATAACGGTATCCAAAAGAGTGCTCATGCTTGATCCGGTGTGGGAAATGGGGTGCGGCCGGCGCCGGTTGCGACGCTTCGACCGCATTTGTATGATGCCCATCATATAAATCGAGGGCAAGGCCCGTGAGATATCGCGCGGAACACAAGCAGGAGACCTACGGCAAGGTGCTCAAGGTGGCGGCCGATGCCATTCGGGAGGCGGGGCCGCAACAGGTCAGCGTGGCCGGCATCATGGCCAAGGCCGGACTGACGCATGGCGGCTTCTACGCGCACTTCGCGTCGAAGGACGCGCTCATCGCCGAGGCCATCGACTCGATGTTCGGCGAAAGCTGCGAGATGTTCCTGCGCAAGACGGCCGAGCTGCCTCCGGCCGAGGCCCTGTGGACCTATATACGTTTCTATCTCTCGCGCCAGCATCGCGACGCCGCCGGCCGCGGTTGCCCGGTAGCCGCCTTGCTGTCGGACATTCCACGCGCTTCCGTTCCGGCGAAGGAGGCTTTCGCGCGCGGCGCGGATCGCCTGAAGCAGGAATTCGCGCGCCTGCTGACACAACTGGATCATGCCGACGCCGAAGCGAAGGCCGACACGCTGCTGGCCGAGCTGGCCGGCGCCTTGATGCTCGCCCGCGCGGAGCCGCGCGAAAAGCGTTCGGACGCCATCCTCATGCGCAGTCGCATGGCATTGAAGCGCCGCTACC
>JBCNOA010000061.1:0-19098 GCA_039594095.1 Dyella sp.
GCCGCGCGTTTTCACATTGGTCAGTACGCGCTTGAGGTCGCCCACGCCGGTAGCCAGGCTCTGCATTTCGCCCAGGCCGCGCTGCACGGCCTCCAGGCGCTCGGAGACGAGCTGGAACGACTGGCCGAGGCGCGTTTCCAGCGTGTTGTGCAGCTTCTCGTCGACCGTCGCGCGCATTTGTTCGAGCTTGGCGGCGTTGTCCTGCTGGATCGCCTTGAGCTGGTTTTCCAGCGTGGCGCGTACCTCGCCGAGGCGCTTCTCGTTGTCCGCGGTGAGCGCGGCCAATCGCTGCTGCTGTTGTTCGCCGAAGCGGCCCAGGGCGAGCGTCAGTTCCTGCCGGCTGTGGCGCGCGTCTTCGGCCAGCCGCTGCGCCAGCGCCTGCAGGCCGGCGTCGGTACGCTCGGTGAGCAGATTGAGCCGCTGGCCGAAGCCCTCGATGCGCTCGGCCTGCTGTGCGCTCATGCCGCCCAGGTGTTCGCCCACATGGCTGCGGAAGCGATCGAAGCCTTGCTGCAATTCCTCGCGGCCGGCGCGCTGCTCCTCGCGGAGAATGCGCTGCAGGCGTTCGCCATCGTCCTTGAGGGCGTCCAGGCGCGAGGACACCGCGTCGTCGCCGCGGCCGCGCATGAGCGCGACCTGCAACGCCAAAGCGATTAGGACGAGGAGGATCAGGACGATCAGCAGGACTTCGATGACGGACATGGCGATTCCAAACGGCAACGCCGTAAGTGTACGCGCAGGCGTCTCATTCGCTGGGACGGGGAGCAGGTAGCGCTCCCCGGGACCTCAGCGCTTAGCTTTGCCGGCTTTCCAGAAGTCGGCCGGATAATGCAGCTTGAGCACGGCCACGTCGTCGGATTCCACCGGCGGCTCGTAGTCCGATGCCGTGCACCCATAGGTCACCTGGTGCTGGTTTGCGACGAGCATCCGGCCCGCCAACCCCTTGCCTTCCTTCATGTCGGCGACGACGTCTTTGGTCTCCAGTTCCTCTTCCGGGACGGCGACGTCGAAGCCGTCCGGCGAAGCGCCGTCCACGAAGCCGCCCGGCATCGGTTCGCCTTTCTTGATGATGTGAATGGTCATGTCGCGCCCGCAGCCGCCGACACTCACTACCTGGATCAACGGCAGCAGCGCGCGCACCAGCGCGTCGGCGGTCGCGGGCAAATCCGCCGCCTGATCGGTGGGCAGGTCGATGCGCACCTTATAGGCATAAATGCCGTGACGGAACAGGTAGGCGCGGGATTCGATCTCGCGGTCCTTCACCTTCACGCGCAGCGGCACGATACGTCCCGGCCAGTCCGTGCCGTCGCGTGCGCGCAGCGTGTACGGTTCGGTGTCGCCCCAGCGGGTGATGGTGTAGATGCCTCGTTCCTGCGCGTACTTCACGCCCGCGCGGAACTGGGCTTCGAGCACATCCGGCGTCGCACTGTCGCCGACCGGATAGATAAAGATGTCCGTATTGAGCGCGGGGGAAAGCGCGTCACGAAAGGTCAGTCCGACACCGCCCATGATCTCGCCCTGGTCGGCGTAGTTGACTGTCCGCGTGAGCGCGTATTCGGCCGAATGCCTCGGCGCCACGATGTACGTGTCCTCCACCGGTGCCCGTGGCTTGTCCTTTTCCTTGGCATCGACGGCGATGATTGACAGACAGGCGAGCGCGAAGCCCGCGGCTACCCTGCGCATGAAGCCACCCCCTGGTTCCGTGGTGGCCTACTTTGGCTCGGGACCGGCGCATCCCGCAACGGCGCGCCGGACCGGGCGCGGAGTCACCACACCCGGCAGAACACCGCCTTCAGATATCGCCCCTCCGGCACATCGCTGCGCACGGGGTGGTCCGGCCCGGCACCGCGCGATTCCAGCACCTGGATCTCGCGGCCGGCATTGAGTGCCACGCGGCGCAGCATCTCCAGGAAATCCGCCTCGCTCACCAGGCCCGTGCAGGAGCACGTCAGCAGGAGGCCGCCGGGCGGGATCACGTCCAGTGCCAGGCGGTTCATCGCGAAGTATTTCTTCAACGCATCGACCACGCGGTTGCGATCGCGCGTGAGCTTGGCCGGATCCAGCACCACGGCGTCGTATTGCTCGCCGCGCGCGACGGAGGCGCGCAGCCAGTCGAAGATGTCGGCCTGCTCGAAGCGTGCATCGAGACCGTTGGCGGCGGCATTGGCGCGCGCCACCTCCAGGATGCCCGCATCCATGTCCACGCCCGTGGCCTCGCGCGCGCCGCCGGCGAGCGCATGCACCGCGAAACCGCCGGCGTTGCAGCACAGGTCGAGCACGCGGCGGTCGCGCGCCAGCTCGGCGAAGCGGGCGCGGTTGTCGCGCTGGTCGGCGAAGAAGCCGGTCTTGTGGCCCAGGCCCGGCGCGGCGTGGAAGCGCAGCCCGTGCTCGTGCACTTCCACCGGGGCCGGTGCCTCGGCGGCGCGGCAATCGAAGGACTCCTGCTTCTGCACGTGGCTCTCGGCGAACCAGTACAGGCGCGCGCCGGGAAAGCACGACAGCAGCGCGGCATGGATGGCCTCGCGGAATTTCCACATGCCGGCCGCGAAGTATTCGATCACCAGGATGTCGGCATAGCGGTCGACGATCAGGCCGGAAAGGCCGTCGCCCTCGCTGTGCACCACGCGCCAGGCGTCGGTGGCGCGGTCCAGCTGGAGCAGCTCGCGGCGCAGTTGCACGGCACGCGCGATGCGCGCGGCGATCCAGCCGGCGTCGATGGCCTCGTCCGGATCGGCGGTAAGCAGGCGCAGCGCGATGCGCGCATGGCCGTTCCAGAAGCCGCGTCCGACGAAACGGTCCTTGGCGTCCACCACGTCCACCACGCTGCCGGGCGGCAGGCGCTCGGCGGGCTTGTGCACTTGCGCGGACCACACCCAGGGGTGGCCGGGCATGCGATCGGATTTGAGGCGGATGATGGGCAGGGCGGATGCGGGGCTGTTCATCCGCGCATGATACCGGCTGCGCCGCGCCGGCCCGCGTTCCGCTTTGAAAAAACGCTCAGCGCAGGCGCAATGTCAGCCAGGAAAGCAGCGCCAGCAGGTTGATGCCCAGGCGGGAGACCGAGGGGCCGGCGACCGCCAGCACGAAGCCCTGCGAACCCACGTGCCAGTCCAGGCCCAGGTGCGGCGAGGTCTGCAGAGTGGCGAAGATGTTGACGAAGGCGCCGCAGTGCAGCGCGTAGCTCAGCACCGGCGTGGCGATCAGCGGCAGCTGCAGCAGCTGCGCGATGCGCGAGAAGGTCACGCCGCGCTCGGTATTGCCCAGCAGCTCGAAACCCGCGACCAGCACGAAGCCGTACAGCGCCAGGCCGATCACCGTGACGATCGAATCGTGGGCGGAGCCCAGCGGCAGCAGCCGGTGCAACATGGTCACCAGTCCGTAGAAACCACCGGCGACTTCGAGAATGCCGATCAGGCGGAAAAGGAAACTGCGCACGCGGGTCTTCCGGCAAAAGCCGCAAGCTTAGCCGGAGCGAGCCCCTGGGCGTAGGCGGGGAGGATCATGGCGAAGCGCGACGTGGGGTGCCGTACAGGAAGGCCCGCCGCGGTTCGCCGTACCCCTTCGATCCGCGTGACGCTCGCGCATCAAGCCATCAGTACGGCGCGCGGCTCGTCGAGAATCGCGTGCGGCACGAAGCGCGCGCTGTCCTGCGTCACCGGCGAGCGATCCTCGCGGATGCCCATGCCGCAAGCGCGATCGGCCACCACCCAGCTGCCCACCAGCGGATACGCGCCACCCACGTCGGGCAGCGGATGCCAGGCCTGCCGGATGCAGGGTCCCTGGTAGGGGCCGCCGGTTTCCACGCGGCGCCCGTCCGGCAGATGCATCGCCACATTGGCGCCTTCGCGCGAATGGATCGGCTTGCGCACCCAGCCCGGCGGCAGCTCGCCGCCTTCGTCGAAGGCGGCCGGCAGCAGGTTCGGATGGCCCGGGTGTTTCTCCCACAGCAACGGAAGGATGCCTTTGTTGCTGAGCACGGCCTTCCACGGGGGCTCGATCAGTTGCAGGCCCGAAGTCGGCAGATGGCGCCCGAAATCCTCGCGGAACAAGTCCTCCAGCGGATACAGCTTGAACAACGTGCCGATCACGCGGTCGTCCAGATCGGTGAAGCGGCCGTCGGTGCTGATGCCGATGTCCTCCAAGGCGATGAGACTGCTGTCGATGCCCGCCTGCAGCGCACAGTCGCGCAGATAGGCGATGGTGCCCTGGTCTTCCGCCGATCCGCCTAGCGCGGCCAACAGGAAGGGGCGCGCGATGCTCTTCGCGATCGCGCCGAAGGCTTCGACCAGCGCCTCCTGGATGGAGTTGAACTGGTCGGAGCCCGCGGGCAGGCCGTTGCGCGCGAGCTGGTCCTCCAGCCATTCCCATTGGAAGAATGCGGCCTCGAACAGCGAGGTGGGCGTGTCGTAGTTGAGCTCGTAGAGCTTCGCGGGGCCGCGTCCGTCGTAGGCGAAATCCAGGCGGCCGTAGAGATGCGGCTGGCGTTCGCGCCAGCTGTGCGCGATCCAGTCCCAGAACGGCTCGGGAATCGCCAGCTGGCGCATTCGCCGCTCGCTGCGCACGACCTCGTCCACCAGGTCGTGCGCCATGGCGTGCAGCGTTTCGGTGGGGGCTTCGATGTCGTCTTCGATCTGCCGCAGGCTGAAGGCGTAGTACGCGGACTCGTCCCAGTACGGCTCGCCGTCGATGGTGTGGAAGACGAAGCCGCAGTCCTGCGCTCGCTCGCGCCAGTCCGGGCGCTCGCGGATGGCGATGCGGCGCATCAGCTGCCGGCCCGGCCGCGGAAGGAGGAACCGAAGCCGCCGCGGCTGACCGTGACGGCGCGGTCGGGCGTCGTGCTCACCGGCACGAGCGCGGACGATCCGCTGCGATAGCTCGATCCGTAGTAGCCGCCGGAATAACTACCGGTCCCGCCGCCATAGGACGGCCCGGGCGCGGCCGCCGGGTCGGGGCGGCGCCATTGCCCACGCGTATCGCGGAACGCGGGGCCCGCCGTGAAGCCCGTCATCGGCGTGCCGTTGCGCAGCATCTGGGAAAGGAAGAAGCCGGTCATCATCGGCCCGAAGAACGAGTGCCCGCCGCTGTCGCGGCGTTCCTCGCAGCGATCCCAGTCGTAGTTGGCGGCGCATTCGGCCCGCGTATCGAAGTGCGGCCCTTTCTCGGCCGCTTCCGATGCGGCATTGGCGAAGGCCTGTTGGCAGGTGGCGCGGTCGTTGGTCTGCGCTACGCAGGACTCGACCGAGGTGTACAGCCCCTCGCGGGTGGCTTCGTCGTCGCCGCAGGCGGTCAGGTACAGCGGCATGCTGCCCATCAATAGAAGAGCGGCGGTCCTGGAGCGTTTCATCGCGTTCCTCGCATGCATGGATTCGCAAGAATGCACGGCCGGTGGCTTCCGCGGAAGCTCGTTCGGGCCGCGTTGCCATACCGCCGTCACAAACGCCGGCGGACATGACACTGCTGTGTCGACAGGGGCTTGGCCGCGCCGACCTAGGGTTAGCCCCAGTAGGCGCCCGGCCGCGCGGCCCTTCCAATAGCGCCTCCTCGTCCCCGCAAAGGCTTACGATCATGGCGATCCCGCGCGACCTCGGCGTCCAGACCTATACCCCGCCGCCGCCTCCGCCGCCTCCGCCGCCTCCGCCGGAACAGCCCAAACCCTATCGGGTCGAACGCGGCGATACGCTGGACGGGATCGCCCGGACATTCAACACCACGGTCGACGCATTGCACCAGGCCAATCCGTCGCTGTCGGGCTCGCGCATCATGCCGGGCGACGTGCTGACCATCCCCGCGGCGAAGACCCAGACGGAGGCGGGAACACCGGCCTCGGCGCCGGCGCTCACGCCGCAGCAGCAGGTGGACAAGGCGCTGAACGACTACCGCCAGGCCGCCGCCCATAATCAGCCCGGCGACCGCGGCGCGGCGGACGACTTGTCCGGTTTGCAGGACAAGCTCGACCAGGCCGTGGACGCCGAAGTCCAGGCACGGCTCAAGGAGCCGGTGAACGACGGTCTCACCCCGCAGCAGCGCAAGCAGCTGGGCGAACAGCCGCCCAGTCTCGCGGATCGCGAAAAGGCCGCGCGCGAAGACATCCTCAAGCGCTACGCCGGCGATGGCGCAGTCCAGCACGCGGTCGACAAGCAGGAAGCCGCCAGCCTTCTCGCCAGCAATGGCGGCGCCGGTTACACCTCGCCCAAGGACAAGCTGCTGGCGCTGGATACCGCGTTGAAAAACGCCAGTTCGGACCAGGTGCGCACGCTGGCCGAGGCGGACCCCGCCTTCGCCAAGACCGTGCAGGACGCCGCGGATTGGGCCGCGCAGCCGTACAAGGAAGAAAAGCTCACCGACAGCCGTCAGATCGAGCCGAAGGCGAAGCAGGCGGAGGAGTCGGCGGGCCGCTACGCCGAACTGATGGCCGGCCTTTCCTCGCCCGAGGCCCGCGCCGCCATCGCCGCGCAGGGGCGCACGCAGATGGAGCAGCTCACGCATTTCGCCTTCCTGTACGACAACGAGCAGCGCCACTCCGGCAACATCCTCACCGACCTGTCCACTGTGGTCGGCACGCTGCGCCAGAGCGATCCGCAGGCGGCGCAGTCGCTGGCCACCGATCTGGCCGCGCAACTTCCGGACCCGCGCATCGTCTCCGCGTCGATGAACACGGAATCGATGCTTACCTCGATGGCGCAGCAATCCGGCGATCCCACGTTGGCGCTGACTTTCGTGGACAAAGTGCGCACCACCGGCAACGACCGTCTCACCGGACCGTGGTGCGAGCAGACCATGGCCGAGCTGTTCAAGACGGTGGAGAACACGCATTACCGCGTGGACGGCGCGATCGATGGGTATGTCGGACTGACCGGCGAACTCAACAGCTTGATCGCCAAGGAGGGCAAGTCGATGACCGCCGACCAGCTCAAGGCGGCGATCGACAGCTACAAGGCCAAGAAGGGACCGGAATGGGAGCAGCAGGTGGCGGACGCGCAGCAGCGCATCGCCGACGACGGCAAGCTGCTGCTGTCGCAGCAGGCCGCGCTGGCCGATTGGGCGGCGGCGCATCCGGGCGACCAGAAGGCGGTGAACGACACGCTGGGCAAGCTGCTCGGCAGCCAGAACAACCAGGCGGCGATCAAGCTGGCGGTGCAGAACGATCCGACCGTGCTCACGGGCGAACAGGGCAAATCGCTGATCAATCTGTGGGCGCAGTACGGCAAGGTCGCCGATCAGGCCGGCCGCAAGTTCACGCAGGAGCTGGGCACCAACTACGTCAAGAGCCGTCTCGACGATCTGCGCGGACAGCTGGCCAAGGCCGACGACGTCGCCGGCCACGCGCGCGTGGCCCAGCAGCTGGACGAGCTGGGCGACAACAAGGCGCTGGCGCGGCTGCTGGGCGTGGACGGCGACAAGGTCAGCGGCCTGAAGCAGGCCACCGATCTGATGAAGAACAAGCTGGCGGATTTCGACAAGCTGGCCGACGGGGCCAAGACGCCCGACGCGCTCAACGCCGCGCTGAAGGGCGAGGTGGAAGACACCGGCAAGCAGCTGAGCGCCATCAAGGGCTTCGACGACGGCACGCCGCTCAGCACGGCCTTCCGCGTGTTCAGCGTGGGCGCCGCTGGCCTGGGCTTCGTCAACGCCATGGACAAGCTCGGCACGGGCAAGAGCGGGATGGACGAAGTGCGCAACAACATCTCGGCGCTCATCAGCGCGGCTGGCCTGGGGCAGAAAACCGCCGGCCTGGTCACCAGCGTGCAGTGGGCGCCGAAGGAGGGCGCGTGGGGATTCATGGCGCGGCGCTCGGTCGACCATTGGCTCAACATCGCTTCCGGCGGCATCGACATCTGGAAGGCCGGCGACGCCTTCGGCAAGGGCAATGACACCGAAGGCGCGCTGTACGCGACCACCGGCGTGGGCTCGATCATGTGGGCGGTGGGCAACGCGGCCACTTCGGGCCAGGGCGTCCTCGGCGCGACGCTCAGCGGCATCGGCGGCGCGGCGGAGTTCGGCAGCTGGGCCGGCCCGATCGGCATTGGCCTGGTCGCGCTAGGCACGGTGGGGCTGATGGCTTATCAGAGCAAGAAGGACAACGACCAGGCCGTGCCGGGCCGCGAAGCTTTCCTGCAGGGCCTGGGCTACAACGAGAGCGCGTCCAAGGCACTGGCCGCGTGGCACAGCGGCGACGATCAGCCGGCGGTGAACATGCTGATGCGCTATGGCGAGCTGCATGGGATGAACGCGCAGCAGACCATGGACTGGTTCAACAAGCTCGGCGCGGAGCCGCAGAAGACGTTCGCCGGCGCCCTGCTGTCCTCGCTGGACAAGGTGGGCGGCGATCCGGCGAAGTTCGGCGCCACCGACCGCACCGACGGCACCTGGGACGGTTGGGCCAAGGACAACGCGCTGATCGCCGGCAACGTCAACCACGGCGTGTTCGGTAGCGGCCCCGGCGTGCTATTCCGCGCCAGCGCGATCGCCGGCAACGCGATGCCGCTCAATACCGAGCAGCAACCGGCTTCGGTGCATCAGCTGGACGTGGTGCTGAAGAACGTGCTCGGCATCGATCCGCCGGCGCATCCCTGAGCGGATGAAGTCTGGGCGCCGTCAGCCGGCGCCCAGCCCGTCGGCCAGTTCGTGCAGGTCTTCCACGTGCTGTTCCCACCAGCGAGGCTCGGCGGCGAACGGAAACGCCACGGGAAAGGCCGGGTCGTCCCAGCGCGCGGCGATCCAGCCGGCGTAATGCACCTGGCGCATCGCGCGCAGGGCGGGGACCAGGGCCAGTTCCATGCGGTCGAATTCGCGGAATTGTTCGTAGCCGGACAGCAGCGCATCCATCGCCGCGTCGTCGTTGGCCAACATCCACAGATCCTGTACCGCCGGCCCGGTGCGTGCGTCGTCGAAGTCGACGAAGTGCGGGCCGTGATCGGTCCACAGCACGTTGCCCGGATGGCAATCGCCGTGCAGGCGCAGCTGCCGCACCGGACCCACCGCCTCCTGGCGCAGCGCCACCATGTCGTCCACGCGCTGCGCGGCGACACGGTAGCGCGCCTGCAGCGGCGCAGGCAGCAGCGGTGAGGACAGCACGGCCTGCATCGGTTGCGCGATCAGCGTGGCGCGATCGATGCGGCCGCGGTGCGCGAACGGCATGCGCGCGCCGATCAGATGCATGCGTGCGATCAGCCGTCCCAGCCATTCCAGCTGGTCGGTCGACTCCAGCGAAGGCGCCCGTCCGCCGCGCCGCGGCGACAGGGCGTAGCGAAAGCCCGCGTGATGCAGCAGCGTGCGGCCGCCGAACGCCATCGGCGCGACCGCCGGCAGCTCGGCGTCGGCCAGCTCCTGCGCGAAGGCATGTTCCTCGAGGATGGCCGCGTCGCTCCACCGGCCAGGGCGGTAGAACTTCGCGATGACCGGCGGCGCCTCCTCGATACCGACCTGCCATACGCGGTTCTCGTAGCTGTTGAGCGCGAGCAGGCGGCCGTCTGGGTAGAGGCCGCACGCGGAGATCGCGTCGAGCACATGATCGGGCGTGAGCGAGGCGTAGGGGGCTTGCGAGGACATGGTGTCCGGCGTCACTTGCGCGTCGCCACCCGCGCCGGGATCACCGCCATCGTGATGCGCGAGATGCACACCAGCTCGCCGGCTTCGGTCTCGATGCGGATCTCCCACACCTGCGTGCTGCGGCCGACGTGCACCTTGCGCGCGGTGCCCACCACGATGCCGTCGCGCACGCCACGGATGTGGTTGGCATTGATCTCCAGGCCCACGGCCGCTTCCTGCGTGGGATCCAGAGTGAGCATGGCGGCGGTGCTGCCGAGTGTCTCGGCGAGCACGACCGAGGCGCCGCCGTGGAGCAGGCCATAGGGCTGATGGGTGCGGTGATCCACCGGCATGGTGGCCTGCAGCCAATCGTCGCCGACGGCGGTGAGGCGGATGCCGAGGGTTTCCATCATGGTGTTCGCGCTCCAGGCGTTGAGGCGCGCGAGATCGGTGTCCTGCTTCCAGATGGCTGTCATGGTTGATACTCCGGGGGAATGCCCGCATTGTCGGCCGACCGCCTTCGCCGCGACAATCGATTCGTGTTCACCGTCACCCTCAAGCATTCCGGCCGCCGTTTCCCGGTGGCGCCGGGCGAAACCGTGCTGGAAGCCGCGCAGCGCGCGGGCATCGCGCTGCCGTATTCGTGCCGCGCGGGCGTGTGCGGCAGTTGCAAGGCCACCTTGCTCGAGGGGCGCTGCCAGTACCCGCGCAACCCGCCGCTGGCCTTGAGCGGCACGTCGCCGGCGCAGCATGCGGTGCTGCTGTGCCAGGCGGTACCGTGCGGGGATCTGGTGATCGCGGCGCGCGAAGTGACCTCGGTGGAGGACATCGCCCGCCGCCAATTGGATGTGGTAGTCGCCGGAAAGAACGCGCTGGCGCCCGATGTCGTCGGCCTGCGCCTCGAACCCGCGCCGGGCGAAGCGCGATTGAACTGGCTGCCGGGGCAATACCTGGACGTGCTGCTGGACGGCGGGCGGCGCCGCCCGTTTTCCATCGCGAGCGGGCCGCGGCCGGACGGCGCGATCGAACTGCACGTGCGCCACGTGGCGGGCGGCGGCTTCACCTCATGGGTGGCCGAAGGCCTGCGTATCGGCGATCGCCTGCGCATCGAAGGTCCGTTGGGCACCTTCGTGCCACGCGAGGACTCGGAACGGCCGATGGTGTTCATGGCCGGCGGTACCGGTTTCGCGCCGGTGAAGGCGATCGTCGAGCATTTCATCGCGCTCGGCACGCGGCGCGCGATGGAGGTCTACTGGGGTGCGCGCAGCGCCGCCGACCTCTACCTGATCGATATGGCGCGAGGCTGGGAACGCGCCGCGCACGCGCTGCGCTTCCATCCGGTGCTGTCCGATCCGGAGCAGGCGGCGGCCAGCGGGCTGCGCATGGGCCTGGTGCACGAAGCGGTGCTGGAGGACCTGCCCGACCTCTCCGGCCACGACGTCTACATGAGCGGTCCGCCGGCGATGATCGACGCGGGCCGCAAGCTGTTCCTGGACGCCGGCCTGCCTGAGGACCGGCTCTACTACGACTCGTTCGACTACGCGCCCGACGTGCTGGCGCAGATCCTGGCCGGCCGCGCCGGCCTGGCCCACCTCTGAAACGCATCGCGCGCCCTGAGGCGCGCGAATCGAGTGAGACGGGACGGCTGCGCCGGGCTTACTTGCCGCCTTTGGCCACCGGCAGCTGGGCCTGCTGCCAGGCGAGCACGCCGCCGCCCAGAGTGTGGACCTTGGTGAAGCCTGCCTTGATCAGGCGCTGCGCGGCCTTGTCCACGCCGCGGCCGTCCTTGTCGATCAGCACCACCGGCAGCTCCCTGGCCTTGGCCAGGTCCTTGTTCTCCGGGTCGAACTGGCTCATCGCCACGTGCTTGGCGCCCGGCACGTGCGCCTTCTCGAAATCCGCATAGGCGGAAAGGTCGATCAGCAGCGGGCTCTCGCGGTTGATCAGAAGGGTGAGGCCGGCCGGAGTCAGCTCCTTGTACTTGCGCAGCAGGCGCATGATTTCCAGCACGACGATCGCCACCAGCAGGATCACGAACAGCGCGGCGAGCGCGAGATGGTTGCCGAGGAACTCGGGCAGCTTGTGCAGGACGTCGTTCATTCGATGGTTTCCGCAGGCGCGGGATCGCCGCGCGATGGAGTGAACCGGCGATTATACGGGCAGCGCCGGGCTCCGCGCGCGGCCCGGCTCATTGCTGCACGGTGATGTCCGGCAGGCCCGAGACCAGCCACCAGTGCTTGCTTTCGGCGTCGTAGCGCCAGGTCTGGCGGTCGATCACGGTGCGCTCGGCCTGGGTGTTGTTGTTCACCAGGCTGATGGCGACGACCTGGCGCACCTCGTTCTCGCCATTGGGCGCGGGGCCTTGGCCGTCGTCGTAGCCGGTGACGCGGAACTGTTCGTAGCGCGACATCTGCAGCGGCGTCGGCGGATGCTCCGTGCGCTCCTTCGGGTCGACGAACTGCAGGGCGCTGTTGAAATCGCCCCAGCGGACCGCGCCGGCATAGGCGTTGAGCGTATTGGTGAGCGCCTCGTTGCGCTGAGTGGAGGCGCAGCCGGCGAGCAGCAGCGCGGGCAGGGCGAGGACGAGCAGTCGGCGCATGGGCGATTCCCCCGGAGAAGACCCGCCCATTCTGCCGCAAGCGCCGCGCGGGGGCATGGCCGAGGTCGTCAGTCCCGGCGTTTGGCGACGAAACGCGCGCTCAGCGTGGCGGCGGGCTTGTCCGGTGTCTCGCCGGGGATGCGGCAGGCCACTTCGACGCGTGCGCGGCCGCGCGTGCGCAGGGTGTGGAAGAACGTGTCCCAGCTGGCGCCGCCGGCCAGTCGCGCCTCGCTGAGAAAGTCGTCCCACACCGGCGCCAGGTACTGCACGGTCGATTCGGCCACGAACACGTCGCAATCGAACTCGCGCCGGCGCAGTTCCAGCTCCACCAGCCCCCAGCCGCTGAGGGTCATCAGGCTGACCAGGCTGCCGCCGAAGGCGCAGCCCTTGTCGTTGATGTTGGGTGGCAGCGGCGCGGCGATGGCCAGGTGGTCGTCGTCGTGGCTGTGCAGGCGCAGGTCCATGGTGTGCGCGAGAGGAATCGATTCGCGGATGAAATCGATCAGATCCTGGACGTGCGAGGTGGCGATGCTCATGCGGGACTTGCGGGGATGGGGAGCCGGAAAGTGTAGCGGCCTCCCGCAGGCCGGACGAGAGCACGGCAGGCCGCGCGTTCTTGCGTCCTTGCGCCGTGCGACCGTTTCGGTGGAGCGCTCCCTCGCTACACTGCCAGCCTTTCCCTGTGGACGTCCCGATGGCACCGGATCGCGCCATGCCGCCTAAATCGCTCGCGGGCCGCGTGGTGGTGATCACGCGCCCTGCCGGCACTGCCGCGCCGATGGCGCGGCAAGTGCGCGCGCGCGGCGGCGAGCCGCTGGCGCTGCCGGGTCTGTCGCTGCGTGGCACGGACGATGCGCAAGCCGTCACCCGGGGATTGAAAGAGGCGCTGCGTGGCGACGAGCTGCTCGTATTCACCAGTCCGGCGGCGGTGCGGTTTGCCGCCCGGCTCGCTCCGCTGCGCACGCGCGCCACCGTGTTCGCGGTGGGCCAGGGCACGGCGCGCGCATTGCGCAGGCACGGCGTCAGGGCATTCGCGCCGGACCGTCAGGACAGCGAGGGCCTGCTGGCGCATCCGTTGCTGCGCGAACTGCACGGCCGCCGCGTCGCGTTGATCGGCGCGCCGGGCGGGCGCGGGCTGCTGCGCGAGCAATTCGCCGCGCGTGGCGCCGCATTGCGCGAGCTGCATGTGTATCGACGTACGGCAGCGACGTTGCGGCGCGCCCATCTCGATGCCGTCGCCGGCCTGCCGCGTTCGGCGCGCGTACTGCTGTCCAGTGCCGAAGCCCTGGAGAACCTGCGTGCGCAGCTGCCCGCGCCGGCCTGGGCACGCCTATGCGCCGCCACCGCGATCGCCAGCAGCGACCGTCTCGCCCAGGCGGCGCAAGCCGCGGGCTTCGTGCGCGTACGCATCGCCGCGTCGGCGCCCGCGGCGGACCTGCTGGACGAGGCGGCACGCCGGTAAGCCGGCTTCCGGTGGGCGTTTTCACGCGCGTTTGATGCGAAGCCCCGCGCGCGGGCTGCTAGCATGGCGCGCATGAGCCAGGACACCGCCACGCCCGACGGCGCCTCGAAGGCGCCCGCCCCCTCCGCCGCGCCGCGTCGCGGCGGCACCGTCGCCCTCGCCACGCTGCTTTCGCTGGTCGCCCTCGGTGGCGCCGGTTATGTCGGCTGGCGCCAGTACGTGCAGGAAAGCAGCGTGCACGGCGCCGCGCAGACCGCCGCGGGCTTGGCGACGCGCGTCGCCAACATGGAGCGCACGCTCGAGGCGCTAGACAACGAGCGCGGGCTGTTGCGCCAGCGCCTGGGCGACGCCGACCAGGTCAACCGTTCGTTGCGCGAAGAGCTGCTCGGCCAGTCCGAGCGCACGCGCAACCTCGAAGACGCGGTCGCCAAGTTGTCGGAGAAAACGCTGTCCGGGCACGACGGCATGCTGCTGGACGAAACCGAGACCCTGCTGCGCATGGCCAAGGAGCGCTATGCGCTGTTCCGCGACGCCCAGGGCGCGGCGGCCGCCTACGCGCTGGCGGATCAGACGCTGGCCGCGGTGAACGACGGCGCGTTCTCGGGCCTGCGCCAGAGCGTCAATGCCGAACGCGAAGCCCTCGCCAAGAGCCAGCCGACGAGCCAGGCCGCCGCGCTCGACGCGATCACGCAGCTGCGCGCCGCGTCCGCGGCGTGGCCGCTCAGGCCGGTCGATCGCGCCGAAGAAGCAGGTCCTCAGACGGCGTGGGCGCGCGTGCGCAGTTCGCTGGTGGACGTGATCCGCGTGCAGCGCGTCAATGGCGCGCCGCTGTCCGTCGCCGACGCGCGCTTCGCGCGAGAACTGGTGGGGCTGGACCTGGCCCAGGCGCAGTCCGCGCTGCTCGCTTACGATGCCGAAGGCTACGTGGCGGCGCTCAAGCGCGCCGACGCCAACCTCGCCGCGCAGTTCGACGACAAAGCGCCAGCCGTGCAGCAGGCGCGCGCGAAGCTCGGCGAGCTGGAGAAACAGCTGCCGGTGATCGCTCCGGTCGAACTGGGCGCCGCGCTGGCGGAACTGCGCAACCTGCGCGCGGTGCATGCGCTGCGACCGGCGGGTGGCGAAGCCGCCAAGCCGGAAGCCGGAGCCAAGCCATGAACCTGTGGCGCTGGATCCTCTTGCTGGTGGCCGTCGCTGCCATCGCTGCCTTCGGTTGGCACTGGGTGGCGGAGGACCCGGGTTACGTCCTGGTCCAGCTGCGCGGTTGGCAGGCGGAGATGTCGGTCGTCGCGGCCACCGTCGCGCTGCTGGTGATCTGGGGCCTGCTCACCGTGGCGTGGCGTCTTGCGCGCTGGCCGTTCGGCGCATTGTCGCGCCGCCATCGCCGGATCAGCCGGCAGCGCCTGGGCGACGGCCTGGTCGCCCTGATGGAAGGGAGGCACGGCGATGCGGAGCGTGACCTCAATCGCGCATCGCGCCTGGATACCCTGCGCGGCCCCGCGCTGCTTGCCTCGGCGGAAGCAGCCTCGCGGCGCGGCGAACATGGCCGCGCGCTGGAGGCACTGGCCGAAGCCGGCCAGTCCGCGCCGCGCGCCGCGCGCGTGCTGCGCGCCCGCGTGCTGCGCCGCGACGGCAAGGCGGCCGAGGCGGTGGCGCTGCTGGCGCCGGAAGCCGACGCCGGCACGCTCAGTCCGGGCGGGTGGCGCGAGCTGGCCATCGCCTCGCTCGAAACCGGCGATTTCCGCCGTGCGCGCGAAGCGCTGGAGCCGATCCAGAAGAGCGGCGCGCTCGGCGCCAGGAATTACGCCGCGCTGGAGGCGCAGGTGCTCACCGCGTCCCTGCGCGCCGCGACGGACGGCGCCGCGCTCAATCAGCTGTGGTCGCAGCTGCCCAAGCAGCAGCGGCGCGCGCCCGCGGCCGTCGATGCCTACGCCCGCGCCGCGGCCGGCTTCGGCATGGTGCTGCCGGCGATGGACGAAGTGGAATCCGCGTTGCGCCGCGAATGGTCGCCGCAGCTGATCGAAACCTACGGCATGCTCGGCGACGACAGTCTCGACGCCCGCCTGCGCCGCGCCGAGGCGTGGCTGGACGCCCATCCCAACGATCCGTGCCTGCTGCTGACGCTGGGCCGCATGTGCGTGCGGCTGAAGCTATGGTCGAAGGCGCACCCATATCTGGAGCGCTCGCTCGCGCTCAAGCCCACGGCCGAGGCGTGGGAAGCGCTCGGCGATGCCTACGCCGGCGAAGGCGACGAGCCGCTCGCGCGCCAGTGCTATCGCAATGCGCTGGCCCTCCATCGCGGTGCGGCGGCGACGCCGTTGCCGCAGGACAAACTGCTTGGCCCGCGCCTGGATACGCGTCCCATTGCGGTCGAAGAGCGCAGCGAGCACGGCGTGCCGCGCCTGCCCGAATGAGCGGACGCAAGCTCAGCCCTTCGACACCGCCCAGGTGAGGAAGGCGGCGTTGACCGTGGTCAGGGTCAACGCCAGCAGGAACAACGCATCCGAAACGCGTTCCAGCCGATGGTTGCGGCTGAGGCTGCGCGTACGCAGCGCCCAGTACGACAGCAGGCAGGCCAGCAGATAGAGGATGGTGTTCACCGCCAGCAGGTCGTTGCCGATCAGGTCGACGCGGTGCATCGACACCGCCACGTGCAGGATGCCGATGACCGTGATGCACACGCCCACCATCGCGGCCGAGGCGGTGAAGATGTGGACGCAGATGTCGTGATCCAGCGGTTTCGTCTTGGGCGACCAGTTCATGGCGTGGGGTTGACGGCAAAGGGCCAGCAAGAGACCGGTGCCGTCCGGCGCGGTTCGCGGGCAGGTTTTTGCGTTCAGCCGGAGCATAGGAATCGGGGCCTGCTGCTCGCGACGCCGTTCGACGTTTCCCGTTCCCGCCCCTGAGACCCGCCCCCGCTACAATCTCCCGATGGATGTCTCGCATTTGATCGACAAGCTCAACGACGCGCAGCGCGAAGCCGTGTGCGCGCCGCCCGGCCATTACCTCGTGCTGGCTGGCGCCGGTTCCGGCAAGACCCGCGTTCTCACTCATCGCATCGGTTGGCTCACCCAGGTGTTGCAGGTGCCGCCGTGGGCGATCCTGGCCGTGACCTTCACCAACAAGGCGGCCGGCGAGATGCGCGGCCGCCTGGATCAGCTCATCGGTAGCGGCACGCAGGGCCTCACCGTGGGCACCTTCCACGGCATCGCGCACCGCTTGCTGCGCCGTCACTGGCGGGAAGCCGGGTTGCCGGAAGGTTTCCAGATCCTCGACGCCGACGACCAGCAGCGCATCGTCAAGCGCGTGGTCGCGGGACTCGGCCTGGACGAAGCGAAATTCCCGCCGCGTCAGGCCACCTGGCAGATCAACAGCTGGAAGGACGAGGGCAAGCGCCCGGACAACATCGAGCATCGCGACCACCCGGTCACGCGCACCTTCGTGCAGATCTACCAGGCTTACGAAGAAGCCTGCCGCCGCGCAGGACTGGTCGATTTCGCCGAGCTGCTGCTGCGTGCGCACGAGCTGTGGCTGCAGCACCCGGCGGTGCTGGAGCATTACCAGCAGCGTTGGCGCTATCTGCTGATCGACGAGTTCCAGGACACCAACACGCTGCAGTACGCCTGGATCCGCGTGCTGGCCGGCAGTACCGGCCAAGTGTTCGTGGTGGGCGACGACGACCAGGCGATCTACGGCTGGCGCGGCGCGAAAGTGGAGAACGTGCAGCAGTTCCTGCGCGACTTCCCCGGCGCCAAGACCATCAAGCTCGAACAGAATTACCGCTCCACGTCCACCATTCTCAAGGCGGCCAACGCGGTGATCGCGCGCAACGGCAGCCGCCTGGGTAAGCAGCTTTGGACTGCGGGCGAGGACGGCGAACGCATTTCGCTGTACGCGGCCTACAACGAGCAGGACGAGGCGCGCTTCGTGATCGAGCGCATCCGCGAATACATCGCCGAGCACGGTGATGCGCGCGACTGCGCCATCCTGTATCGCTCCAATGCGCAGTCGCGCAATTTCGAAGAGCAGCTGATGCAGCGCGATATACGCTTCCGCGTCTATGGCGGACAGCGATTCTTCGAGCGCGCGGAAATCAAGGACGCGCTCGCGTATCTCCGCCTGTGCGCCAACCGCCACGACGACGCGGCCTTCGAGCGCGCCGTGAACACGCCGCCTCGCGGCATCGGCGATCGCACCCTCGACGTGCTGCGCCGGCGATCGCGCGGCGAGAACACCTCCATGTGGGAAGCGGCACTCAGTGAGCTGTCGGCTGGCAGTGAACTGGCCGGCCGTGCGAAGAACGCGGTGAAGGCGTTCCTGCAGATGATCGACGAGATGGGCCGTACCTTCAGCGGCAAGGCGGAGGATGGCGGCGAGGCCGCCGCGCTGGCGCTCGCGGAACAGATGGAGCACGCCATCCGCCATAGCGGCCTGCGCGATTTCTACGAGAAGGACAGCCGGGGCAATGCCGAATCCCGCGTGGAAAACCTGGACGAGCTGGTCAACGTCGCCAGCCGTTTCGAGCCCACGCAGGAAGATATCGAGGCCGGCCTGAGCGAACTGTCCGCCTTCCTTTCGCATGCCGCGCTCGAAGCCGGCGAAGGGCAGGGCGAGGCCTGGGACGACTGCGTGCAGCTGATGACGCTGCACTCGGCCAAGGGCTTGGAGTTCCCGGTGGTGTTCCTGGTGGGCATGGAAGAAGGCCTGTTCCCCAGCCAGCGCTCGGTCGAAGACGAAGGCCGCTTGGAGGAAGAGCGCCGCCTCGCCTACGTCGGCATCACGCGTGCGCGCCAGCAGCTGGTGATCACCTACGCCGAGTCGCGCCGCATGCACGGCGTGGAGATGTTGGCGCGGCCATCGCGCTTCCTCGCCGAGATCCCACCCGACCTGGTCGACGAAGTGCGTCCGCGCGTGCAGGTATCGCGTCCGCTGTACGCCGGCCGCTTCGCCGAACCGGCGCCTTCGCTGCAGGAAGACTTGCCGGTGAAGCTCGGCCAGCGCGTCAGCCACCCGAGCTTCGGCGAAGGCGTGGTGGTGAGTGCCGAAGGAAGCGGCGCACATACGCGCCTGCAGGTGAATTTCGAAGCGGCGGGGAGCAAGTGGCTGGTGGCGGCGTATGCGAATTTGACGCCGCTTTGAGGGAGCGTCGTTCTAGCCATTTTGTCGCGAGCACCCACCCCTCATCCCGCCTTCTCCCCGGAGGGGAGAAGGAGAAGTGATGGACCGAGGCGAAGACCAAACAAGAGCGAGCGAAGTGATGCTCCGTATCGCTTTTGATCTGCCAAGTTCCCTTCGCGGCGGTGAGGGCTGGACGATTAGGCCGCCGCAGGCGGGCGGGGACAGGACGTCCCCGCCTTTTCGATCAGGGCAGGAAGCCCTGTCGAAAAGCCCGGCCAGCCCTCAACGCACCCGGAGCGGCGAAGGCCGCGGAGGGCGCCGCGCAGGGTGCCCTCTCTTCTTGGTTACTTCTTCTCTGGGCAAGCAGAGAAGAAGTAACTCGCTCTCCGGCAGG
>JBCNOA010000062.1:0-18882 GCA_039594095.1 Dyella sp.
ATCGCAACCGACCAGCCAGCGGCCATGGACGACACCGACCGCCGTATGAATCGCCACACCGTCGAGTGATGGCTCGATGCGTTCTACCGCACTGCCGCGCCGTACCTCCGCGCCCATCGCGATCGCCCGCGCGGCCAGGAAGGTTTCGAGCGACTCCATGTCCACCGACCGGCTGGGGCCGGCCGGGCCAGGCAGGTAGTACGGCCATGCCGAGGTGTCGACCTTGGCCAACTCAAACGGAATGCCGGAAAAGTGGCCGCCCGGCGGGCGCGAAGGATTGATCCAGTGCGGCGCGATCGGGCCATCCGGCCTTCCGTTCGGTCGTTGCGGCTCGGGCAACGTGTCCAGCAGGCCGCGGCGATGGAACGCCTCCAGGGTCTGCACCCAAAGGCCGCGCCGTCCGAACGGCAGACGCTTCAAGGGCGAGCGCGGTTCGTCGGCCTGTTCCAGCACCAGCACGGAAAGCCCGGCCAGGCGCAGCTCGCAGGCCAGGAACAGGCCGACCGGACCCGCGCCGGCAATCACGACGTCATGGATCAAGGGATGTCCTCGGATGAGTGCCGGGCAACGCAGGCCGGGCGCGAATAAAATAGTACACTCAGTGTAAGTTTCATGGGGAGAGCTGCCGTATGTCAAACCGACCCGGACACCGCGACCGCAAGAAGGCGCAGACGCGCCAGATGATTTCCAACCTCGCGACGCGCCTGTTCGTCGAACGCGGCTTCGAGAACGTGTCGGTGGACGAGATCGCGCAGGAAGCGCAGGTCGCCCGCAAGACGGTGTTCAACTACTTCCCGCGCAAGGAAGACCTGGTATTCGACCGCGAGGACGAAGCGCGCGAACTGGTACGCCAGGCGCTTGCCCACCGCGGCGAGCAACCGCCCGTCCTCGCCTTTCAGACGCTCATGCGGGTTCTCGCGGATCGGCAGCATCGGCTTTTCAGAATCGACCGGCGTCCGCTCCGCTTCTGGCGCATGGTCTCGGAGAGCCCCGCGCTCACCGCCCGAGCGCGCGAGATGCAGGTGACCTTCGGGAACGATCTGGCGGGGATGCTGGCCGACGCCGTGGGCAAGCCGCACGACGACCCGCACGCACGCCTGGCGGCGGCGATATTGATGGACACGCTGGTCGTGGCTTATGGCGCCGCCCTGCAGGCGCATCGGCAAAAACTTGCGCCCGCGGCGGCCTTGGCCGGCGTGATGGAGAGGGGATTCGCCGGCGCGCGCGCGGCGCTGGCGGGAACGCCTTATGCGTGAAGACAGAACGCGTCCTACCAACGACATCGCGAAGAGCGGACATCACTTTCTGTCATCTCGCGCGGACACACTTTCCTGCAGCACCGACGTTCGCTCCGCGAAGCGAGAGGATGGCGGCCGCAGGTGTCTGGAGTATCGTTGCCCGGCTCGCACAACGTTCTGAGGGGGAGCGGACATGAGCGTTCAAAGGCGGCAACTGCTGCAAATCCTGTCTTACGCCGCCGGGGCCGCGATCGCCCTGCCCCGGCACGTCCTGGCGATGGCGACCAAGACCTCGGTTTCACCCACCCATTCGCAGCCGCCCGCGAAGGCGGCCGACCATCACGCATCGGGAGTCACGGAAATGGAAAAAGTCGCCGGCATCGGAGGGTTCTTCTTTCGCGCGAAGGATCCCAAGGCCTTGGGTCAGTGGTATCTGGATCACCTGGGCATCGCCCTCACGCCCACCAGCCATGACTCGCCCGTGTGGGAACAAGAAGCCGGACAGACCGTCTTCACACCCTTTCCCGAAAAGACCGATTACTTCGGAGACGCCAGCAAGACCTGGATGATCAACTTCCGCGTGCACAACCTCGAGAAGCTGGTGGCGCAGCTGCAGAAGGCGGGCGTCGAGGTGAAGGTCGATCCGGATGCCACCTATGGGCACTTCGCGCGGCTGCACGATCCGGAAGGCAATCCCATCGAGCTGTGGCAGCCAGTATGAGGTAGCGATACGCGCTTAGCCGCGCCGCTCCTGCGGCGCGGCGACGTCATCCTCCGGGCGGCCCGGCTCGCCCGTGCTCAGCTCCACCCAGTCCAACTCCGCCTCCACCTGGCGAAAAGCGTCGTCACCGATGGCGCCGGACAGGCGCAACTCCTGGATGGCATGGCGCGACCGCGCCACCAGCCGGCGACGCAGCACGTTGTCCGCATGGCTGCCTGGCGAATGGCCGTCTTCGAGATGTTCCAGCGCGGCGGTGAGCTGCTGGCGCAAGCGCGCGGACGCTTGCGTCTCGTGCGCCGGCAATCCGTCCAACGCCGCGTGCAGCGCGGCCTCGCGCGCCTGTTTGAGCTCGCGCTCCACGGTGTCGTCCGAGGGAAGGCGCACCAGCCTGAGCAGCGGGCGCAGCGTCAGCCCCTGGATCACCAGCGTGCCCAGCACCACCACGAAGGCCGTGAGCTGGATGAAATCGCGGTAGGGAAACCCGGCCGGCAAAGCCATCGCCGCGGCGAGCGTGAGGATGCCGCGCATGCCGGACCAGCCGATGACGGCGGCGCCCTTGAGCGTCGCGGGCGGCCCCGGCTTGCCCGCATGCCTGCGTGCCTCCCGCAGGCTGTTGAGCCGGACCAGCAATTGATGCAGGAACACCCAGGCCAGGCGCACGCCGATCACCACCGCCAAAATGATCAGGGCCATGCCCAGCGGATGGAAACGCTCGCCCGCGCCCGATCGCGCCAGGATGGGCCGCAGCTGCAAGCCGATGAGGGTGAAGGCGAGTACGTTGAGCACCACCGTGGCCGATTCCCAGATCGCGAACGAGGCCGTGCGGATGTGGGTGGGCATCGGACGGGTGCTCAGGCGCGACATGGTCAGCGCGAACGTCACTACGGCGATGATGGGCGACAGCCGCAGCTGCTCGCTGAGCAGCCAGATCCCGAACGTGAGGCCGAACTGGAAGATCACCGCGCTGGAGGCTTCCTCGAAATGCCGCATGAAGCGATTGATGGGCCAGGCCAGCGCCAGGCCGAACACCACGCTTCCCACTACCACCAGCCCGAACATGGGCAAGGCCTCCGACGCATCGAAGCCGCCCGCCGCCACCGCGCCGACGGCGGCCCGGTAGATCAGCAGCGCGGACGCATCGTTCAGCAAGCTCTCGCCCTCCAGCACCATGCGCATGCGCAGCGGAATGGGCATCTTGCGCAGGATGGTGGTGACGGCCACCGCGTCGGGCGGCGAGAGCAAGGCGCCCAACGCGACCGCCGCGGCCCAGGGCATGCCCGGTGTCAGCCAGCGCGCCACGACCGCCACCGCGACGGTGGTGAGCACCACCGCGACCAGCACCAGCGACAGCACCGGAATCCACGACGCGCTCAGGTCGCGCAGCGATGTATCGAACGCGGCGTCCATCAGCACGGGCGCGACGAAGATCACCAGCACCAGGTCGGGCGGAAAATCCAGTTGCGGCGCATGCGGAAGAAACGCCAGCAAGGCACCGCCCACCGCGAGCAGCACCGGATAGGGAATATTGATCCGACGCGCGAAGGACGACACGATCGCCGCGCCGAGCAGCAACACAAGAATGGTTTCGAAGACTTGCATGGGCGCCGTGCTCTCTCGGCGGCATGGACGGTGCCGCATGATGTCACGGCATCCGTGGTCGCAACGTGGGCGTCCGCTCCGCTCTACCGGCGACGCGTGGGCGGATGCGCCCGGCGTTCAGCCCGGCTTGCGCGCCTTGCCCCGGCTGCGCCGGAGATTGGCCTGCGAGTCGGCGATCATGGTCAGCATGGCCTTGTGCGCCACCTGCGGCTGCTTGCGGCGGATCGCCTCCAGCACCTTCTGGTGGTGCGGCAGCGAATAGCGGAAGTTGCTGGCGTTGCGCGCGGAAAGCACGAAGAACGTGCCCAGCGCGGTATCGATCACCGAGAACAGCGAGGACAGCAACTCGTTGCCGGTGGCATGCAGCACGGCCTCGTGGAAGCGCAGGTCCGCCTCGGCCCAGGCATCCAGTGTCTGCGAGGCCTCCATGGCCTCGTAAGCCGACTCGATGTCGGCCAGCTGCGCGTCGGTGCGCCGGCGCGCGGCCGCCGCCGCCGCCGCCGGCTCGATGATCTCGCGCATTTCCACCAGCTTGTCGATGAAGGCGTCGGTAGGCATCGATGCGCAGCGCCAGGCCAGCACGTCGGCGTCCAGCTGGTTCCAGAAGCGCTCTTCCAACACGCGTGCGCCGACGCCGGCGCGGGATTCGATCAAACCCTTGGCGGAGAGCACTTTCATGGCCTCGCGCAGCGCGGTGCGGCTGACCTGCAAGCTTTCGGCGAGCGCCTCCTCGCGCGGCAGCACGTCGCCGGGTTGCACCTTGCCGCTGACGATGCGCTGGCCGATCTCCTGCATCACGTGTCCGTACAGATTGCGAACGGCGTTCGGCTTCCTCATTGAAGGCGCGACCTCTGCGGATGGTGGCTGGCGCGATGCAGGTGACGGGCTACCGGTACGGCGTAGCAGGAGCGGTTGGCGTTGCGCGGCGATCTTGCCAAGTTTGGGTGGGAAGCGTCCAGGGAGCACTCAAAACTCCCTCTCCCCGTCGGGGAGAGGGCTGGGGAGAGTGGACCTACGGAGCGCGGCGAAGCCATCTCGCGAGTGCGGAACTACTTGCCTGGGGCTATAGGCACGCCCTCGCGAGCACCCACCCGTCATCTGCCTGCCGGCATCTTCTCCCCGGAGGGGGAGAAGACGGGCCAATTGCGAGCCGAGGCACTACATCGCGTAGATCCGATACATCGCCGTCGCATGCGGCTCCAGCTTCACCTTGATCGAGCCGTCGCCCTGCGCATCGGCATGCTTCCACAGGTCGCGCATGCGGTAGCTGCCGGCGGCCAACCCGATCTCCTTCGCGCTCACGGAGGCCTCCTGCGCCTTGTCCGTCTCGTTGAACACGGCTACCGCCTTGCTGCCGTCCTTCATCGGCTTGACGATCACATGGAGACCGCCGGCGTCGCGCACCTGCTTGCCCTGCTTGCCGAGCGGGTCCTGGTCGACCGCGATCACGTCCTTGTTCAGCAGGATCTCCAGCGTGGCGGGCGTGATCTTGCGGATGTCCGAACCGATCAGCAGCGGCGCGGCCATGATCGACCACAGGCTGAAATGCGAACGGTACTCCACGTCGGTCATGCCGCCGTTGCCCACTTCGAGCATGTCCGGATCGTTCCAGTGGCCGGGGCCGGCATAGGCGTCCAGTACCACGTTCTCCTTGAAGATCTTCAGCATGGAGGCGTAGTTGTCGCTGATGTCGCCGGTGGTGCGCCAGGACTGGGCGCCGACGGCAGGGTCGGTGCCCCACAGCCAGGCCTTGTTCTCGCCCCACTCGCAAAGGCTGTAGAAGATCGGCCGGCCGGTGGCGCGCAGCGCCTCGCCCATGGCGGCGTAGCGCTCCTTGGCGGGCTTCTTCTGGTTGTTGCAGTTGTCGTACTTCAGATAGTCCGCACCGACGGAGGCGAAGTACGCCGCGTCCTGTTTCTCATGACCGAGGCCGCCCGGAAAACCGCGGTTCTCCTGGTGCGGCTCGCAGGTATTGGTGCCGGCGCTGGAATACAGGCCGAACGCGAAACCCTTCGAATGCACGTAGTCGGCGATCGCCTTGATGCCATGCGGGAAGCGCTTGAGGTTGGGCTGCAGGTTGCCGCTCTTGTCGCGCTGCCAATCGGCCCAGCAGTCGTCGAGGTTGATGTGTCGGTAGCCGGCATCGCGCAGGCCGGTGCTGACGAGCTTGTCGGCCACGCCGCGCACCATGTCTTCGTTGAACTCGTCGCGGCAATGCGTGGAGTTCCAGTTGTTGAAACCCATCTGCGGCACGGCGGCGCTGGCCCACGCGGGGTCGACGTCCGCGGCCTGGGCGGCCACGGCGAAGGTCACGGCCATGCACGCCGCGAGGCGAGCCATCGTTGCGGAAACACCTTTCATCGAATCTCTCCAAACGACTTGCGATCGAAAAAGAAACGACGGGCGGCGTGCACGAAGCACTTGGGGGAGCGCGCCGCCCGTCCGGGGAAACTCACCACGAGGCCCGGACGCCCGCCGAGAGCGTACGTCCGTTGATCTCCGCGTACGAGGGCCGGTTCGTGTAGACCTGGTACTTGAAGATCTGCTCGCGCGTCAGGTTGGTGCCTTCGACGAACAAGGCCACGTTTTCCATCAGCTTGTAGCTCGCGCTCATGTCGAGCTGGCCGTAGGCTTTGACCGTGGTCGGCTGGCTCTCGTCGCCGGAGATCGTCTCCAGATAGGCGTCGCGCCAGTTGTAAGCCACGCGCACCTGGAACGGACCCTTCTCGTAGTAGATGCTGGCATTCGCCGAATCGCCGATGCCCGGCACCGCGAATTTGCCCTTGGTGCCCACGTCGCCGGCGCCGGCCGAAGCGCTGCTGATCACGTGGGTGTAGTTGGCGGCCACGCCCAGGCCGTCGAAGGGATCGGGCAGCCAGGTCAACTGATAAGTGGCCGCCGCCTCCACGCCCTTGATGGTGGCCGTGTTGAGGTTGATCGGACGGGTCAAGTCGAACGGGAACCCAAGGATGTTGGTCTTGGTGGTGACCAGGGTGGTGAAGTTGCTGACCTTCTTCTCGAAGCCGCCCAACGCCAGGTAGCTGGTGTCGGACATGTACCACTCCAGCCCCAGATCGTAGTTCTTCGAGGTATAGGGCTTCAGCTCGGTGTTGCCCTGGGTCACGCCCTGCGTCGCGGGACGGAAGTTGTAGCTGGTGGCGGCGGAAAGATTGCTCAGGTCCGGGCGCGTGACCGTCTTGGACACCGCCGCACGGAAGATCAGGTCGTCCCGCAGGCTCCACTTGAAGTTGGCCGACGGCAACCAGTTGGAATAGCTGCCGTTCGCCGATACCGGCGACAGCGCGCCGTAGGTCGGAATGGCATTGCTGGTGTCGTTCGGGTTGATGGTGATGGCCAGCAGCGGCACCGAATAGGCGCGCGAAGTGGTGTCCGTCTTGCTGTAGCGCAGACCCACTTCCAGCGACCAGGGGCGCTCGATCAGATTGCCCTGGAAGTTCGCCTTGGCGTACGCCGACTTGGTGCGCTCCTCCACCTGGCTGTAGCCAGAAGCATCCGGGCGCGCCGCGAAAGTACCGCCGTTGGCGGCGAGCGCCGCGGCGAACGCGCCTGGATTGGGGAGCTGGTTATAGGCCGCGGGGCTGGCCAGATAGGCCAGCAGCCCAGGGACGTCATAGGTGAGCCACTGCCGCGGATACCCGGGCGAGACGCCGTCGACCATCGTGCCGGCGTTGTACAGGCGGGCATTAATGGCGTCGGCGGGAATCTTGGCGACGTAGCCGCAGTACTCGGCGCAGTAGAGATTATTCGGCGTGCGCCAGGTCACCTCGGTCTTGGTGCGCTTCATGAACTCCGCGCCGAAATCCAACTGGGCCAGCACGCCATCGGTGAAGCTCTTCCCCAGATGCAGCCGGCTCTGCAGGATGCGATCGCTGACGTTCGGCGATTCGCCGCCCAGCGAGCAACAGTGCGCGCGCAGGTCCGAGGTATCCGTGGTGGAGATCAGGTTGCTGTAGCTGGGCAGCTGCGAGGAACCATTGTTGGTCCAGGTCGGGTTGACGCCGATGTTGCGCGTGCCGACCACCATGAAATAACCGTTCGCCGATTCCTTGTTCCAGGCGCGCGATACGGCGGTATCCCAATCCAGCACCGTGGACGGATTGAACTGCCAGGCGACGTTCAAGCCCGTCTGCTCGTTGTAAGCGTTGCGGGGGTTCTTCTCTTCGATGTAGTCGTTGGCCAGCACGCCTGTATTGCCGCGCACGTAGCTCAAGGCGGTTCCATTGGCGTCGGCGGTCAGGGACTGCACGTCGGACGTGTTCATATACGAACCGAACGCGTGGAATCTCGAATCGATCTTGTAGTTCGAGATCATCGTGTCGAACTTGACCGTCAGCTGGTCCAGCGGCTTCCAATCGATGGCGCCGCTGATGCCGCGCCGCGTGCGGGTCTGGATGAAATCCGAGCCGGAAAGCGTCTGCGGCAGGGCCACATTGGTGAGCGACGGGTTGATCTGGCTGTAGTTGAGCCCGGTGATCCAGCCCGAGGTGTTCATCGTCTGCTCGCGGTGGTCGCGCTTGTCGTACATGCCCGCGATCAGCCAGCCGAACGTGCCGTCGGCGTTGGTGTTGCTCATGATCGCCGAGACGCGCGGCGTGATGCCGCCCTTGATCGACGACGTGAGGCTGTCGTTGACGCCGGCCACGCTGGCCGCCGCGTGGAAGCCCTTGGTATCCAGCGGGCGCGCGGTGATGATGTTCACCGTGCCGCCGATGCCGCCCTCGGCGATGTCCGCCGTGGCGGTCTTGCGCACCTCGGCGGTGCTGATGAGCTGCGACGGCAGCACGTCGAAGTTGAAGGCGCGATCGGTCGCATCGGTCGCCATGGTGCGGCCGTTCAGCAGCACGTTGACGAAGTCCGGGCCGAAGCCGCGAACCGTAATGCGGCTGGATTCGCCGCCGCTGCGGTCAACCGCCACGCCGGGCACGCGCTGCAGGGCGTCGGCCACGTTGGGATCGGGGAACTTGCCGGCTTCCTCGGCCGACACCGCGTCGACCACGCTGGTCGCGTCCTGCTTGATGGCCTGGGCGCGCCGGATCGAGGCGAGCTGGCCGGTGACGCTGACGCCGTTCAGTTCGACCACTTCCTTCCCGTCGCGTTTTTCCTTGCTCTTCGTATCGGCACCTTGCGCCGGCGCCGCGGCGGCATTGGCGCCCGGGTTGGCATTTGCGTCCTGTGCGTACGCGCTGTCGTACGCGATCGATCCCGCGACCAGTACCGCCGCGAACAAAGCTTGTTGGATCGAGCCGGCCAAAATATGTCGCTGCATTCCACACCTCTCCCAATTCGGATGGCTGCACGATGAGGCTGCTTTAACGATCACTTGCATCGTTGCGACGCGTACGGCTTGAATCGGGCGCAACGGAGCCTCCGGCGCGATGAGCGCCGTGTTTTTTCGACTGATTGCTTGCTTGCCCTGCTTGCCTGTCGCCAGGCTGAAGTTCCCGTGGAGCCGCCCCTCTAACGGTCCGCGTGAATGTCACTTAATCATACAAATATGATGAGTGGACGAATCATTGGGTCGGCCTGCACGACTTAGCAAGCTGCGGCGCAACATCCCACGGCCATGGCACGCACGCATTGCCGCGCATTGCAAAGTGCGTCACATGCAAAGGGTGGTCGATACATGCGAAACGATCGGTACCGGACCTTCTTCGCGTTTGCGCGGCCATTTTCATGGCGTGTTGACGCGGCGGTATCGGCATTTGAGTAAAACGGACGTGGCAGTTACGAACGCGGAAGGCGTGCCGCCATGATCAAGACCTTCAAAGTAGGCGATCACGTGACCTGGAATTCCGAGGCCGGCCACGTATCGGGCACGATCGTCGCCGTGCATACGCGGGACTTCGACTACAAGGGCCACACGCATCGCGCGTCGCCGGACGATCCGCAATACGAGATCAGGAGCGACAAGACGGACCACATCGCGGCACACAAGAGCAACGCCTTGCGTCTCACCTCGCATCAGGGCGGACGGTGAACCTGCCCTTCTTCACCATCGGCCACTCCAACCGCGGCCTGGAGGATTTCATCGCGCTGCTGCGCGAATCGGACGTGCGCCGCGTGGTGGACGTGCGGGCATTTCCGCGCTCGCGTACGAATCCGGCCTTCAATGAAGACAGCTTGCCGATCGCGCTGACCAGGCATGGGATCGCCTACCGGCATCTCGCTGCCCTGGGCGGCCGCCGCGGCAAATCGGATACCGTGCCGGTGGAAGTGAACTGCTTCTGGACGCACCAGAGCTTCCACAACTATGCCGACTACGCGCTGTCCGCGGCCTTCCGCGCCGGAATGGACGAGCTGATCGCGATGGGGAGGCGCGAGCGCTGCGCCGTCATGTGCTCGGAGGCGGTGTGGTGGCGTTGCCATCGGCGCATCGTCACCGACTACCTGCTCGCTCGCGGGGAAACCGTGTTCCACATCCTCGCGGCCCGCCATGTCGACACGGCGCGTCTGACGGAAGGCGCCGTGGTACAGCCGGACAGGAGCGTCACCTACCCTGCCGACGATCTGTTCGCGCCGCGGGCCGGACAAGGCCGGTGACGCGGCGCGCGCATCGCTCGACCCGCTTTCTTACCGATTCACGAAATCTTTCCTCGCGCCTCGCAGAACTCAGCGGGCAGTCGCCAATTTCATCGCCCCTTGACGCCGCCGCGCCGCCGACGGCGTAGAAAAGCGGCCGCCAGCGGACCGATGGCAATCGGCCCGCTCGCCGCGCCAGGGGAAAATAGCGCCCTGACTGACCGGGAACTTTACGTCCGCCAGGCGATGGCCGGCGCGGCGGGGTCTTGGCCTGTGGGCGGTGTCGGCCGTCCGGCGCGCTTCGCGCAGTGTGAGCATTTTGGACGTTTCGCCCTTCCACACTCAGCCATAGGACACCACGATGAAATACCGCCTTTTGACGTGCCTGCTTTGCGCGGGACTCACGGGCAGCGCCTTCGCCGGCTCGCTGTCGCCCGGAACGCTGCTGACGATCGACCAGACAGCCGGCGTGCAGCAGCGCGGCGCGCTCTTCACCGTCAACCAGAGCACTGGCCAGCGCACAGTCTTCAGCGACTTCAACAACACTTCCCAAGGCGCCCTCGGCGTCGACCCCAATGCGCTCGCATGGATGGCGCCGCAGTTGCTCGGCCTGATCCCCGGCGCCGTGCTGGTGACGGATGGCAGCGGCGGCACCGATGAGCGAGGCGCGCTTTATGCGGTAGACCCTTCGACAGGACAGCGCACCGTGCTCAGCGATTTCGGCGATGCCACGCAAGGCCCGCTGGGCCTCTTTCCGCAGGCCGTGCTGGCCGTGCCTCCGGGATTGTTGAGCTGGAGCGGCGTGCTGGTGTGCGACCCGTATGCGGGCACCAACGGCCAGGGCGCGCTGTTCTCGGTCGACGCCAATGGCCATCGCCAGACCGTCATCGACTTCGGCGATACCGGCGGCTACCAAGGCACGTATCCGGACAGCATGGCGCTGTATGGCGGCCTGCTGGGGCTGGGCCGCTCGGTACTGGTCGCCGACGGCAGTGCGGGCACCAATCAGCACGGCGTGCTCTTCCGCGTCGACCCGGTGGCCAAGACCCGTACGGTGATCAGCGACTTCGGCAACAGCAGCCAGGGCTGGGTCGATCCGAACCCGGCGAGCACGCCGATCGGCGTGGCGGTGTCGCCCGGCAACCAGGTGTACGTCCTCGTTGCCGAAGTGGGAGCGCAGGACGCTGGCTATATCGTGCAGGTGGATCCTTCGAGCGGTTATCGCACGCTGGTCAGCAACCTCGACGACGCCTCGCAAGGCGCGGTTGCCGTCAATCCGACGGGCGTGACGTGGCTGCCGCAGTTCGGCGGACTCGGTGTCTCCGACAGCCTCGCCGGCACCAACGGCAATGGCGCGGTGTTCGTGGTCAACCCGGCGACGGGCGCGCGGACGCTGGTGAGCGACTTCGGCAATGCGGGCCAGGGCGCCACCGGCGCCGAGCCGTCCGGGCTGGCCGTGACGCAGTAAGCCTCCGACGCGAACTTCCCGCTTCGCACTTCCTACTTTGCAAGGAGCTTTCATGAAAACCGCAAGCAATTTCCGGGCGCGCGCCATGCTGCTGGCCGTGCTCCTCATCGGCGGCGCGATCTTCGCCCCCGCGGCGATGGCCATGCAGGTCTTCGTCAAGACGCTCACCGGCAAGACGATCACGCTGGAGGTCGAGCCATCCGACACCATCGAGAACGTCAAGGCCAAAATCCAGGACAAGGAAGGCATCCCGCCGGACCAGCAGCGGCTGATCTTCGCCGGCAAGCAGCTGGAGGACGGCCGGACCTTGTCCGACTACAACATCCAGAAGGAGTCCACCCTGCACCTGGTGCTTCGCTTGTGAGGCGGTGGTGATCTTCCTTCGATAGTCGCGATGCGGAAAGCCGGCATGCTCTTAGCCATCGCTGTCCGTGCATAAAAAAACGCGCCCAGGTGCAAGCGTACGGAGGCAGGGACGGACGTCCTCCTCGCCATGCCTCCCGTGCGGGAGGCATGACACCTGGGCGCCAACTTTCCTCAGTAGTACCCCACTACATTGAGGAATACCCCTTGATACCGATAGCCCAACTTCGTCATGTCGTCGTTGAAATCGGTGAAGTTGTAGCCGAGCCCCATGCGGAAATGCTTGCTCACGTCGTAGTCGACGCTGGCCAGCCAACCCTTGCGGGTACCGCCTTCCGTCGCCCGCAGCACGCGGTACTCGCCCATCAGGCTGAAGCCGCCGAACACGTAGCGTCGGGCCTGGCCGGCGAGCATGGTGGCGCGGTTGTCGTACCAGCCGCCGACGCCGCGTCCGGCGCGGGCCTCGCCCTCGCGCGTGGCCAGCTTGGCGGCGAACTCCCATTGCGTATCCAGGCGGTACACGCCTTCCAGCGAGAACACGCTGGAGCGCTGGTCGTAGTAGCTATCGGACTCGGTTTGCCCCGGCGAGGCCAGGTCGTACAGGTAGGTGTACTTGCCGAGCACCGTCCAGCGCACGCTATTCCACGGGCGCCAGGCGAAACCGACATTGGTCTCGTTGAAGCGCGCGTTGTTGGTCGGGTCGACCTTGTCGCGCGTGCGCGACCAGTTCAGGCGCCCGGCCACCTGCCACGACTCGTTGATCTTGTAGCTGAGCCGGTGCGTGGTGACCCATTGATCGCGCTGTTCGGCGCCGCGGTCGCGCCGGTATTCCAGCTTGCTCGCCCAGCTCGTCGAAGGATCGGTGAGGCCGGCATTGATGCTGCCGGCATGCCGATTGACGCGCCCTGCTCCGCTCGCCGCATCCAGCTGGCCATCCTGCAAGGTGAAGCCGAGGGTCCAGCCGCGGCTCGGATAGAAGTCCATGCCGAAGGTGTGGCCGATGCCGGTATCCGGGCCGGACTTCAGCCACTGGCTCTCGTTGTAGAGATTCGCCTGATCGGACAGGCGCCAGCGCTGGCCCAGGGTGAGTCCGTCCGGCGTCTGCGACAGCAGGCTCGAATCGTTGTAGAGCGTGCTGTCCACCGAATAGGTGTAGGCGCCGTAGAGCGAATGGTCCGGATTGAGCCGGTACTCGCCGTTCACCTGCGCCGCGTTGCCGCGCGAACCTCGCGTGACTTCCGCCCCCGCGTTGGATAGGTCGCCGAACTGATACTTCGCGCCCACCGTGACGGCGTCGTTGGTCGGATACGCGCCGTTGTCATTGGCCAGGGTCACCTGCCCGGTGGTGTAGACGTCCAACGAGCTGCCGATGCGCTGCGTATAACCCAAGGCCGCCAGCGTGCCGGTGCCGCTGCGCAACTGATAGGTCTCGGTGACGCGGCGGATTTCGGCGATCAGATCCGACTTCTCGGCCAGCTGCCAGTCCAGCTGGACCTGGCCCTGCTCCAGCGCATCGCTGCCGCGCTTGGCGTAGCTGTAGCGGCCGGACAGGCGCAGGTCGTCGCGGATCTGGCCGGTAAATTCGGTGCCGTATTCGTGGATGGCCAGACCCAGGTCGGAGCGGGCGACGGAATAGCCGCTGTCGACGTCGCGCCACCATGCGCCCACCGTCCATTCGCGTGCGGTCCAGCCGAGTTCGCGAAGGTCCGCATGCGCATCCACCGCCGTGGCGTTGCCGCCGCGGCCGGTCTGGGTGACCGGATTGGTGCGGATGAAGCTCAGACCGCCGTTGTCCGAATAGAAGATCGGCGCCACCGCGGCATCGCTGTGCGAACGCTCCACCTTCAGATAGGTGCCCCTGCCCGCCTGCAACGTGACGTCCGCGCCCTTGAGCGTGTAGTCATTGCTCGAGCGCCCTTCGTCCACATAGGTGCCGCCCACCGCCACGTGCTCGCCGAACCAGTGCTTGGCGCGCAGGCCGGCGGTGACGTCGTTGCTGTCGAAACCGCTGGGCACGTACTCGTAGTCGGCCAGCAGGTGATTTTCGTAGCCGCCCTGCGGACGGTCGCGGAACAGCGTGCTGACGTTGGCCTGGGCGATCTGCGCCAGCGGCTTGGTCAGCAGCAGGCGGCCCTGCATCTCGTTAATGTCGTAGTCGACGCCACGCACCAGGTTGATGCGCGACACCACGCTGCCCGTGGTCGGATCGCGCACTTCCAGCACCACCTGGTCCGAACCCGGCAGGATGTCGGTATTGCGCAGGTAGTACAGGCTGCCGCCGGTGCCGAGGAATTCGCTGTGACCCAGCACCGTCTGCGCCTGCGAGGCGAAGGCCTTCACCAACGTGTTCGGATCGCCCAGCGGCGTGCTCGTGCGGCTGCGCCAGTCGACCGCGGCGCCGTACAGGCTGCGCACGTACTGCGCGTACTGCGTGCCGGTGAAGCCGGTCTGGTAGTTGCCCCACAGCGCCTGGCTCTTATCCCAGTCCAGGCGGACATAGAGCTTGCCCTGCGTGTCGATATCCCGATACGTGGTCGAGTCGTCGCCGTAGACCGGGTAGTACATGTTCGGGTCGAGACGGCGGAACACGTCTTTCGGGTCGGCCTTGAAGAAGCCGTTGAACAGGCTTCCCGTGGTGCGCTCCGTGGTATCGGCCTGTGCGGTGAGCAGATAGCGCCCTTCCAGCTTGCCCTTCAGATAGAAGGCCAGACGCCCTTCGTCGAGGAAACCCTCGCGGTAGCGTGGGTCCACCGTGAGCGCCGAGGCGCCGTTGCCGCTCACCGAGCTCTTGGAGGCGGTGAGGTCGGCGATGGCGATGGCGAACAGGTAGTTGTCGCGCACGGTGACCGCCAGCGGGTAGTGGCTGTCCGTACCGGACAGGCCGCGCAAACCCACATCGAGGGTATGCGTGCCCGTGGGCAGCAGGTATTCGGCGATGAACTTGCCCTGCTGATCCACCGGCACGTTCTGGCCGGCGATGGTGATGGCGTCCTGCGCGGGCATGTTCTGCCCGTACACACGCACGCGCGAGCCGCGGATGGTGATGTTCTGCCGCCGCAGCGCGTTGCCGCCGAAGGTGCTGTCGAGCAGTTCGCGATCCTCCAGCTGCCCGGCCGAGAGCGCGCGCAACTCGCCGGTGGCGGCCTGGCGGCGCTGTTCCAGCGAGCGTTGGCGATCTTCCGGGCGCACCAGCTGCAAGGTGCGCGCGTACGTCTCGTCGATGCTGCCATCCTCGCCCCAGGCGCGCAGCACATAGCTGAGCTGCTGGCCCGGCTGCAGCGACGTGCCCGCGGGCAGCTTGCCGTCCCAGGTCGCCTGCACCACGGCGCCGGGCGCGACGTCGATGGTCGCCAGCGGCGCGGTCAGGTTGGTGTCGTCGCCGCGATAGACGCTGATCTGCATCTTGCGGATGAACGCGTCGTAGTTGCTGTAAACCTGGAAATGCACCGGCTCGGTGACCTGCCCGTGCTCGAACGCGGCGACCGCACTGCCTTGCACATTGAGCAGGGGCGAGGTCAGCGTCGGGTCTTCCGTGGCCCAGATCATCCCGCCGTTGGGTAGATCGATACTGTAGCGGCCGCGCGGCGCCGCGGATGCGGCCTGCACGGTAGCGGCGGCGGAGCCGGCGTTCGCCGACTGCGCCTGGGCGGGCATGCAGGCACCCGCGATGAGCACGCCGAGAATGGCGGCGTCCAACGTCCTGATACGCATGGTCCGGACTTCCTTGGTCGGAGAGAGGGAGCGGCGGGCGTTCATGGCTGCCCCTCCGCGTGGCCGTCGCCGCGGGTGGCGGCGTTCTCCGGTGGTCCGTTCGATGTCGCGGTCGGCGCGTTCTGCGCCGCCGGCAGCTTCACGCCGAAGTCGAAGCGCGCCGGGATGCCCTGGGTGATGCGCTTGACCTGCGGGTTGGGCGTGGTGAATTCGCTCTCGGGCGGCAGGGTCGCGGGGTCGACCTTCATGATGAAGTTGCGACCGCGCGCCATGTTCGGCACGTCGATGCCTTCCAGGTGGAAGCGGCCGTAGGCATCGGTCTCGATCAGGTTGCCTTCCACCGTGCCGATACGCACGCCCGGAATGCCGCGCTCGTCGATGCCGCGGTTGGTGACGATGTAGTCCACGCGCAGGGTGCCGCCGGTTTCCGGCGTCACGCGGCGTTCCACGCTCAGCTGTTCGGCGGAGTGGCCCGAGGCCGCGTCGCCACCCAGCACGGTGTCGCTCTGGCCGCCGGCACGCAGGCGCACCGTCGTGCCTTCCGCGCTGGTCAGCACGAAGTCGCCGGTGAAGTCCGCGCTGCGCAGGCGCTGGGAGATCACGATGCGGCGCAGGTTCTCCGGCTGCGCGACGCTGTCGCGGCCGCGCAGCGAACCCAGGGCGATGCCGTGCAGCAACGGCGCGCTGGCGTCCGCTTCGGGCTTCGGACCCTGCCCGCGATCCACCGTGGTGGAACCGGCCACATAAGCACCCGGCGCGAAGCCACCCTGCACGTGCAGTCCCTCGGCGGTGGCGCTGGCCTGCCAGCCGTCGCCATTGCGGTCGTCGAACACGGTGCCGAACACGCGGCTGTCCTCGAACAGCGGATCGGCGTCGCGCTGCACCTTGGCCTCGGCCACGTTGCTGGTACGCACGCCGTTGAGCAGCATCTGCGCGGTGTTGACGTATTCGCCGCGGGCGGAGGCACCCGGCCCCACGCGCATCAGATACACCACGGTGACGCTCTTGCCGGCGCCCACGTCGATGCCTTCGACGCGAACCGGGCTGCTGCCGGCGAGGCGGCCGCCGGAATTGCCGACGTTGAGCGAATCGGCCACCAGGGTGAAGCCCACCGGCGGGGTATCGGCCAGCACCGACTGGTGCACGTCGGCCTTGCCCGTGTTCTGGATGGTCACGGTGTAGCGCACCACGTCGCCGACCTTCACGGTCGTCGGTGTGGCCTGCTTGGACACGTGCAGCAAGGCGTCGGCGCTGACGGTGATGACGATGCTGGCCGTGCTGCAGTTGCTGCGCATGAGCGTGTCGCAGATGCGGTAGGTCAGCGTGTAGTTGCCGCTGGCCGCACCGGCCGGGACGATGATGCTGCCGTCGGCGCCGATGGACGCACCGCCCAGGCCGCCGTTGTCCACGAGGCTGATGGTCACGCGGCTCGGATCCTTGATGACCACGCCGCCCTGGGTGTCGTTGCCCAGCACCGAGCCCGGCGTGCCGCCTGTGGCACCGTTGACCGGCGTCGAGCGGTAGTCGTCGTTGACCGCCTGCAGCGGCAGCGACACCACCGCCACGGTGACGGTCGCAGACTTGCAGTTGGACGGATTGAGCTTCTCGCAGATCTGGTAGCCGATGGTGTACGTGCCGGCCGGCGTGCCCGGGGCGACGGAGACCTGCCCGGTCGCCGGATCCACCTTGACGTTCGGATTGCTCGCCGGCGTCGTCACCGTCAGCGTGACGGTGGACGGCGTGGCCTTCACGCCGTCGAGCGTGTCGTTGTCCAGCACGTTGCCGGCGTTGGGTTGGCCGGCGCCGCCATCGATGCCGGTGTAGCTGTCGTCCGTCGCGGCGATCTTGCCGGCGACGACGGTGACGCTGGTCGTGGCGGTAGCGCAGTTGCTCGGATTGAGCTTCTCGCAGATCTGGTACGTGACGGTGTACGTGCCGGCGGGCGTGCCCGGGGCCACCGAGACATTGCCCGTGGTGGGATCGAGCTTGACGTTCGGATTGCTGGCCGGCGTCGTCACCGTGACGGTGACCGTCGAGGGCGTGACCTTCTTGCCGTCGAGCGTGTCGTTGTCCAGCGCGTTGCCCACCGACGGATTGCCCGCGCCGCCGTCGATGCCGGTGTAGTTGTCGTCCGTGGCGACGATCTTGCCCGCGGCGACCGTGACGCTGGCCGTGGCGGTGGCGCAATTGCTCGGGTTGAGCTTTTCGCAGATCTGGTAGCCGATGGTGTACGTGCCCGCCGGCGTGCCCGGGGCGACCGACACCTGGCCGGTGGCCGGATCGAGCTTGACGTTCGGATTGCTGGCCGGCGTCGTGACCGTCAGGTTGACCGTGGAAGGCGTGGCCTTCGCGCCGTCGAGCGTGTCGTTGTCCAGCACGTTGCCGGCGTTCGGCTGACCCGCGCCGCCGTCGATGCCGGTATAGGCATCGTTGGTGGCGGCGATCTTGCCGGCGGCGACGATCACCTGGATCGTCGCGTCGGCGCAATTCGCCGGATTGACCTTGTCGCAGATGCGATAGCCGATGGTGTACGTACCGGCCGGCGTGCCCGGCGCCACCGAAACATTGCCGGTGGCCGGATCGAGTTTGACGTTCGGATTGCTCGCCGGCGACGTCACGGTCATGTTGACCGTGGCGGGCGTGGCCTTCGCGCCGTTGAGCGTGTCGTTGTCCAGCGCGTTGCCGACGGACGGATTGCCGGCGCTGGAAATGCCCGCGTAGCTGTCGCTGCCGGCGGTGATCGGGCCCGCTACGACGGTGGCCGTCGCGGTCGCCGTGGCGCAGTTGGTCGGGTTGAGCTTCTCGCAGATCTGGTAGCCGATGGTGTAGGTGCCGGCCGGCGTGCCCGGCGCCACCGAGAGCTCGCCCGTGGCCGGATCGAGCTTCACGTTCGGATTGCTGGCCGGCGCCGTCACGCCTAGCGTGACGTTCGAGGTCGTGGCTGGCGCGCCGTTGAGCGTGTCGTTGTCCAGCACGTTGCCGACGTGCGTGTTGCCCAGGCCGCTGTTGATGCCGGTGTAACCGTCGTTGGACGCGGCGATCTTGCCGGCCGCGACGGTCACGCTCACCGTGGTGGTCGCGCAGTTGGTGGGGTTGAGCTTCTCGCAGATCTGATAGCCGATGGTGTACGTGCCGGCCGGCGTGCCCGGCGCCACCGAGACCTGGCCGGTGGCCGGATCGAGCTTGACGTTCGGATTGCTGGCCGGCGTGGTCACCGTCAGGTTGACCGTAGAAGGCGTGGC
>JBCNOA010000063.1:0-18424 GCA_039594095.1 Dyella sp.
GGTGCGCACGTTCACCGCGCCCACCGAGACGCGCATGGAGCGCGGATCGTTGATGCGGTCGAAATCCACCAGGCGCTCCAGGGTGGAGCGCAACGGCCGCGTGTCGTACCAGCTCACGCCGGAAGGATCGGCGGCGCGCTGGAAAGGCAGAAACGGCGGCGGCATGCGCGGATAGAAGAAGCCGGCCTGCCCTTCCAGCAGCGCCCGCCAGGCGGCCAAACCGCTGAAGCCGTTCTGCAGCGGCAGCGGCCAGCCGCTGCTGTCGAATGCCGGCGTGGCCGGGAGAAAGGGCGGCTTGCAGATGGTTTCCCAGAACTCGCGCAGTTTCTCCACGCGATGCCCGATGGGGTTGCCGGCGATGATGGCTGCGTTGAGCGCGCCGATGGAAATCCCCGCTACCCAGCGCGGCCGCAAATCCGCTTCCGCCAACGCCTCGTACACACCGGCCTGATAGGCGCCGAGCGCGCCGCCGCCCTGCAGCACCAGGGCGACCGTGGAATACGCTTCGCGCACCATCGCGGCGAGGGCCCCCGCCGCTGCGGCGCCTTGCGTGTCGTTGCCCATGGGTTCAAGCCTCCGCCAGATAGTCGTGCACCACCGTGCCCAGGCCAAGCGTGAGGTCGGTGATGAAATGCACCGCCGATTCGATCTTCAGCACGGGCAAGTCGGCCACCGGCGCCAGTGCGTGCGGGTGCAGCTCCAGCGCCGCCGGCCCCGTCCACGCGCCCTTGAGCGTGACGTCGGTGGTGAAGTAGCGCACCAGCTCGCAGATGCGAGGCGAACCGTCCACGTGCGGAATGATCTTGAGCAGGAAGTTCGGCGCCGCCAGCGAGGCCAGCACAGCGTTGCGGTCGGCCTCGCGATGCTTGAAGCCCATGGTGGCCTTGGCCACGCGCACCTTGCCGTAATCGAGCGTACCGACCAGCGTGTCGATCTCGGTTTCCAGCACGGGGCTGGCTAGCTTCTTGGGGAAGCCCCACAGCTCGCGGCCGCCGGCGATCGGCGGATGGTCGTTCAAATACATCGAATGCACGTAGCCGCCATGCTCGCCGCGGAAACTCACCGGTATCACTTGCCCTGACTCAGTGTAGTCGCCGAAGCCGGTGGAGTCCGGCATGCGGATGAATTCGTACTTCACCAGCGGCTCAACGATCTCGAGCGGTTCGGGCACCACCGCGCGCAGCGCATCGGGATCGGTGCGATAGGTGATGACCAGGAACTCGCGGTTGACGAACCGGTACGGCCCCCGCGGAAACGCGGGGCTGGTCAGCGGCATGGCGAACGCATTGGCCTTGACGTCGGCGATCTTCATCGAGCCATCCTCTTGGCAATTCCGTCGGGCGCACGCCGGCCGGCGCACGCTGCATGCAATCGAAGACAGTGCGCTCGCCCGGCGCTTTCTCCGGGCGAGCGCGAGCGATGCTTACTGCATGTACCAGCCGTGGCTGACCACGATCGACTGGCCCGTGAGCGCGGCCGAGGGGAACGCCGCCAGGTAAAGCGCGGTCTCCGCGATGTCCTCCACCGTGGTGAAGGTGCCGTCGACCGTGTCCTTGAGCATCACGTTCTTGATGACCTGATCTTCGGTGATGCCCAGTTCCTTAGCCTGCTCGGGAATCTGCTTCTCCACCAGCGGCGTGCGCACGAAGCCGGGGCAGATGACGTGCGAGCGCACGTTGTGGGCCGCGCCCTCCTTCGCCAGTGTGCGCGCCAGGCCGAGCAGGCCGTGCTTGGCGGTGACGTAGGCGGACTTCAGCTTGGACGCTTCATGCGAATGCACCGAGCCCATGTAGATCACGGTGCCGCCGCGGTCGCCCTTGTACATGTGCTTGAGCGCGGCCTTGGTGGTGAGGAAGCCGCCGTCGAGATGGATCGCCAGCATCTTCTTCCAGTCGGCGAAGGCGAACTGGTCGATCGGATTGATGATCTGTACACCGGCATTGGAAATCAGGATGTCCAGCGCACCAAACGCTTCCACCACCTTGTCGGTACCCGCATTGACCGCCGCTTCGTCGGTGACGTCCATGGCGACGCCGATGGCCTTGCCGCCCGCGGCGACGATTTCCGCAGCGGTGGCGTCGGCGGCCTGCTGATTGATATCAGCGATCGCCACCGCCGCGCCGTTCTTCGCGTAAAGCTCCGCGATGGCCTTGCCCAGGCCGCTTGCGGCGCCGGTGATCAGAGCGACCTTGCCTTCGAGTCTTGCTGCCATAACCACTCCTTCGATATCGATAGGGGATGCGGAAGACGACAAAGGCTGGCACAGCTCGGATGTCGCATCCATGCGACGAATGGACAACCGGGGAAAACTTTCCCGACACCATCGTTCCGGCCTGTGCCGGAGCGACGGGCTTTCAGTGCGCGCCTTCCGAGAGGTAGGTATAGCCGGTCAAACCGTCGTTCAATGTGACAAACAGCTGTTCCGCCTGCGCGCCTTCGACGCCCGCGGCCGCGATGCGCTCGCGATAGCTGCGGCGCAGCGCCTCTAGATCGTAGCCGACGTAGTCGAGCATCAGGTCCGTGGTATCGCCCCGACGGCGATGCGCAAAAACGTACGAATCGCCTTCCACGCGCACGTTCACCGCATCGGTATCGCCGAACAGGTTGTGGATGTCGCCCAGCGTTTCTTGATATGCGCCCACCATGAAAATACCCAGGCGATAACTTTCGTCGTCGCGCAAGGCATGCAAAGGCAGGCTCACGTCCACGCCTTCGGCGTCCACATAGTGGTCGATGCGGCCGTCCGAATCGCAGGTGAGGTCCACGATCACGCCGCGGCGGGTCGGAGCCTCGTCCAGGCGTGCGATCGGCGCGATCGGGAAGATCTGGTCGATGGCCCAGATGTCCGGCACCGACTCGAACACCGAGAAGTTGACGAAGTACTTGTCCACCAGCTTCTCGTCCAGCTCGTCCAACGCCTGGCGATGCGAGCGCTCGGCCGGCAGTAGCCGCTGGCGCACGGCATTGGCGATGGCGTAGTACATCTCGTCGAGCTGCGCGCGATCTTCCAGCGCAAGCTGGCCGAGCGCATACAAGGCCTGGCCTTCGGCGAGATGGTGCTGGGCCTCGTGGAACAGCTCCAGCGCCGGTCGTGCGTCCAGTTCCTCGTAGGTCTCGCGCAGGCGGCGCAGCACGGCCGGCTCGTCCTCGCGTGCCGACGGTATGGCGCCTGCGGGTACTTCTTCCACTTCGGTGACGTTGACCACCATCACGGCGTGGTGCGCGGTCATCGCGCGGCCCGCCTCGGTGACGATGTGCGGCGCGGCCAGGCCTTCCTCGGCCACGGCTTCGGCCAGCGACTGCACGATGGTCGAGGCGTACTGCTCGATCGAGTAGTTGATCGAGTTATGGCTGCGCGAGCGCGAGCCCTCGTAATCCACGCCCAGGCCGCCGCCCACATCGACGATCTCCAGCGGCACGCCCATGCGGGTGAGCTCGACGAAGTAGCGCGTGGCTTCGCGCATGCCGGCGGCGATGTCCCGCACGTTGGAAATCTGCGAGCCCATGTGGAAATGCTGCAGCTTCAGGGTGTGCTTGAGGCCCGCCTCGTCCAGGCGGCGCACCAGGGTCAGCACCTGGTTCGGCGACAGACCGAACTTGCCCTTGTCGCCGCCGGTGTTCTGCCATTTGCCGGCGCCGATCGAGGCCAGGCGCACGCGCACGCCGAGCAGCGGCTCGACACCCAGCGCCTTGGCCTCGGCAAAGACGTGATCCAGCTCGGCGAGCTTCTCGATCACGATGTGCACGCGCAGGCCGAGCTTGCGACCGATCAGCGCCAGCCGTACGTACTCGCGATCCTTGTAGCCGTTGCACACCACGATGGAACCGGGCCGCGCCATCGCCAGCACCGCCATCAGCTCGGGCTTGGAGCCGGCCTCCAGGCCGAAGCCGTGCTCGCCCGCGGCCACCAGCTCGCCGGCCACGCCGCGCTGCTGGTTGACCTTGATCGGATAGACGGCCGTGTAGCCGCCCGCATAGCTCCATTCACCGATCGCCTTGGCGAAGGCGCCCTGCAGGCGCGCCAGGCGGTCGGCGAGGATGTCGGGGAAGCGCACCAGCAGCGGCAGGCGCAGGCCTTCGGCGCGGGCGCGCTCGACGATCTCCGGCAGCGACAGGGCCGGGCCGCCGGCACCGCGTGGGCGCATCACGATGTGGCCGTTGGCGTCGACGTCGACGTAGCCGTCGCCCCAGTGCGGCACGGCGTAGGTGTGGCGGGCTGCGTCGATGTTCCAGTGCTTCGACATGGACGGTGGTTCCTTGATTTCGGCGGACGCGCGGGCGCCCGGAGGTCATGTCGTCGCAGCGGCGAGCCTTGACGAGGGGAAAGCCCGCCGGCCGGAAGCCTCGCACGCCGCGGGGCCGGAACGGACTCATCGGTCCCGCGGACGACCGGTCGCGACGGGACGGCCGTCTATTGTAATGGTCGAATGTGACCATGTGCGGCATCCGGGCCCGGTACGCCGGGGTCCGGAACGGCTACAATTGCGCCTCTTTGCCCACCGTGACGTCAGGAACAGGAACACACGCCATGTCGCAGCCCAGCTGGTTCACCGAGGCCCACCAGGCCTCCGGCTCCTCCATCGGTTATCGCGTGGAGAAGCTGCTTCATGCCGAGAAGACGCCGTTTCAGACGATCGAGATCTACCAGACCACCGACTGGGGCAACCTGATGGTGATCGACGGCTGCGTGATGCTCACCAGCCGCGACAACTTCCTCTACCACGAGATGATGACCCATCCGGCGCTGTTCACTCATGCGCGCGCCAAGCGCGTGGTGATCATCGGCGGCGGCGATTGCGGCACGCTTCGCGAAGTGCTCAAGCACGAGGAAGTCGAATCGGCCGTGCAGGTGGAGATCGACGAGCGCGTCACGCGCCTGGCCGAGCAGTACTTCCCGGAACTGTGCGAGGCCAACAACGATCCGCGCGCCGAGCTGCTGTTCATCGACGGCATCAAGTACATGGCCGAGGCCGAGCCGGAGTCGCTGGACCTCATCATCGTCGACTCGACCGATCCGGTCGGCCCCGCCGAAGGCCTGTTCAACGCCGCCTTCTACGCCAGCTGCTACAAGGCCCTGCGCCACGGCGGCATCCTGGTTCAGCAGAGCGAGTCGCCGCTGGCCCATATCGAGCTGATCAAGTCCATGCGCGCCGCCATGCGCACGGCCGGCTTCAGCGCGGTGAAGACGCTGCCGTTCCCGCAGCCGTGCTATCCCACCGGCTGGTGGAGCTGCACGATGGTGCGCAAGGGCGGCGACCTGGCCGGCTTCCGCGAGCGCGGCGCGCTCAGCAAGAACTTCGCCACCCGCTACTACAACGCCGAGATCCACAAGGGCGCGCTGGCGATGCCGGAGTTCATGAAGGAAGCGCTGGGCGAGTAAGCGCTGCGCACAGAACCCGCCTCGCGTTCTTCGCGGGGCGGGTTTTTGTTTTTCGGGAGAGGGAAGCGGCGGCGCGCGCCTCGCATCCGCTCAGAACAACGTCGATCTCACCTTCGGCAGCAGCACCAGCACCAATGTCGCTATCGGCCCCAGCAGCAGCGACAGCAGGAACCACGCCAGGCCGCTGCGGTTCTTGCCCTGGGCCAGTCCCGCATTGATCAGCGCCAAGGTGCCCCAGCCGACAAACCAGGGCGCTCGCCCGTCGGCCATGATCGCTATCTGATCCACTACGTTTTCTCCTGTGCGCGGCACGCGAACGCGCCCGAGGCGGCAAAGGGCCATGCTAGCAAGCGTGGCGGGCCGTGCCCGCTCCGCGCGTTCGCGGGATCAGGCAGGCTTAATCCGGACTGAGTATGCTGGGCCGCTTCTTTGTGGACGGAGAACAGCATGCGCGGATGGCGCTACCTCGCCCTGGCCCTGGCCGGCACCCTGGCCGTCGCTCCCGCCTTCGCCGCCAAACAGGCACCGAAGGCCGCCAAGGCCGGCGAAACGCACCAGGCCAAGGATGGGCGCAACGACGCCTTGCTGGCATTCCAGCGCGACCTGGTGAGCGTATTGGCTCCGCGGGCCGATGCATTGCCCCTGCTGAGCGCCGCCCTGCTCGCGCGCCCGCTGCCCAACCAGCCGAAGTACAACGACTTCCACACGCTCATCGAACGCGCCGCGAAGGCCGACGACGCCACGCCCGCGGTCGGCTGGCTGCGCCTGAGCGACTGCGACGCCAAGGCCGACGCCTGCCCCAACGCGGACGCGCTGGACAAGCTGACCGGACAAGCGCCCGACAATGCGGCGATCTGGTTGCTCAAGCTGGGCCAGGACGGCCACGACGGCAAGAAGGACGCCGCACGCCAGGATCTGGCCAAGGCCGCCGCCGCCAAGGTCTATGACGACTACACCGGCATCAGCCTCAAGGCGCTCGCCGACAACGTCACGGTGCTGCCGCCGCCACCGGCCACCATCAATCCGCTTTCCGCCACCGGCGCGACCGGCGTGCAGCTGACGCTCGTCTACGGCCTGGCCGCGACCCAGCCGCAACCTGGCCTGCAGGCCACCGCCAAGCTGTGCGAAGGCGCGGGGGACGACGCCGCGCTCAAGAGCGACTGCCTCAAGCTCGGCCGCCTGCTGGAATGGGGTTCCAGCCCGCTGGCCCGCTCGCTCGGCCTGCATCTGCGCGAGGTGCTGGCGGACGATCCGTCCCAGCAGGAAGACGCCAAACACGCCCGCCGCAACCTGGTCTGGCAGGTGCAAAACTTCGCCCAGCTGTCGGCCCGTGCCCAGGGAGACCTCGCCCTGGCCCAGCACCTGCTCGCCCTCGCCCGCAACGGCGGCACCGAAATGAGCCTGGTACTGGCGGCCCTGCGCGACTACCAGATCCCGGCCGATGCCCCGGCCGACTGGGAAGGTACCAAGGCGTCCCCGGGGAACGGCTGACCCGTTCTCTTTCGGCTGTTCCCCTCTCCCTCATCCCGTGTACCCTTGGCCCACCTCGGACCAAGGGGCGACGCATGCTGACAGTGCTGGTGGCAAGCAGCAAAGGCGGTTGCGGGAAAAGCACGCTGGTGACCCAGCTGGCTTCGCATTGGGCGCAGGACGGCAAGCACACGGCGATCGTGGATGCCGACCGGCAAGGATCCAGCTTCCGCTGGGCGGCGCGGCGCGCCGAGAACAACGTTCCCGGCGTGCTGGCCGTGGAGGGCGGGCGCAAGGCGCTGGAAAAGCTCCCCGAAGACACGCAGCGCGCCCTGGTCGACACGCCGGCCGGCTCGCACGAACGCGAGCTAGAGCCTTATCTGGAACAGGCCAGCGTGCTCCTGGTCCCGGTGCTGCCTTCGACCTTCGACCTCGACGCCACGCTCGATTTCCTCCAGCACCTCCAGCAGATTCCGCGCATCAAGCGCGGCAAGCTGCCGGTAGGCCTGGTGGGCAATCGCCTCAAGCCCTGGACACGCGCCAGCCAGGACGCGATGGAGCAGGTCGCCGGCCAGTCGCCGTTCCCGCTGGTGGCCGAATTGCGCGACAGCCAGGCGTACGTGCTGCTGACCGCGCTCGGCAAAGGCATCTTCGATTACGGTTCCGAGCAGGTGCGTGGCCACCAGGAAGACTGGAAGCAGCTCCTGCGCTGGATCAAACGCCAGCATTGAGCCAACCTAGCGCGCACCTTTTCCCACGGAGCCGTCCATGCGAGAACTCATCCTGTTGCGCCATGCCGAAGCCCTGCCCGCGCAAGCCGGGGGAGACGATCTGGGCCGCCGCCTGAGCGGGCGTGGCGAACAGGAAGCCCGCGCCGCGGGCCGGTGGCTCGAGCAATGGCTAAAGAAACATGGTCAGCAGAGGCCGGGCCGCGTGCTGTGCTCCCCGTCCGAACGCACCCGCGCCACGGCGGCGCTGGCGCTGGCCGAAGTGCAGGGGGCGCCCGAGCCCGAACTGTGCGAAGACATCTACGAAGCGACCCAGGGCGAACTCCTGGCCCTGCTCGACGACCATGCCGATGCGGACTCGGTCCTGCTCGTGGGCCACAACCCCGGCATCGAGCGTCTGGTCGCGCTGCTCGCCGAGGGGCGCTCCGACGAATACCGCGGCATGCCGCCGGCCGGCATCGCGGTGTTCCATTCGGACGAGGGCTTCGAACCGGGCCACGCCCGCCTGGAAGCCTTCTGGTCCCCGTGAAGTATGGACGACGGCGCCGGTTCCTTCGGCGCATCGCGGCTTCGCTGGTACTTGTCCTTTCGCCCTTCGCGCTCAGCGCCGCGGATTACCGTATCGATCCCGCACGCTCGCACGCGGAGTTCGGCGTGCGCCTGTTCTGGCTCAGCCAGGTGACCGGCAGCTTCGAGCGCATCGACGGTGAAGTCACCCTCAGCGCGCGGCGCGACGTGGCGGTGGTCGATGCGCACATCGCGGTGGACAGCATTCGCATGGCATCCGAACGCTTCCGCCGCTGGGTGATGGCGCCGGAGTTCTTCGACGCGGACCACTACCCCGTCATCCACTTCGTCTCCGAGCCAGTGCCCGTGGCGGCGCTGGAACGCGGCGGCGAGCTGTTCGGCAGGCTGACGCTTCGCGGCATTTCGCGGCCGGCGCGGTTCGAACTGCTGCCCTCGCCCTGTCCGCTGGACACCCCGCGCGAATGCCGCATCGAGGTACGCGGAGACATCCAGCGCAGCGATTTCGGCATGACCGGCCATCGCGCCGCCCTGTCCGACCAGGTCCGCCTCGGGCTGGTCATCGCCATCGACCACGCCGCCCCATGAACACCCGCTGGCCCGACGCGGCGACGGCCGCGACGGAACGAACGGCGGCTCCTTATCATGGCGCGATGATGCCGCGCTGGACGTGCGTTCTACTCCTTCTTCTCGCTTCGACCCTGCTGCCCGGATGCACGCTGTCGACGGCGCAGATCCGCCGTGCCGATGCCGTGGTGGCGGCGCAGACCGACCATCGGATCGACTGCGCCACGCCCGATCATTGTCCCCAGGCATCGCCCTTGCTCGATGCGGCACAGGCCGCGCTCGACGCCTCGACGCCGGCACGGCCGGTGCACATGGTCACCCTGCTCAACGACAGCGAGCCGGCCATGGTCGCGCGCATCAATCTGATCCGCGCGGCGAAGCGCTCGATCGACGTCCAGACCTACATCTGGGACCAGGACGACGCCGGCCAGCTGATCCTCGACGAACTGGTGGGCGCGGCGCGGCGCGGCGTGAAGGTGCGCATCCTGGCCGACCAGCTGTTCTCCTTCAACGACACGGTCTGGCTCACGCGCCTGGCGCGCGCGCACGCGAACCTCGAGATTCGCCTCTACAACCCGACCTTCCACGCGTCGGAGACCTCGCCGGTGGAATTCGCCGCTGGCATCGTGTGCTGCTTCCTGAAGTTCAACCAGCGCATGCACAACAAGGTTCTGGTCGTCGACGATGCCATCGGCATCACCGGCGGACGCAATTACCAGGACCGCTATTTCGACTGGGACAACGACTTCGACTACGTCGACCGCGACGTCATGGTCGGCGGCCCTGCGGCGCGCGAGATGGGGGAGAGCTTCGAGCGGTTCTGGACGCACAAGCGCTCGGTGCCGCTGACCCACCTGCGCGACATCAACCGGCTGCTGACCGACACCGCGCCCTCGCCCTGGCGCGAGCCGGTCTATCTGCACCCCGAGCGCGTCGCACGCGTGCAGGACGAGGCGGAGGATCCCGACTGGCTGGACGAATATCTCGTCGCTCCGTCCTTGCGCACCACTTCGCCGGTGGAATTCTTCAGCGACTTCCCCGCCAAGACCGAGCAGCCGCGGGAACGCGACGCGCGCGAGTTCACCGCCAACGTCATGCGCATGGTGGGTTCGGCGAAACAGGAAGTGGTGCTGCAGACACCCTACCTGGTGATGAGCAAGCGCGCCCGGAAGATCTTCGAGCGACTGCACGAGCACGAGGAGCCTCCGCGGATCGTGGTCTCAACCAATTCGCTGGCTTCCACCGATGCGTTCGCGGTGTATGCGATGTCGTACAAGCACCGCAAACGTTACCTGGCCGGATACGGCTTCGAGATCTACGAGATGAAGCCGCGCGCGCTCGGCCCCGCGCAGGACAACGCATATGCCAGCGCCGACGACGGTCCGAGCGGCACCAAGCCGGTCAGCAAGCGTCGCTTCGTCGGCACCGAAGGGCGCGGCGTGCTGCTGGGCCGCGGCGGCAAGCGCAACCGGCCCGCGCCGCTGATCAGTCCCGGAAGGCGCTTCGGCCTGCATGCGAAGTCGATCGTGGTGGACGATCGCTTCGCCATGGTCGGCTCGCACAATTTCGATCCGCGCTCGGACCACTACAACACCGAGGCCGGCGTGATCGTGTACGACCCGGCCTTCGCCCAGCAGCTGCGCACGGCGATCATGCGCGAAACGCAGCCGGAGAATGCCTGGGTAATCGCCCCGCGGCAGCGCTCCATTCCCTTGCTGTCGGACCTGAGCGCCGCCATCGGCGACCTCTCCGCGGCCCTGCCCCTGTTCGATTTCTGGCCGTACCGCTACGCCACCAGCTACGAGCTCAAGGAAGGCTGCACACCGATGCGGCCGAGCGATCCGAACTTCTTCAGCTGCTACCAGGCGGTGGGCGACTTCCCGGAAGTGGCCATCTCGCCCAAGCTCATCTACACGCGCCTGATCACGGCCTTCGGCTCGGGCGCGAACGGCATTCTCTGAGACGGTCGCCTCAGGCGGGCTTGTCGCCGGCAGCGAAGCGCATCGGCAGATTGCCGGTCACGCCGTCCGGATGATCGGCCGGCACCGCGAAGCGCCAGCGCTGCACGGTCTGCACCGCTTCCTGATCCAGTTCGGGATCGCCGCTGGACTGGTCCACCGCCGCATGGATCACCCGCCCCTGCCCGTCGATCGACAGTCGCAGCATCACGCTTCCCTCGCGCGCCGCCCGACGGGTGAAGAACGAAGCGGGTGCGGAAGGCATCTCGACGGGCGTCAGCATCGGCGTCTCCGGTTCGGTCGGCGCGGCCGAGGCCTGAGCCACGTCCACCGCCGGCAGGTGCACGGCATGCGGGGGCACGCGAGGCGAGCCGGCGCGCTTGTGCGCGATCGGCGGCGCGGCTTCCCGGCGCAGTCCCGCGATACGGGCCGGGCCGGCCCATCCCGCGGTGAGCTCGCTGAGCCACGCGGTGCCTGCCACACCCACCGCCAGCGCGAGCAGGCTCAGGGCAGTGGTGGTGCGCAGGCGGAACATGCGTTCGGGAAGGAGCGCCTCAGCGCTCCAGAATGGCGGTCACGCCCATTCCGCCGGCAGTGCAGATGGAGATCAGGCCGCGGCCCGAACCCTTCTGCTCGAGCAGCCTGGCCAGCGTGGCGACGATGCGGGCGCCGGTGGCGGCGAACGGATGGCCCACGGCCAGGCTGGAGCCGTGCACGTTGAGCTTGGCCGGGTCGATGCTGCCCAGCGGCTTGTCCAACCCCAGGCGATGACGGCAGTACTCCTCGCTTTCCCACGCGCGCAGCGTGCACAGCACCTGCGCGGCGAAGGCCTCGTGGATCTCGTAGAAGTCGAAGTCCTGCAAGCTGAGTCCGTGGCGCGCCAGCATGCGCGGCACCGCGATGGTGGGCGCCATCAGCAGGCCTTCGCCGTGCACGAAGTCCACCGCGGCGACCTCCGCATCGCGGAAGTACGCCTGCACCTTCAGGCCGCGCTTGGCGGCCCATTCGTCGCTGGCCAGCAGCACGGCGGCGGCGCCGTCGGACAGGCCGGTGGAATTGCCCGCGGTCAGCGTGCCGTGGCCGGAGATCTTGTCGAACGCGGGCTTGAGCGACGCCAGCTTTTCCATGGTCGTGTCGGGACGCAGGAAACCGTCGCGCTTGAGGCCGCGGAACGGTACCACGAGGTCCTCGAAGAACCCGCTCTCGTAAGCCGCCGCCAGCTTCTGATGGCTCTCCAGCGCCAGCCGGTCCTGCGCCTCGCGGCCGATGTGCCATTCCTTGGCCATGCGCTCGCAGTGGTCGCCCATCGACATGCCGGTGCGCGGCTCGGCCACGCCCGGAAATGCGGGCTTCAGTTCCTTCAACGAAAAGCCGCGGGTGAAGGCGGCCATCTTGTCCTGCCAGCCCTTCGCGCGGTTGATCTCCAGCAGGCGCTTGCGGAAGCGTTCGCCCAGCACGATCGGCACGTCGCTGGTGGTGTCCGAACCGCCGGCCACGCCGGCCTCGATCTGACCGGCGGCGATCTTGTTGGCGATGATGATGGCGTTGTCCAGCGAGGTGCCGCAGGCGCGCGCCGTAGTGATGCCCGGCGTGGTGGGCGCAAGTCCGGAAGACAGCACCGCCTCGCGCGCGAGGTTCCACTCCGAGGAGTGCTTGATCACCGCCCCCATCGCCACTTCGCCCAGTTCTTCGCCGTGCAGGCGGAAGCGCTCGACCAGCGCGCCCAGCACTTTCACCGACATGCCGAAATTGCCGACGTCGGCATACGCGGTGTTGTTGCGGCAGAAGGGAATGCGGATGCCGCCGATCACACCGACGCGCTTGGGGGTGTTTTCCATGTCCTAGAGGATCCAGCCTGGCTGAGCGTTCAAGGCTAACGCGCGCCGCCAGCGGGCGAAAGCCTCGGTTTGGCGAATGTTAGAATCCCGGTTCTTTGCCGTTCGGGTTTGCAAACGTGGAAGCCTCCTCGCTGGTCGCCCTGCCCATCGTGCTCGCGCTGGAGCTGTCGCCCGGCGATAAGCCCGACCGCCTCACCCTGAGCCGCGACGAAGCCGCCGAGCTGGCGGCGCTGGCCGCGACCGATCTGCACGCGCTGGTGCCGCAGGTGGCGCAATGCCGCCTCGCGGTCGCGGGTGCGCTGTTCGATGCCGTGGAACTGCTGCGCCCGGGTTTTCCGGTCTGGGCGACGCTGGATGAGCTGGCCCGCCGCGTGCCGCGCGGGCATCTCGACAACGTGGTCGCCTTCGGTACCCATGAGGGCCGGATGCCCGCGCAGCCGCTGGAGCCGGAGCCGACCTATGCCGACGGCCCGATGCGCCTGCTCCCGCTCAGTCTGCTGGCGCCCGAGGAACTGGCCGAGGAGCTGGCCGGCCGGCTCGAAGTGGAGCTGGTCGGCCGCGGCGAGGCCGGCGCCCGCACCGCCGACTGGCTGATGCGTGCGTTGGGCGTGCGCTTGGAGCATGCGCGCTACCTCAGCCGCAACGACCTGCTGGCGATGACCTGCGTGCAGTACGAGCACGTCAACCTCGCGGCGCTGTGGGAACTGCTCGAATGCGCGTTGCTGACGCCCTACCGCGACGAATCCGTGATGAGCGCCCGCGGCCTCGCGCTGAAATACGCCGGCGGCACGGTCGTGGCGCAATCGCCCTCCGACTGGGCCGCCGTTCAGCCCGGCGAGCCGGCGCAACGCGCGCACGATCTCGCTGGCATCGTGTTCGAGCTGCGCCAGTACGCTGCCTTGCTTCAGGCGCACCAGATCGAACTATCGATCGCGTCGGCCGAGGCCGCCGCGGTCGAGGCCGGTTCCGGCTATCTACTGGAAACCTTCGGTGCACCCGACCCGTCCTATGGCGAGGCCCGCCTGTACGCCCACGAAGCGGCCGGCCTGGGCGTGGTGGCGGTGACTCTTGCCGAGCGCGGCGAGAACGGGCGCGCCCGCGTGCTGGCCAACGGCTATCCCCTGCAGCCGCGCGCTTTGGGGCCGCTGGCCGCGGTGCTGGCGGAACGCTACGGCTTGCCCGCCGAGCTGCACGCACTGGGCCGCATCGTGCTCGACGACGCCGGCCGGCTCAGCGCGCCCACGCCATCTCTGCATTGAGCGGCACCGCGCCGGGCAAGGTCCGCGCAAGTCTTAGACATTTCCTTCACCTCGCAGCCATCCGCGCCCTCTGCCCACCCGCCACGAGTTGGCGCATGATGCGGACTGGCGCGTCCAACAGGGGTGACGGACGGACGGTATGGGCATGCAGCGGATCGAACCCGATCGGCAGACCGGGACGGCCTCGGCCGAGCCCGACTGGACGGCGCGCGTCGTGCACGGAGCGCCCGCTCTCATTGCCTACATCGACCGCGACCGGCGCATCCGCTTCGCCAATGCCGCCCATCAATCCTGGCTGGGCATCGGGCCGGAGCGCCTGATCGGCCGCCGGGTCGCCGAGGTACTGGACGAAGCCAGCCTGCAGCGCGCCGGTCATTGCCTGGAACAGGCGCTGCGCGGCCATGCCGCCGTCTACGAGGGCGAAATGTTCGGCGGCGATTCGCGCTGCTACGTGCACGGCAGCTTCCAGCCCGACTACGACGCCGACGGCGACGTTTGCGGCGTCTTCACCGTCATCATCGACATCACCGAGCGCCACGCGCTGGAAACCCGCCTGCGCGAGAGCGAACAGCGCTTCTTCGGCGCCTTCCAGCATGCGGCGATCGGCATGGGCCTGGTCGCGCCCGACGGCCGCCTGCTGCGCGTCAACGCCGCGCTGTGCCACATGCTCGGCTACCGCGAGGCGGAGCTGCTGCAGCTCAACATCCGCGAGCTCACGCATCCGGACGACGTGGCCAAGAGCTGGGAACTGGCGGCCGAACTGATGGAGGGCAAGCGCGATTCCTATCAGCTGGAGAAGCGCTACTTCCATCACGATGGCCACGTCGTGCATGTGCTGCTGACCGTATCGCTAGTGCGCGCCCCCGACGGCACCCCGTTCCATGCCGTCGCGCAAATCCAGGACATCAGCCAGCGCAAGGCGTACGAGGAAGCGCTGTTCCGCGAACGCGAGCTGGCCGAGGTCACACTGCGCTCGATCGGCGACGCGGTAATCACCACCGACCTGCAGTTGCGCGTGACCTCGCTGAACCCGATCGCCGAGGCCATGACCGGATGGAGCCACGCCGAGGCGATCGGCCGCCCGATCGAGGACATCTTCCGCCTGTTCGACGACGACAGCGGCGAGTTGATGCGCAACCCGCTGCGCGAGGCGATCGGCCGCGACACCATCGTCGAGCTGCGCGGCAATGCGATGCTGGTGCACCGCAACGGTTTCCGCACGCCGATCGAGGATTCGGCCGCCTCCATCCACGACCATGCCGGCAATGTGATCGGCGGCGTCCTGGTCTTCCACGACGTCAGCGCCACCCGTGCCCTGGTGCTGAAGATGGCGCACATGGCCCAGCACGACACGCTGACCGGGCTGCCCAACCGGCACCTGCTGCAATCGCGGCTGGCTCAGGTGATCGCCGCGGCGCGCCGACGCTGCGGTCGCGCGGCGCTGGTATTCATCAACCTCGATCACTTCAAGCAGATCAACGATTCGCTGGGCCACCAGACCGGCGACCAGTTGCTGCGGCTGTTCGCGTCGCATCTGCGCGGCCTGCTGGGCGGCGAGCACATCGTCAGCCGCACCGCGGGCGACGAATTCATGGTGGTGCTGCCGCATGTGGACAGCGCCGCCGAAGCGGCCAAGACCTGCGAACTGCTGATGCGCCGCTGGCACGACCACCCACCGGTGGAACTGGCCGAGCTGGCCCTGGGTTTCAGCGCGGGCATCAGCCTCTATCCGGACGACGCGGAAGATGCGGAAGGCCTGATCCGCCATGCCGACACCGCGATGTACGAAGCCAAGATGCAGGGACGCAACAGCTACCGGCTGTTCACCGCGGCGATGTCCGAGCGGCCGGCCGCGCAGATGCGCATCGAACGCGACCTGCGCAGCGCCATGCGCCGCGGCGAGCTGCAGCTGCATTACCAACCCAAGGTCGACGCGCTCACTGGTGTGGTCGTGGGTGCGGAAGCGCTGCTGCGCTGGCAAGTCGACGGACGCGACGTGTATCGCCCCGACCAGTTCGTACCGGTGGCGGAAGAGAGCGGACTGATCGGCCCGCTGGGCAAGTGGGCGCTGCAGGAGGCCTGCCGCCAGGCGGCGGCGTGGCACCGCTCCGGCCGCAGCGTGTCGATCGCCGTCAACGTCGCGCCGCCGCAGTTCCTGCAGCCGGGATTCCACGACACCTTGCGCGAGCTGCTCGCCGAGAGCGAGTTGCCGCCGGGCTTGATCGAATTGGAGCTGACCGAACGCATGGTGATGTCCGGCGGCGACCACAGCCGCGCATTGATGCAGCAGCTCAAGGACCTGGGCGTGAGCCTGGCGCTGGACGACTTCGGCACGGGCTACAGCAGCCTGTCCTATCTCAAGCATTTTCCCATCGACGTGCTGAAGATTCCGCGCGCCTTCGTGCGCGACGTGGCCACGGACACCGACAGCGCCGCCATCGCCGACGCGATCATCACGATGGCGCAAAGCCTGGAGATGAGCGTGGTGGCCGAAGGCGTCGAGACCACCGAACAGGCGGACTACCTGCGCGAGGCCGGTTGCCGGTTGCTGCAAGGATTCCTCTACGGCGCACCGATGCCCGCCGTGGAATTCGAGCGCCTCCTACACCCCGCCTGACAACGGCTCTCTCCCTCTCCCCTCCGGGGTGAGGGGCCCTGCGAAGCGCAAACCCCACCATCCCTCACCGGAACAAAGCGCCACAACTCAGCCCGGCGCACCTCCCAAAATGCGAGCCTCGGCGCTCACCCATCTACAACGCCGCCTCATACATGAAGTAATGGCAGCGCTCCATGCCGAGCCCCGCATACGTCCGCTGCGCGCGCTCGTTCTCCGTCTCCACGTACAGGCGCACGCCCACCGCGCGCGCGGCGCGTGCGCGCTCCACCACTGCTTCGTACATCGCGCGGAACACGCCGCCGCGGCGCGCTTCCTCCACCACATAGACGCTCTGAATCCAGAAGAAGTCGCCGCAGCGCCAGTCGCTCCATTCGTATGTCACCAACAGGCAGCCCACCGCCACGCCGTCCCGTTCGGCGATCAGGTAGAAGCCCCGGCGCGGCTCGTCGAATACGGCCGCCACGCCGCGCGCGAGTACATCCGCGTCCAGGCGCTTGTGTTCGGTCTCCCAGGCCATCGCCTGGTTCCACGCGGCAATGTGGGGGATGTCGCCGCGCTGCGCGGCCCGGACGGCGAGGGTCATGGGGACTCCGTGGATGTCAGGATCGGGACGGCCGCCGCGTGCGCGACGCGCCGAGTTTGCGGGTGAGCGTGTTGCGGCCGACGCCGAGCGAGGCGGCGGCGTGCTGGCGATGGCCGCCATGCACGGCCAGCGCCGCCTGCATCAAGGTATGGTCCAGCGCATCGCGGGCGCGAGCGTGGATGTCGCTTTCGCCATCGGCCAGGGCTTGCGCTGCCCAGTCGCGCAGCGCGTCGGTCCAGTCGCCGAGGGCCGGCGGGGTCGGCGCGCCGCCGAGATCGGCCGGCAGAATCTCCGCGCCCGGCGCGATCACCGCCAGGCGGCGGCACAGGTTTTCCAGCTCGCGCACGTTGCCCGGGAAATCGCGCTGCGCGACCGCCTTGAGTGCCGCCTTGGAGAAGCGCTTGGGTGGCAGCTTCAGCTCACGCGCGGCGGCGGCGAGAAAATGCTTGGCGAGCAAGGGAATGTCTTCGCGCCGTTGCCGCAGCGCCGGCAGCTCGATGCGCACCACGTCCAGGCGGTGCTTCAGATCCGCGCGAAACAGGCCATCGGCCACGCGCACATCCAGGTCCTGGTGCGTGGCCGCGACGATGCGGACGTTGCCGCGGATCAGTTCGCGGCCGCCGACGCGATAGAACTCGCCGCCGGCCAGCACGCGCAGCAGGCGCGTCTGCAAAGCCAGCGGCATGTCGCCGATCTCGTCGAGAAACAGCGTGCCGCCCTCCGCCTGCTCGAAACGGCCGGCGTAGCGGCGGGTCGCACCGGTGAAGGCTCCCGCTTCGTGGCCGAACAACTCGCTCTCCAGCAGCTCGCTGGGAATCGCCGCGGTATTGAGCGCGACGAAGGGACGATCGCGCCGCGCGCTTTCCTCATGCAGCGCGCGCGCCACCAGCTCCTTGCCCGTGCCGGTCTCGCCGGTGATCAGCACGTTGAGGTCGCTGGCCGCCACGCGGCCGATCAGGCGAAACACTTCGCGCATGGCGGGGCTCTCGCCGAGCAGCGCATGCGTCGGGACGGCCGGTGCGGGAGCCGGCGCGGCGGCGGCCGGTACATCGGCGAGCGCCCGCTGCACCGAGGCCACCGCCTGGTCCAGATCGAACGGCTTGGCGAGGTAATCAGCGGCACCGGCGCGATACGCCGCGGCGGTAGTCGCCACGTCGGTGAAAGCGCTCATGACGATCACCGGCCCAATGCCGCGCGCCTTCATATCGTTGAGCAGCGACAAGCCGTCCTCGCCGGGCATGCGCACGTCCGTCAGCAGCAGCGCCGGGCGTGCATCGCGAAGCGCCTCGCGTACCGACGCGGCATCCTCGAACTCCCGCACCTTCAGGCCGGCATCGCGCAGCGCCTCGGCCAGCACGAAGCGCACGCCGCGGTCGTCGTCGGCGATCCAGATCTCGTCAGTCATGCGGGCGCTCCAGAGGCAGGTACAGCGAGAACACGGTTTCTCCCGGCCGGCTGGCGAAACGCAGCTCGCCGCCGTGCTCGCGCGCGATCTCGCG
>JBCNOA010000064.1:0-18402 GCA_039594095.1 Dyella sp.
CCGACACGCAGAAAGTGCGCGTAGAAGCGCGCATCTCCGTACCCGACCCGACCATCAACCTGCAGCTGGCCGTAGGCGGCGCGGGCGTGACGATCCTGTCGCGGCACGCGGCGGAAAAGGAAGTCGCCAGGAAACGCCTCGTGCGGCTGCTGCCGGCATGGGAGCCGGAATCGGTGCAACTGTTCGCGCTGTATCCGGCAAAGCTCAATTCATCGCCGAAGGTGCGCGCGCTGATGGAGTTCTTGCGCGAAGAACGCGGAAGCTGAAGCGCTCGAATGCGAAAAACGCGTCAAGCGTGGCGAGTGCGAACACCGGCGCACCCGCCGCTCTCCAGTACGCACCTTCCGCCGACGTCACTCCATGCCGTCTTCCTGCCAGCGCAGCACGCTGTAACCCATGCCGCCCCGTTCCTCGGTCAAACGGAAGGTGACGGACACCTGTGCCTTCGTCCCTTCACGATCCGCCGCCGACGCAACGACGGTCCTCACCGCCCCGCCGCGCCAGGCGCCGGGTGCCTGACCATTCGGCAGCACGGGCGGCCGCACGCGCGTGCTCGCCTGCTCGCGCTGGACGACATAGCGCTGCGCGCTGGCCACATCCATGCCCGGCAGGCTTGCCAGCGCCAGCGGCGGCGCCAGCGCGGGCGCCGGCTGCGGCCGGCCTGACCATACGGTGATTGCCGAGGCCAGCTTGCGGTAAAGGGTCGGCGTCATGCCAGTCACCATCTGCAATTGTTCGGGCGTCTCGAATTCGCGGTAACGCGGGCCGCTCGACAAGCTGGCGTCCGCAGAACCGTCGACGCCCTGCCCGCCAGGACCTCTGGTATCCGCAGGCTCGCGCGACTCCAGGACGTTCGCCGCCAGCTGTGCCGCCGATGCCTCGTCCTCCCCCGCGGCCATGAACAGACGTTGCAGCGACGGGGGATCGGCGGCGTTGATGTCCACCTTGCCAAGCTCGTCCTGGATGCGGATGTCCACGTCATGGCCGTCGATGTGCATGCCATAGGGGCGGCCGTCACCCACCCACCGCCCGCCATTGCTGCTCGCGCATTCGGCCAGCGCCCGCATCACGCCGGCCTCGGCGAGATAGCGCAACTGCACGCGGCTGGACAGATAACGGGTCTGGATGGACTCGGTGCGCGCCAGCGTGGCGAAACCGCCGAGCAGGATCGCCAGTAAGGTGCAGGCCCACAACACCACCAGCAACGCGATGCCTCGCTGGCGGTGCCCAAGTCCGTCGTAGCTCGTCACCGTTCCGCTCACGGTTTCGACGCCCCCGGCAGCGCACGCGCCAGAGCTCCCACGTTGATCGCGTCGGGTGCCTGCCGGATCGGCGCCTGCAGCCACAGCCATGCCGCCATGTCGTCGCCGCCCCCCCGAGCGCCTTCGTCGACGCCACGATCCAGCTCGACGCTCACCAAGTCCGGCATGCGCCCGGCGACGTCCCATCGCTCGCGCCACCGCGCTTCCGAGCCTTCCCTATCGCGGCCGTAGTAGCGGAACCGGCCTCCGCCCAGGCCCGTCATGAGTACCTCGGACTCGACCTTCACGCCGGCTCCGCCCGGTGTGACGGGCGCACTGCCCAGTTCGAGCGTCAGCTTGCCTTTGCCGTCATCCGACAACACCAGCGTCTGCAATTGCGGCCCGACGCGGTCGAGATAGCCAGGCAAGGAGGCAACGAAACGCATGCGCCGAGGCTCGCCCTCGAACACCACGCCGTTGTCCTGGACATCCTTCCGCCACGGAATCGCGCGTGCCTGCAACAGGTCGCGACGCAGGAACTGCTGCAGCGAGCGCGCCTGGTCGTTGCGCTCCATCGCAGCCGAACCGCTATTGACGGAGCGGGTCGCCGTGCGGATGCCGTAGAAGACGCCGAGCAGCAACAAGCTCAGCAAAGCCAGCGCGCTGAGCACTTCGAGCAGACTGAAGCCGCGGGCGTCGAAACGACGCATCACGGCACCGCCCGCGGCTGCGCTCGCAGCGTCACGTACTTCATTTCCCGAGGATGCCGCCTGTCGCCCCACGACACGCTGAGATCCACGCGGTATAGCGTCAAGCCGCTGCCTTGCGGAGGATCGTCGCCTTGCCACGGCACGATGCGCAGATGCCAGCGGTAGTCGCCATCGAACATTCCGTCGTATTCGCCCGGACGCAGCGGTTCCGCGATGCCCAGGCCATCGAGCTTGCCCTGCGCGAACATGTCCGCCCGCGTCGTCTGCCCGAGCTTGTCGGTGAGATTGAGCGATGCGCTGGCCACACGCATGAGTGCGGCGACCGCGATCGCCAACAGCAGGATGGCGGCGAGGGTTTCGAGCAGGCTGAAGCCACTATGCGCAGGCGCTGAGGCGCGAGGCGACCGGCCTGGTGACCGCCGGCATCCCTGTTCCGAGCCTCGCGTCGCTCTTTCCCGCTTCATGCCCCCAACCTACGCTGCCTTCATGACAGCCACGCAAGCAAAAAACGCGGGAGAGGCAAGCCTCTCCCGCGCGTTCCACGGCAGGTGGAACCGTTCGCGATGGATCAGTTGATGACGCAACCGTTGATCTGGGTCTGCGTGATCGGCGCGTTGAGGAAGGCCAGGCCCTTGCCGGCGCCGATGGTCTTGGTGGCGGCGACGACCGAGCTGTTGTACGGAGCGCCCAGCAGGTTGCGCACGTCGGTGGCGTCCGTACCGTTGCCTTGGCTGTTGCCCAGCAGGTAGGACACGGCGACGATCGGGTAGCCCGACACCGAGGAGGACAGCGTGGCGTACGCGTCCGGCTTCACCAGCGCGATGCAGCTGGTGCTCGGCGCACCGGAGATCGGGGACACGACCGGACGGCCATTGCTGTCCACGCCGGAGATGGCGTTGTTGTAGACCACGTCGGTGCTGTTGATGGTCAGCTTGTGGCTGGTCGCATCGCCCAGGTCGGCGGTCGGGCTCTTGCCGTTCACCGTCGCCATGTTGCCGGCCACGGAGAGCGCGTTGGCGGCTTCGGCGTAGCCGATGAAGCCGTCGGTGGTGCCGTTGACGATGGCGTTGACCACGTTGGCGTTGCCGCTCTGGCCGGACCAGTTGCTGCTCGGCAGGCCGTACTGCGACACGGCGTTGGAGAACGCCTGGTCGGTGATGAAGTGGTGGCCGGCGCCGTCGGCCGGGCAGTTGGCCGACAGGAAGTTGCTGAGGCCGAAGCTGGTGCCGCTACCGTCGGAGCGGTAGACCACCTGCAGCGTGTTGTTGCCGGAGGCCGGCACCGGCTGGCCCAGGGCGGTCCAGGTGGTGATGGTGCCGCTGAAGATGCCGCACACCTGAGCCGTGGTCAGGTTCAGCTGCGTGGTCGAGTTGTCGTTGCGATAGACGACGGCGATGCCGCCGGCGACCGCCGGGAACTGCAGCGGGCGGCTGGCGCCGCGGTTGGCCACATAGTTGTTGTAGTCGCTCGTCGACAGCGGCGAATCCGAAGCGGCGAAGTCAGGCTGGGTCAGGGTGGTGCGGCCCACGGTGGCAGCGCCGAAGCCGGTCGGCGTCGTGGAGCCGTCCGGGCAGCCGTTCTGCACGCTGGTGCCGCTCACGCCGGCGAGGATGTTCTTGCCGGCGCCGCTGCCGGTCTGGCAGTACGAAGCGCCGCTGTTGGCGAACACCGTCTTGTAGGCACCGAGCAGGGAGGTGCTGGTCGGCGCGCTGTTCAGGCGATGCGTCACGTTGCCGACATAACCGAGCGCCGGCAGCGTGGCGCCGCCGCCGACCTGGATGGCGGCGTGGGCCGAGGAGGCGGCGACGAGGGTCAGCACGAGGGCGCCCGCGAGCTTGGTCATGCGGTTATTTCCATTGGTACCGAAGATCATGACTTACCCCTACTTTGGAAAATACCTCCGGAGTGGAGGCCGACGATTTTGTACAGCCCGGCAATGACGCCCCCATTAAGAATAGATGTAATCAAAAATGTCTCGTCGATGACTTGGTTTTTCCAAATAATCCAAATGACATATCTCAAGACATAAAGAACATCATCATCACGCGATAAACACGCACATTCGTGATCAACCTCGCAATTCGAATTCGCGCAGCATCGAGATCACCTCCGGATCCAGCTCGCGTTCGTCGCGCAGAGCGCTCAGATCGGCGCGGCCGAGCTCGCGTAGCACGCTGCGCACCGATGCGCGCCGTCCTTCGCGGCACCACACATTGAGTATGTTCACCAGCAGCGGCGCGGCGCTATGCAGGCCGCGCTCTTCCGGAAGAGCACGCCTGCGCAGGCGCGATCTGAGCAGATAGGAAAGCCTCACATTGAGCGCGGCGATGGGCGATTCGCTGATCTGGCGAACCAGCTCGATGCTGCATTGATCGATCAGACGCTCCGCCAGCTTTTCCTGGCGCGCCTCGAGCAATTGGCGCAATGCCTCCGATAATGCCAAAGCCCTGCCTCGAACAGGCTGATGCACTGTTATCGCACTCCGTGGCTCTTGGATTTTCCGTAAATACGGGACAAAACCCGTCCGGGGCGTTCCGTTTTACCGGAACGCCCGATTATCGAGGACCATGGCGGCTTATTCGGTAAGCCGCTTGCGCTCTTCCGCCGTGAGCTGTTCCTTCGCGCGCGTGCTCAGCATGCCGCCGCCCAGCACCTGCACCGGGCTGCTCGGATCGTAACGACGCGGAGCGCCGTTGCCGTTGTCGAGGCTGGCGCTGCCGTCGCCGACGCCAAGCACCTGTACGGAGATGACCGACGGCAGCTTGCTGCGCGTATCGTCCTGCTGCTGCCGCGCCATGTCCTCGGCGGCCTTGCTGACGGCACTGGCCGCGGCACTGGCTGCGTTCAAGGCGCCGACGTTGACCGATTGCGTCACCGGCACGCCGACCTTCTCGCCCTGCACCTGGATGTTGTCCGCATTCGCCACGCGCGCCGCGGCCACGATCAGGTTGCCGGACACGCGGATGCCGGCGTCGCCCGCATCCACCGTACCGCGCGGGGCCACCAGGTAGACGTTACCCCTCGGCGCATCCGGCACGCTCTGCAGCGAGGCGATGCCCGCGCCACTGACCTGGCCGCGCGCGTCGAGCCTGCACCAGGCGTCGATCGTGCACAGATAGCTCGGCGGAGGGATTTCCGTGGTCGTCTTGGCGCCCTGCCCGGCATTGATGTCGCCGTTGGAGCTCCACAGCACCAGGTCGCCGCCCTGCTCGGTGAAGATGCGGCTCTGCGCCAGCAGCACGCTGCGGTCGGTGAACATGCGGATGTCGCCCTGCTCCAGCGTGAGCACGCCCATGCTGTTGGGACCGGCCAGCACCTTGCCCTGGCTGTCCGTGATCACCGGCGGCGCCGATGCGCTGCCCAGCAACGCCTGGCCGCCTGGCGCCAGCATGGTGATGTTGCCGCCCTGCTGGGTCTGGATGGTGGTGCCGCGCAGATCCAGATCGCCGGTGTCCACCGTGGACTGCGCGCCGTTCAATCCGCCCTGCCCGGAGCCATTGGCCGTGTAGCCGAGGCCGTCCGGGAACAGCGTGTCGATCGCGGCGTAGCCCCGTGCATATTTGCCGAAATACGCGCTGTTTTTGTCGTTGTAGTCGGCGCCGACCTTGGCCAGTACCTTGAACAGCGCCTCGGAGACGAACTGGCGCTGCACGTAGTCCGGCTCCTGGTCGAACAGCTGGCGCGCCTCGGCCGCCGTCAACTGGGCTGTGACCTTGTCCTGCGCATAGCCGGTGTCGACCACGCGCCCGGCGACGCGGCGCTCCATGAAACTCACCAGGTCGGGCATCAGGCTATCCAGGCCCGCAGCCGCGGCGTCTACGTAATGCGCCATGAAATCGGCGGTGGCGATGCCGGGACCGATGCCGTAGAGAAGATTGATGTCCGCGCTGGCGTGCGGGAGGTAAGGATTGAACTGATTGCCGACCGTATCGATGCCCGTGTTGCCATTCCCCAGCAGGATCGGGGTACGGGTGGTTTCGTTCTTGTTGGTGAGCGGCCCGATATTGCGGCCCGCTTCGATCAGGAAACTGCCCGGGCCACCGAGCAGCAGGGCCGGGGCGAGCTGATAGGCGCCCGGGTCCGCGCTACCCAGCTGGAAACTCTGATTGATCGGCAGGTCGTAGATATCGCGGCCCGCGGAGACCAGCGTGACGTCCGCGTCGTGGCTTTGCTGTCCGAGCAGCGACAAGTTGACGATGTCACGACCGGCACGCACCAGCACTGGCTTCGCAGGCGTCAACTGCAGCGAACGATATTGGAATCCGGCAGGCGACAGGATGCCGTCGACGATGTCGCCTTGCAGTGCATATATACGGGCAGGCATCGCATCGTCCGCATGTAGCGGAGCTTTGGCGTGAATCATGGATGCGTAGGTCGTGGCGCCTCCGTCGAGGTAACCCAGGGTCCAGAGCTGGCCATAGATCGATGCCAGCGACTGATCGCCGAAGGGATTCAGCGGCGAGGGGAGCAAACTAGGCGGTGCATCGATAAGCCCGAAACCGTAGGCGTTTCCGATGCCCTGCATCGTGGAGACTTGCTGGCTCAGCAGGACGTTCTGGCCTGCCAGCACCGAGAGATTGCCCTGCGCCGAGGGATAAAGTGCGCCGGCGCCGCGGATGTCCACATTGCCTGAAAGGGCCGCCAGACTCAGCGTGGCCGGCAGTATCGAGCCAGGGTTACCGATATTTGCCGCATCGCCGTCATCGAACAGCGCACCGGGCAGCCGCAGACTGTCGAAGGCGATGTTCCCGCTGGAACTTCCCGCCGAAAACGACGACGTGGCGCTGTAATTCTGCGCATCGCCATGTCCCGCAGGCAGGAACTGTGCGTTGACGCTCATTGGATCGACGGAGAGGTACGACGGATTGTAGACACCACCGATATCCGCGCCGACACGCGCACGCACGTCAAGCTGCGCATCCTGCAGGGCGAATAGCGTGGAAACCGGCGTGGATTGACCCGCGTAAAGCGGGTCGGTGGCCGGCGCCGTATACCGGAAGTCCGAGCCGATCGAACCACCGGCCTGGATATTGCCCTGGCCTTTGGCGACGAAATAGGTACCGCTGAGAATGTCGCCGCCCGCGCGCACGTCCAGATCGCCGCCACCATACGTCGTCACGCTCTGGCCATCGGCGTTCGCCCGCCAGGTGGTCGGCAGCGAGACCGACAACTGATGGATATCGCCACCGGCGCTCACCGCCACATTACCGCCGGCGCTCATCACGCCCTGGCCGAAATTGGCGAAGTTGATCGACGAGGCCGAGCCGTCCGCCGCATTGGCGGTCTGCATCCACGGCCACCAATACTGCGAGATGTCGGCACCCTTGACCGTCGTGGCGGAACCATCCACGTCGATCACCTGTTGGATCGCATGGATACTGCCGCGCGTATCGAGCGTCAGGTCGCCGGCATGTTCGGGATTTACCTGACCGGTGCTCAGTATGTATGGCGTGATGGATGCGCTATTGCCGGAAAGCCAGTTCGGCCGAATAACCGACGCGTTCGTATCGGCTGCGGTATCCTGGGCCGGCGCGCCGCCCGTATAGATCACCGCAGGCGCAGCCGCATCCTGCCAGTTGAGATCGCCGCCGCTTGCGATATCGATGGAACCTGTACCAGTACGCACCACGGTGGGCAGCAGCACGGCCTTGCCATTGGTCTTGCTCTTCTGCCCCGAGTCGGTCGTGGGCGTGAGCGTATCGACCACGGCGAAATGGTTGGACAGATTCACATTGCCCGCGCCGGCCACTGTCGCCAGCGGATCGGTGGCATCGGTGCGCGCGCCGGCCACCAGCCGGTACGAGGTGCTGGAACCGCCCAGCAAGGTCGCCGAGGCCAGCGAGACCGGACTGCCCAGCGAAGGCATGTTGGACGGACTGTTGTTCGCCGCACTGGCCGGCACCGGCACCGTGGTCGGCGGGCCGCCACCGCCGCCCGATTGCGCCGGATCGCTCTTGGGAGCGAAAGGCGCGTAGAACAGCTGGGTACCGAAGAAGCTGTTGCCTACGGAGTTGTAGACGTAATCGGCGTACTGGTAGTGCTCGCCCAGATAGACCGCGTAATTGGACGTGTACGCGCTGTAGTCCGTGTCGAGCGGAAGCAATACGGGCGAAGGGGTATTCCGACGCCGCGTCAACGCCGTGGAGAAATTCTGGTGCAGCCAGCCGTCATACGTGTCCACATAGTCTTTGTACGCCGTGAAGTCCGAGGGCTGCGGGGCCACTAGCGGCGTGGGATTGTAGGCCAGGAAGCCAATGCCTCCGTTCTGGATGTCGGAGAACCGATTGACCCAGGCGTCGTTCGTCCCATTGCCGAATTCGTTGATGTAGCCCTGGTAGTTGGCGTAGTAGTTGGCGGACTGGCCAGGCAGCGGCGCCTGCAACGGCTGGTAGTAGGGATCGTGGCTGATGTCCGCGGTGCCGCCGCCGGGCGTCTTGCCCTGCGCCACCGATCCGTCCGCGAGATTGATCGAGCCGTTCCACAAACCGTTTGCATCGAGATAGGCCTGCGAGGCCTGGTAGGCCGCCAACGCCTGCCCGTAGAGCGGGTTGGCCGGATCCGCCTTCGGCGCGAACGGGGCATAGAACAGCTGGGTTCCGAAGAAGCTGTTGCCTACGGAGCTATAGACGTAGTTGGCGTACTGGTTGTGCTCGCCAAGGTAGATCACGTAGTTGGAAGAGTACGAGCCATAATCCGTATCGAGCGGCAGCAGCACGGGCGGCGGCGTATTCTTGCGCTGGCGCACGGCGATCGAATAGTTCTGCTGCAGCCAGCCGTCGTACGCGTCCGTGTAGTCCTTGTAAACCGCGTAGTCCGCCGGCTGAGGTGCTGGCACCGCCACCGGCGTCGGGTTGTAAACCAGGAACATCCCGGTGTTCTGCACGTCCTGGAACCAGTTGACCCAGGTACTGGTCGTGCCGTTGCCGAATTCGCCGATGTAGCCCTGGTAATTGGTGTAGTACGCCGCGCTCTGATCCTTCAGCGGTGCCTGCAGCGGCTGGTAATAAGGATCGTGGCTGATGTCCGCCGTACCGCCGCCGGGCGTCTTGCCCTGCGCCGCCGATCCGTCCGCCAGATTGATCGAGCCGTTCCACAAGCCGTTCGCGTCGAGGAACGACTGCGACTCCGTATAGGCGGCGACGGCATTGGCATAGCCGTTGTCGCTGACCGGCGGAGGCGGCGGCGGGGGCGGCGCCGGCGGATTGGCCAGCGCCGCGCCGCTGTTCTGCTGATAGAAACCGTCGGTGATGCTGGCTTGGATATCGAGATTGCCCGCCGCGCGCACCGTCAGTATCGGCGCCAGGCCCTGGTAGCGATAGGCCAGTGCGATGCTGCCGTCCGGCTGCGTCGTGCCCGCGCCGAGGTTCCAGTTGGTCAGTACCGCAATGTCGCCGCCGCGCGTACCGCCGGCTGGATTGACCAGCTCGATGCCCGGCCGCAGCTGCAAATTGGCGATACCCGCGTAACGATCGCCGAAAGCGTAGCCCGGCTGCTGCACGAAACGCATCAGCGTACCCGGCCCCTTGCTCGCGTCCCCGTCGACATAGCCGTAGAAGCCGGCATGATCGGCGTTGACCTGCTTCGGCATGAAGTAGTCGTTCTGCAGGTACTGCTTGAGCTGCGTGGCATCGGCCGGCGCCGCCAGGATCTTGCCGCTGGCGTCCGTCCAGGTGCCGTCGACCATCGTCGGCATACCGCCGCTCGTGTTCGTGACATACCAGCCGGCGGGATCGATCAAGCCGTCGAAATGCTTGGACGGATCGCTTGAACCGTCCGCCGTGCTCCAGCGCGCATAGGGTTCGAGCGTGACCACGCGCGCACCCTTGATCGTCGCATTGCCGCCGTCCAACGCGATGCGCACATCGCCATCGGCGAGCAGCGGCGCACGCAGGCTGACCGAGCCGCCGGAGAACGCATCGACCGAACCGCCCGACACGTCGATGCGCGCCTGCGGACCGAAGTGGATATAGCCGGAGCCGGCGGACTGCACAATCTCATAGCCATAGTCGGCGTTGACGGTGCCGTCGCCGGTGCCGCCGGTGCCGATCACCACGCTGCCGCCGCGCTGCATGGGAATGGCGCTGGTGGCGATCAGACTGCCCGCCACATCGACGCCGCGCTCGCCGTACAGCTCGATGCGGCTGCCCGCGTTGGCGGACGCATCGATGGTGCCGTCGATCGACACGATGCCGCCGCCCGTGCCGAGATAGACCTTCTGCGCGCGCAACGTGTTGCCCGCCGACAGGTGCAGATCGCCCGCGCCGGTGTTCAGCGAGAACAGGCCGGTCGCGCCGGCGGCGGCCGCGATCCCTGCGGCGACGTCCAGATCCATGGAGGCGCCGCTACCCAGTGTGAGATAGCCGCCGCGGTACCCGTTCTTGGCCTGGCCGCGCAGCGTGCCGGCCAGCGCGAGCGCGTTCCCCGCTTCGAGGTCCAGGCTGCCCGCGTCGCCGCCCGCCGCCGCGCCGGAGAAATCGAGCGTGGCGCCGTTGGCGAGGCCGACGCTGCCGTGGTCGGACGTCAGCGTGAGCGTGCCGCCCTGGGCGTAAGTGGTCGTATCGAAGAAGGTCTTGTTGACGCCGCCGACGGTCAGCAGCGCGCCGCTGGCCATCGCGATATCGCCGCTGGTGGCATGCACGTCGAGCCTGCCCGCAGGCGCGGCGATCGCGGTACCGATCGACACGCTGCCGCCCGTGAGGCTCAGCGCGCCGCCCATGTGACCCGCCGGCACGGTACCGGCCGTGCCGCCGATGTTGAGCGCGCCGGTGGTCGCCAGCTGCGTATCCGCGCCGTCGGCGGCGAGCAGCCATGGCGTGTTGAGATTGACGTCGACGCTGCCGAAGTCGAAGCGTCCCGTGCCCTGCCCCTGCATGCCCTGCGCCGCGCTGGCGGAGAAACCGCCGAAGCCGCGCAGACCGGTGTTGCCGGCGCCGAAATCCACTTCGTTCGCACGCACCGCGAACTGGCCCGCGCCGGCGGTGAATGTGCCGTTCGCCGCGCCCAGATCGTTGGACAGGCCCAGCTTGCCGGCCTCGATATCCACCGAGCCGCCGTCGCTGGCGAACGCGCCGGCGCTGAGGTTCAGATCGTTCGCCAGATCGACTCGCACGTTGCCGAGGAAATCCATGTCGCCGCGGCTGCGCAGCGTGACGCTCTGCGCGCCACGCAGCAGATTCAAAGTATCGCGGCCGATCACGAAACCGCTCGATCCGGACGGCGCGGTGGCGCCGTCGCCGAGGAAGGTGATGCGGTTGCTGTTGGCGTCGATCGTCTGCGCGGAGAGCGCGGACGAAGCATCGACCGACGTACTGCCGGTGGCATCGAGCGTCAACGCGCTGCCGCCGTCGACCCGTGCGCCGGCCGCGATCGCCAGCGCGCCGCCCGGATTCGCCGACACGCTATTGCGCACGATATTCGCCGCGCCGTTCTGCGATACGCGCAGCAGCGCGCCGTCGCCGCTGACCGCGGCGATCGGTTGTCCGTTGGCGTCGGTCCCGGCCGCCACGCCGAACACCAGCGGCAGACTGGCCGCGCCGCTGCCCTGTCCGGTCGCACGCAGCACACTGCCCTGTCGCAGCGACACGCCCATCGCGCCGTCGCGCTGGCCGCCGTTGGCGACCAGCAGAATTTCCTGTCCTTGCAGCGGATGCGCGGCATCGTTCGCGAGCACCACGCTGTCCGCCACGGCGGTGACGTGGTCGCCGTCATCGCCCGTGCGACGCGTACCGCCGAGCAGCAGGCTGCCCGCGCCCAGCGTGCTCAGTCCATCGGCCGACAGCGTGAGATAGCCGTCACGCGCGGTGGTATCGGCACTGACCACCTGAATCGCCAGCGCCGCGATATCTACCTGCGAACCGCGTCCGCCCTTGGCCGGCGCGGACGTCAGCGTGGCGCCGAGATCGAGCGTGCTGGTCGCGGCCAGCGTGAGGCGGCCGGCGTCGGCGGCCAGCGCCGGTGCGACCTTGCCGCCCTTCTGCGCAAGCTTGGCGAAGAACGTATCCGCGTCGCTGAGGGTGTACTGCGAGTACTGCTGCCACACCTTGCCCGACTGCACCAGGAAGGTCGTGTTGCGCGCGTCGCGCGCGCCGCTCAGCGCGTCGGCGAAATAGCCGCTGATCGCCAGCGTGCCATCCGGCTGCACCGCGCTGCTGCCGAGCACGCTGTCCCGCGAGCCGGTGTCCTGCACCACGCGGTAGGCGCCCGGCAGCGTCGCGTAGCGCGCGGGAAGCAGCGTGTAATAACCGGCCGCCAGGCCAGGCGCGCCCGACAGATAGACCGATTGGCCCACCGACGGACCGTCGCCACCCTGCTTGGCGAACGCCGGATCGTACGCTGCCACCGGCGCGCTGTAGCCCGGCAGGATGGCGTAGATCGCGCGGCCATCGGCGTACTGGGGCACCTGGGTGCCGGTAGCGCCGTTCTGGTAACTGGTGCCGTACTGCGCCAGCACGTCGCGTGTGCCGCCCGTGCCGGCGACCCATTCGGCCGCCTGCAGATGGCCGCCGCCGGAGAGATCGATGCCGGCGCCGGCATCGAGCGCCAGATCGGCGCCGTTGAGTGCAATCTGCTTGGAGGGCGGTGCGGTGAGGTCCGGAGAGCCCACCACCGGGTCGGCGTCGTAACGCCATTGCACGCCATCGATGGTGCTGCCATACGGCACCGTGGCACTGCCCAGCGACACCGAGGTCAGGCTGCCCGGCGCCAGATGCACCGATTGGGTGATGGCGAACGGGAACAGCTTGGGATCGACGCCGAATGCCGCCGCCTGCGCGACCGCGTCGGTCACGCCCAGCACGAGGCTGCCGGATGGCGCGCGCACCGTGCCCTGCTGCTCGATATGGTCTGCACTCAGCAGCAGCGTGCCGCCGGCCGACAGCGGCGTGGCGCTGCTGCCGTTGGGCAGGATGCTGAGCGTCGTGTTCAGCGCATTGCCGTTGGCGTCGCTCAGGCCCGAGCCATTGGCGACGATGGCGAAACGGTAGTCCGTGCCCGGATACAGCTGCGCGGCTTTGAACGTGAGATTGCCGGTGCTGAACAGCAGGCCGGGCTGCGGCTTGCCGGTGGCATAGGCGAGCAGTGCCGGCGCCTGGAAACGGATATCGGATGCGGACTCGAAATCCGCTTCCGCCCAGCGCTGCAGGTTCAGCCAGCCGCCCATGTCGATGTAGTTCGCCTGCACCGACAGCTTGCCGTCGCCGGCCATCGCGACCGGTGCCGACGTCGGCGCTACACCGCCGATGAAGCTCACGTACGGCGCCTTGATGCTGACCTGGCCGTTGCCGCTTGCATAGGCACCGGCGGATGCCGCCATCGTGGTGGCATCCGCGGGCAGCGCCTGGATCGCCGTTGTGTTGACGATGAAGGCGCGGCCGAGCGAGAGGTTCACGTCGCCGGCGAAGCCCAGCGGCACTACCTTGGCGCCGTCCGTAGCGAGCGTTGAGGGGGCCAGCCCGATCGCCAAGGTAGTGATACCCGAGCCGCTGATTCGATCCGCCGCGAAACGCAGCACACCGGAAGGCGTGCCGGCATCTACCGCACCGTCGATCCGCGCGCCCGATGGCAACAGCAGGCCCGACTGCTGGATCAGCACGCCGCTGGCGCTCGGTGCGTTCTGGCCGGGCGGCTTGCCGAGCCCAAGCAGGGTAAGCGTGCCGCCGTTCGCATCTGCAGCGCCGCCAGATGCCTGTAGCTGCCCATCGAAGTACAGACCCGCCGCCGCGCCGAGGGTAATGCTGCCGGCATCGCTCCATACCGGCGTGGCTACGTAAGACGTGGCATTGCCCATGCCCGCTGGCTGTTTCGTGGGCAACTGGAAATTGTCCGCTGCGCCGGAGACATCGACGCGGCTGCCCTGCTCCGCCACGACGTAACCGCCACGTCCCTTCAGCGACACGGCACCGCCGTCCAGCACGATGCCCGTGCGAGGCACCTGCGGCCTGCCGTCAGCGCCGGCCACCGCGGCGGCCCATGGATCGATCAGCGCGATGCCCGAAGCATCCAGCACGGCCGACTCGCCCAGCCACACGCGCTGCGTCAGCGACGGCAGGCCATCGGGACGCGTCAAGGCACGGGTCGATACATCGACCGTGCCACCGTGCGCCGTAAGCGTGCCGAGCACCGTGGTCGCCTGCGTACCGGCCAGCGTGATGCTCCCTCCTGCATCCACGGCGATGCTGGAACCATCGCCGACGCGTACCGAACCGTTGACGCCTGCATACTGCGGCGCTCCCTGGGATGGATCCGACGGATCGATCGGCCAATCCAGGTACTGGCCAGCACTGAGCGAGAAGCCGGGCCCCGCGCTGGCGTCCCGGGTCACATAGCGGTGATACGCGTCCAGCGAGCCCACGGAAGCGTAAATGCCCTGCGGGTGCGCGGCATCGACGGCATAGAGATCGGCGCCGGTCGGCGCCGCCAACAGCGCCTGATAATCAGGCAGGAAATTGTCGCGCGCGACGCGCACCTGTGCGCCGGGGGCGACGATGCCGTCGGTGATCGCCGTGAGCTTGTACTGATCGAAACCCTTGCCGGCGAAGAAGGAGGGATCGAGGTAAAGCCCGTTGGCCATCGGCATCGCCGTGCGATCGCCGCCGATCTGGATGTAGTTCGCCTGCAGGGACAGCGTGCCGCCGCCGCTGAAGCCGTAGCCCAGCAACTTGCCGTCCAGCTGCAATGTGCCACTGTCCAGCGCTGCCGCCTGCTGAAATTCGGCCGCCACATTCCCGTAGGTGGAAAGGGAGATGTCGCCACCGCTGCCAGCCGGAACGCCATTCTTGGTCAGCACGCGCGCATCGGCACCCACATAACCGCCGCCCGATACGTCCAGCGTGCTGCCCTTGCCGAGCACTACCGAACCCGTGGCATCCGAGCCGTCCGAACCGGTCAGCGCGGCATTGGCCGTGAGCGTGATCTTGCCGCCGTCGATATAGCGACTCCCGACACGCTGCTCCGCCGCCAGCCCCGCATCGTTCACCCACAAGCCACGCGTACTGAGCGTGGCGCCATCGCCGACAGTGATGTCCGGACGCAGCGTGCTGCCATCCGCGGCATCCATCGCTGGCGTATCCTGCGCCGGCCCGGTCGACGTCATATCGATGGAGCCCGACGCGGCACTGATATCGCCCCACACGGTAATCCGGCTGCCGGTGAGGCTCACACTGCCGCCAGGTCGCACGGCCAGTACCGAACCGGCCTGCTGCAGAATCTGCGAGCCGCTATTGCCGGTGGAGAGCTTGACGTTGGAGAAGCCTCCGCTGCTGAGCATGCCGGTCGAAATCGGCAACCACCAGCGAAGGTCGCTGTCGTGGCTCGTGTTCGGCGATTGCGCGGCGGTGACGGTATCCCATGCGGTGTCGGCATCGAAGCCCGGCGAAAGCCCGTCGAGCGCAAGTGACGCCTGCTGCAACAGAATGCCGGGCGCGTAGTTGTAGCGGGTATCCAGGCCAACCTGGGGCACGGTGAACTTGAACGTGCCACCTACCGGCTGCTTACCTTGTTCCACCTGGTTTCGGCCGGCGAAGGACTGCGCGGAAATGTCGCCGTCCAGCACCAGCGCATGGCCTGCCTGCACATCCAGCGTGCCGGCATCGCCGCCGGCGATGAAGCCCGGATCCCAGCGGCGCGAGCCGGCCAGCATGCCGTTGTTGTAGGTCTGGCTGATGCCCCAGCGCACATGTTCCTGCGTGTACTGGCCGGCGAAGCCGACGTAAGTCATATCGGGATCGGCGGCCGCGATGTCGTAGATGCGCCCATTGGCACCAAGCAGATTGGGCGTGGTGACCCAGCCGGCCTGATAGGAAAGAAAGCCGCCATCCAGATTCAGCTCCGATCCGGAGCGAAGGATCACCTCGCTGCCGTGCAGCGAGACGATGCCGCCCTTGGTCATCAGCTGCTCGACGCCGCGCGGCACGTTATCCACGTAGCCGCCCACGTTGAGGATGGGGCTGCCCACCCAGTCCAGTCCGTCGGCGCGGGTGCCGCTCTGAGTGCTGTCGACCAGCACGTTCTTCTGGGTGTACAGGAAGCCGTTGCGCAACAGCGGCGAATTGGCCAGTTCGTTCTGGCCGATGCGCGAGACATTGACCAGCAATGCCGACATCGGCAACGCGACGTTAGCGAGGCCGGAGACGTCGATGACAGCGCCGGCATCCACATACACGCGGCAGGCGGTCGGAGAGGTGTCTATCGTGTACGCATGAGCCGCGATGGCCAACGCGGCACCCGGCGCCTCCAGCAAGGACCCGGATCGCAACGTAACAGTCGCGCCGTCCAGCGATAGCGTACTGCCCTTGAACGCAGCGTCGGCAGCAACACTCGACGAAGTGGTGCTGCCATCCTTCTCTGGCAATACCGCCGTCACCGAACCCGATGTCAGAACGAGCGCGCCGCCGCGGGTAAATTCCAGGCTGCCGCCACTTCCATTGGCCTGATCGCGCGCATTGAGTTCGATGCTCCCCGGATACGCCACGCTGGTCGACGCGAGCGCCACTCCGGCCTGTGTTACATCGTGGCCGACCATGCGCACGCTGCCGCGACGCGCCTGGACAAGACCCGTATTGACGACATCGCCCTTCGAGCCATCGATGCCCTGGCCATCGTTCCAACCAGCGATCCGCAAGGCGGCGCCGGTGCTATCGCTGCCTGCGGGGTTGAAGAACGCGGTACCGCCCGCCAGGATCGCCTGCCCGTCGTCGGCGACGATGGCGCCCGCGTTGGACACGTGCGGTGCGGCGACCAAAGCGAAACCCTGCTTGCCGGTGCTGATGCTCGCGCCTTTCTCGATCACGACATCGTGGCGGCGCCCATCCGTGAATACGCCATCGACCAGAAAGGCTGCGTTGGCCGACGCTTGATCCGCGATACCGCCCTTGAGAAACCGCGCATTGCTCGTCGCCACGTCGCTGCTGAACAAACTCAGCGAACTGGCCAGCAGCGAATGCGTGTTCACCTGGCTGCCGGCGCCGAACAGGATGCCGTTGCGGTTGATGAGATAGACCGAGCCCTCGGCCTTGATCTTGCCGAAGATCTGGCTCGGTGCGCCGCTGGGATCGTTGATGCGGTTGAGCGCGATCCAGTCGTTGCCACCGTTGGACTGGTTGCCGCCGCTCTGGTTGAAGTACAGCGTGGTGTTGCGGCCGACGTTGAAGCTGTCCCAGGTGAGGATGGCCTTGGCCGCAGTCTGTTTCACTTCCACCGTGGTCTTGCCGGCCGATGCGGTCTGCACCGGGGCGTTGGCGTTCTGCCACAGCGCCGGGTTGCGTACCACGTCGGCGGAAACCTGCAGGCCGCCGGCCGCGATACCGTCCGGCACGGGTGAGGCGAGCTGCTGGGCCGCTTGTTGCGCGACCTGTTGCGCGCTCAGCTGCGCGGCGACCGCCTGCGCGGCCTGATTGAGGTTCGCGATCGACTGCTGCACCACGCGCTGCTGCAGCAGCTGCGGCGCGCTCTGCACGGAAAGATTGTTCGGCACCGGCGTGGTGACGTTGCCTGCCGCCGAGGTACCCGGCTGGCCGCGCTGCGCGGCGAGCCAGGCCTGGCTCAGCACCGGCGGATTGCCCGCATGCGCCTGCATCGCAGCGCCCATCGCCAACGCCGCGGCGATCCACTGCGCCAACGGGCGGCGTCCGGGAACGCTGCGTCGAGTAATGCCGGATGCCTTCGCCGAATCGACCGCCTTGATCACGCGTTTGCCTCGTTAGCTTGGGTCACGCGGCGCCGGGCCGCGGCTTCTTCCGGTTAGACCTTCAGGGAGATGAAGGACTGAACTGTTGTCACGGAAAGTTCATGGGAGCGACGGCTTTGGCGAACCGGGTGAAATGAGAGCGTCACGAGCCGTGCAACGGAGCTTCCTCTCCCCTCCGGGAAGAGGGTTGGGGTGAGGGGAACGACGGAGCAGTGAAGCGGGAACACCAAAGCAGGCGTCGCCCCGTAGAACCTCCTTCTCAAGCACCCGCCCCTCATCCGGCTGTGATCGAAGGGAATCCCCGTGGGACCGCCACCTTCTCCCCAGGGGGGAGAAGGGTTCCCAACTTGCGGCGCCTCTAATGCCCACCGACCGCCCCAGGCGGCAGCAGCCGCGGGTACGTCGGTGCCGGCCGCTGCGGCTGCACGCTGCGACCCAGGTTGGAGCCCATGCGATGCTCCAGCGCCGCCGCGTTGTACTGGCCCACCTGCCGGTTCGAAGGTTCGCCCGTCACCGCGTCGAGCATCGGCGGCGGCGGTCCGGCCCGCTCCGTGCCCGCGCCGAGTTGCCGGCTCAGGCAGTCGTAGGCGAGTACGGCGTGCTGGTTCACGCTGACATCGACGCAGCTTTCCGCCGACGCCCTCTGCGCACAGGCATGCCCCGCCATCACGCACAACCATCCGACCAGGCAGCGCCGTGCCCATCGCACGCGCGCCGCCCTGGCCTTCACGGTTGCCGCCCCGCCGGTGCCACGTAGCGCTGCTCGTAC
>JBCNOA010000065.1:0-18351 GCA_039594095.1 Dyella sp.
TGTAGTGGATGCGATTGCCCACGGCATCGGTGATGTCCGTGAGGCGACCGGCGTCGTCATAGGTGTAGGCGGTGATGACGCCGTCGGCGTCCTTGGACTGGGTGACGTTGCCGATGGCGTCGTAGGTGAGCGTCGTCGTGGATGGCGTGCCGGTGCTGTCGCGCGTGACGGTCTGTGGCCAGCCTTCGGGCGTGTAGGTCATGACCGACACGACGCCGTTGGGGTCCGTGGACCGCCCCGGGTTGCCGTACATGTCATAGGTGTCGTAGCTCGTCACGTGCCCCAGCGGATCGGTCACGGTGGCGAGGCGGCCTTGCGCGTCGTACGTGTAGCTAGTGACGTCATTCACGTCGGTGCGCGGGCCATCCACACTGGCGAGCAGGCCCTGCGCGTTATAGGCCCGGGTGACAGTTCGGTCCGGCGTCGCGGCATGCGTCACCGCCACCAGCAGCCCGAGGCTGACCAGGCTCCATCGAAATCCCTTTGTCATGGTCGTCATTCCTTGATGGCGTGGACGCTGCTGCCCAGCAAGCGGCCTTGGTCGTCGTAGGTGTAGGTGGTCACCCGGTCCGCGGTGGTCACGGTCAGCGGCAGGAAGCGCGTGGGATCCCAGGTCGTGGTGATCGTGCGCTCCTGGGGCGTACCTTTGGCTTCGACACGGGTGATTTCTCGGCCCAGCGTGTCGTAGGCATAGGTCGTGACCGTGCCTAGCGCATCCGTCTTGCTGGCGACCTGGCCATTGGTCGTGTAGGTGTAGCTGGAGTTGCTGGCCGGGCAACCCACGGCAGGCGATCCCTCAACAGCGGTCACCCGCTTGACGCCTTGGATGATCTGATAGCGATAAGTCGTGCTATTGCCTAGCGCGTTGGTGACGGTGGTTGAGCCGTCCGTGTTGTAGGCGATCGTCACCTTATCCGCACCGATCGCGCGCTGGTTGGAAATGGCGCGACCCTGGCTATCGTAGGCCCAAGTGGCGGATCGGATGCCTCGTTCGTCGATGATGCCAGTCAACAACTTGGGGTTGTTGGGATCGTCATAGACATAGATTCGAGAAGTCGAATGGCCAGCCCACGTGCGGGTAATCCCGGTCGTTCTGTACGTTGAATCAACCGCATAGGTGATGGTCAAGCCGCCAACAGTGAGACTCTGAAGCACGCCATATTTCTTGGCGAACGCGAGGGTATGGCCTTTGGAATCCGTAACAGTGGCAGTTACAGTTGTGTAATCGGGCGAAGTTACATAGCTCAGAGACTGGCTCAGTCCGTTGGACTGCCTCCAAAGCGTTAGCTTGCCTTGCGCATTGAATGTGAACTGCTCATTTGTTGGCGAGGTGTACACCCATAGGCCATTGATCTGCCGCATTGTTCCGAGCTCGGTTGGCTCGGCCGTTGCGACGCCGTTACTAAGGGTGAACAGTGATGATCGGCCATCGTTGAATACCAGAACGAGGGCTTTAGGGTAGATTTTTAGCAAAGTATCGTAGGTCGCTCTCCATGCACCTGCAGTGCTGTTATAGCTCCGGGCGAACCGAAGCTCGCCATCGCTATCAGCGTAGTCCGTTTCGGCTTCATAGACGTTGCCTGTCCCGACGTTTATCGGGTCGCCACACGAGACAATCCCCGCTACGAGTGGACTATTGGGATCACCTTGCTCCTTGCGGTCCTGGTCTTCATCTGGCGATTCACACTTGCCGGTCTGAGGATTGTAGGTTTGCTGTTCCGTGCATCCATCGCCGCCACGAGTGATGGTGTGCCCGTAGGTAATGGAGCTTGCAAACTTGGGGCTGTAAGCAGACACGTCACATTCATAGGCGACAAACTGCGGAGGATGCGAGGCTGGCGATAGCGTAGGTGATTGATACGCAAGCGGCTGTGTGTATGACTTCGCTGCAAGTATCGGCTGATCTGCGTCGTATGCGGCATGACACGCTTGATCGGGCGTCGTGTAGTGCGTCGCCGAAGCGTTCGCGGGATCGTCGTCAAGGACGTAGTAAAAATCTTCCGCCAGCACCGGTGTGCAAGCGAGACAAAGAACGGCAAATAGGGCGACGCGCATCGATGAATCCTTCCTTAGATGAGGCACAACTCGTGTGCGTAGCGCTGATCGCTCAGCATTAAGGGGCGCGCGGTCGTGGCTGTACCTCGGCCGCATGAAGTGGGATGTCAATCCGAGAAGTGTGCTGTTATCCGGCCGCTCCTTCCGGTCGAAAGGAGGCGGGGGCGAGATAACAGTCGTAGAGGGCGGCGGCCGTACGCGCCCGTGCTTGTGAGAAGGGCACCCTTCCTTGGTCGTCACTCGCATCCCCTTGACATGCTTTTCCCTAAGCGCGCCAGGCACTCCTGCACCAGCGCCATCCATGTCACCACCGGTGTGTTACGCGCGTGCGTTTCGGTGGCGATTTGTCTAAGAGAGCATGTCAGTGAGTGGCGTCAAAGGGATGTGAATGTCTCGGCATGCCTTTAATGCCCGGGTAGAGCACGAGCATGTGCTTCTTACCTTCCAGGGCTCACATCCTGATTACTGGCGTCATCCATCAGACATATACGCAAACAAACGTGTGCGCGCATACGGCATGCGCGCACCTACAGACAACCCAAAATCATTTTGCTAGTGTCGATGGCGTTGCCCACGAAGAGCGTCGATATGCGTCGCGGGCAACCATGGCAGCCATGCTATGAGAAGCGCGGGCCAAGGGTGCAGCGAACACCCCTGACCCGCTGACCAAAACCAACTAGAAAGGAGTTGATCTTGGCTACCCCAGATCATACGGCACCTTCACGCCTGCCGATCCCCTCGGCGACACCCCCACCGCTCATCCGGGCCGTCTGCACCCCTCGCAGGCACGGTTGAAGAACTGCGGCCTAAGTGGTTTTCGCAAGGATTGTCCTTAGCCGTGCAACCCGGCGCGTCGCCCTGCGCGACGGCGGAAAGCACTGACGCCGCAGCCCACTTCCTCAATCAAGCCGCCCGGCGCCCAGGCATGGGCCGTCGGTGAACCCTCGAGTCCGTGTGATCGCGGCACGTCGTGCTGTCTGCGGCGTGCCGTTCTCGGAACGGGGAGCGGCATTTCATGACAAGGAGTTACCCATGAACGTCTTCGGCGAACCCTGGACCACCCGCCACACGCGCTATTTTTCCGATCACGGTGCCGGCCCGGAAGCGTTGTTGAACGACGCCACCGAGTGGTTGCACTACGCGCACAACAACCTCCAGTTGCTGACGGAACTGGTCAACGAACGCGGCGCCCCGGACGCTCGCCGGTTGACCGTGATGCTGGAAGGCATCGCCGCGTTCGTTGAGATGGGCACCCGCAGCGCCACGCAGGCGCATCTGCGGATGCAATGGCAAACGGTGCGGAGCAGGGCAGAGCGCTCGACGTCGGCGGCGTAGCGGACGCATCGTCATCTTCACCATCCCTGGCTGGGCTCATGGCGAGGCATGAGCTCAGGCAGGTGTTGCGAAGTACGTGCAAAGAGAGGTCGGGCGTGCTGGCCTGTAACGATTCAATGCCACCATGCGGGCGCTGGTGATGACTGGAGCAGTGTTCCGGCACGGTTTGAACAGCGTGCTGGTGTTGGTCACTCTGCTGCTATTGCTCAACAAGAGCACTTCCGAAAGGTCCGCATGCGGATCGGAAGCTGACCTTAGAGTGTCCAACGCTCGCTGATCGCTTGCTTGACCGTGTCATCCGGGTCAACACCCAGCGTCGTTAGTTTTCGGCGAAATACGTCGATGTGCCACCAGGGACACGACGGGTCACCGCAGGCGTTATCTGCATCACCCTGATGCTAAAATTCCAAGTGAAAGCAGAGCCAATGCATCCGTTCGAATACTTCGTACGAAGCTGCATTCTTCTCAACAGGGTGCTGGCACCGAACGCAAATGGGCCTTGCTGTCATCCCGGCCTCCCCGGCCGACTGCCTGAATCGAAAATTTGAGCGTGTCAGCTTCGGGTCGAAAGCGGATAGTTCAGTCTCGCATGGACTGGGATCGCCAATTCCAGAAACCTTCGAGACCCAGCAGGCAGTCGGCGCGTGGGCGGCTGCCTGGGTTGCCATATGTCGGCTGACTTTAGCCATATTTCATTGCCGAAGCGCGTCGAGAATCTTTGCCACAGCCTTAGACGCCTTGTCGGAACAGAATCTTGGGTTGTCGGCTTTGACCGTAACGACCTGACCTTGCACAACCGCATCCAACAGGTCTGATTCGCCATCCATGACACCACACGACACTGCTTTGCCGTTGTAAGCCTTCAGGACCTCAATGAGCTTTTTCAGGCGAACCGGATCAGGTCCCGACTTTTCGGCCCGTAAATCGGCCGGTTTGACGAGCACCTTTCCTTGATCATAAGTCGACATGCTTTCGAATGAGCGCAGCGTGCCGTTAGACACAATGAAGCCAGTGACCGCGCCCGACATGTAATCGCGTGTCCAGACGCGGAGCTCAAAGTCGGTCGTCGACGTTAACGGTGCAAGTCCTGCGGCACGCGCGTATTCGCTCGCCGCATGTTTGAGATCTTCCGAATAGAAGCTGGAAGGCTCGCTCGCAGCATCAAAGGAAATGAACGCGAATAATAGAAACGCCAGACACCTCATTGATCGAGCTCCCCATAGTCCATCCGAGTAAGAAACCCGAGCACTGCATGCCCATCAAATCGGCGCGTCCAAGTCCGCTTTGGGTCGGAAGCGGCTCTTGCTATAGGGGCCTAATGAAGCTTTCAGGGCTCGGCTCTTGGATTAGTACGTCTCTCTGACGAAAGTCGTCGGGCACGTCAACTGTGCCCCATGCATGGCATTCAAGGATTAGCTCGTGCTCTCCAAGGAATACGATGAACCCACTTACGACATCGTCGGCTGTGCCAATGATAGGCGGCACGCTCAAGGTGCGCCGCTCGGCTGGAAGCTCGGGGTCGACAACCGTGAGGAAGTAGCCACACCCGGTGTACTCGTAGCGAGCGGGCGCCTTAAGCCTTTTTAGCCCTTCGAGCTGATCGTCGGACAGAATTCCAGAGGCCAGTATGCGTATGGCCTTCACCTCGAAGTCGCACAGGGCGTCAACGTAAGACGTCATCCAGGGCATTCAAGAAGATTCCTGCTGCTCTTAGGTGAAAGAGAGGCGACCTCTGGATTTCGATTATTTCTGCTTTGGGTCGGAAGCGGGCACTACAAATGTTGTCGCTTTGAACAACGCTTAAGTACTAAACCATCTGCTTGTACATCAAGGTCGTCATCCCTGAAGCGGGGAGACCGGCGTTTGGCTCCAAGCCTTCAACCCTCTCAAAGGCATCTAGCGATTCCTTAGATATCGACAACCTAACGACCCGCTCGGTGCGACCGGAACCGATGACACTGACAAGGATTTCCACGCCACCGAGAGCCGACAAATACTTGGGCCGCAGCAACGTAACTATTCTCTTGCAAGCCGTAAAAACATCCTCTTTCCTGAGCTTCTCGTTGTCGAAGAATACGGCGACAAACAGATAGCTTCTCTCATGTTCTCTCGCAAAAGGCATCACAATCGCCTGAGGAGGTGCAGCATCGATCAGGCGACACAGAAGCGCATCGCTTTGCAGGCAATCGACTATCGCGGATAGATCAACATCAGCGCTCATGTGATGACCTGAAGGGTTCATGGGGCTAGACGTGGCGATGGAATCAATGTCTCTTGTATCGAAATTGAGCCGGGATAGGCAATGTCTGCTTTGGGTCGGATGCGGACGGCCCACAAATCCTAGCCGGCAGTTCGAGGCATGAGTGATTGCGCCACTGCGTGCCAAAAAGCATATTCCTCGGCATTACCCTGGCTAGAAGCCAGCTGCGCGTATCTTTCCGCGTAGAGATGTGCGTCTCTGCCATGGCGCCCGCCAAGCTCGTGTGCCGCCCTCGAAACTTCGATGTAGTCGAGCTTTTCGTCGCTCATCCGTGGCTCCTTACAAAAAAAATCCGCTTCGGGTCGAAAGCGGGCCTTCCGCAAGTCGATCCTCTACTTATGGATCGTGGCTTTCTGGGTCTCGACCACGAGTGAGTTGATCTGGTCTTCAGAGAAATTTTTTAGGTCATTGAAGGCCGCGTCGGTCGAGCGCTTGTCTCCAGTCCCTTCGCCATGCAGTTCATAGCCCTTACCCGAATGCAGATAGAAGAAGTAGAAGGGCACGGCGGGGTTACCTGGAGCCGTAACTATGACCAGAGACCCTTTGTCCTCACAGCTGTAGACCAGCCAATCGGTGCCCCCGTACCGGTTCGTCACCGGGCCTACCTCGGATTTGAGCGTCGGAGCGTCAGCGGCATGACCTCCCCCTGCCAAGAACCCGGTGCCGAGCATCACGACCAGTGACAACCATTTCAGTCGACTCGTCCCCCGATCTAGTCCAGCTTCGTCAAGATACATGTCCACTCGTTGATTATTCAAAGCGTTCGCTCTGGGTCGGAAGCGGACCATCTGGACTACTTTCATCAATTGGGCGTCATTGAGCTAACTCTCACAAACGGACCGTTAGCCTGGACGTTTGCGCCAAACGCACCTCCGCAGGCGTCCGATTGGGAAAGCACGACCTTGTCTCTCGCAAAGTGCGCTGTAACGGCACAGGCCGGCTCCTCTTCTTGATGGAAGACCGCCACTCTGTTGCGAATTGCTACGACTTCCTCTGCGTGTCCGGAATTGGGGCCGCTCTTCCAGCCTAGCCGTGGCATCCAGAATCCGTTGAAGGTAATCCGAAAGGAGGTACCTTCCTTGCGAACTACAACTGAGCTCCAAAGGCCATATCCGGCATGTAACCAATACTCGCCCTCGGGCGAACTCGGCCAATGAACGTTCTTTAGGGCTTCATCGATCAGCCGCCGATTGAACCTGGTGCTCGGCGCATCGGGTGCCAGCCCCAGCCACATACTCGCCTTCACCGGTTCGCCGCTGCGGAGACTCGCCAGAGCGAGGTTGTTGTAAGCCTGAACTATGAGTTTTTCACAGGTAATTGCATTGGACGAGATTGCTTTATCTCGGCAACCCATCTCTTCGCCTTCGGCGAACACTCTTTGCGACTCGTAAAGGTCCATCGCTCTCTTGAAGTCGCCTGCCTTGTAAGCAGCTTCGCCCATACGACCGCACTCAGAGGCGCTTTTGCAGGCGTAGCCAACTTGTGCGTGGAGGCCTGCCACCAGGCCGACAGCCGCCAAGAAGGTAACGGCTAGAGGATGCTTCGTTCCCGGCCTTTTCAATTCTCTTGCATCCATCGCGCCCCTCAGGTCGAAGCCAATTACTAGTATTCCCGCCGTGCGCGTCCGATATGGCGGTTGAGAAAAGGTCCGCTTCGGGTCGGGAGTGGACATATAAAGACTCATAGTTCCTTAGGCTTCCAAAGCACTCTTGGCACGTAGGGCACCCGTCCTGTCCCGTCATTGACGGTGATGACCTTGTGCCCAAAACATTCCAAAAAAGCCACCATGCAGCCAGTGCCTCCAAACGGGTAACTCAGCGGATTGAACACCATATGATGGTTGCCTCCGCGATCCTCGATGGCCATCAGTATGTACTCGCCATCGGCGAGGGAATCGAGCATAGACCCGAGATCCCATTGAGTCCCAGGAAGCAAATGGCGCTCAGCCGGCGGTGCACCGAACCACATTGCCGCCCACTCGGCGCGCTCATCTTCCGATGGGCTCCAAAAGAACGACCTCTCCTCATCGGTTAACTGAGAGGAAAACACTGCATCGTCCAGCGTAGCCCCTTCCTGCTTCGCGGTTCGAATTTGTTCGAATAGCGCCCTTGTGCGGGTCAGCGTCGCGGTGTCGATTGGCACGAATTCGACCGAACAGCAGTCCATCCTCTCCCCCTGTTAGGTCCGCTACGGGTCGGGAGCGGTCATTCGCCAGTCAGCTAAAGCGAATGGCTGACCACCTTCGTACCATTCGAAACATGCTCAACCTTGATCTGATACCGAGCCAGGAAAACGTTCAGCGTTGCGAGAAGATCAGACAGGTCGTTTGCTTGATCGTTGAAAAAAGTCTTGCTTGTACGAACGTGCCCGTTTTCCTCGCGTGAGGCCCTGATGCTATAGGCGGTGACATTAGCGCTCGCACCAGCAGCCCGCACCGGGAAAACGACTATGCAATCGACGTCTTTCCATGGGATGGACTGAACTCGCCATCCCCACATCTCCCTCGCAATCGCCTGTTCGTCGACGACGATGTCCAGCCGCCCGCGGAGAAAGATGGACCCGAGCAAGGCCAGAAAAATGGAGAACCCCAGGCAGAACATGACCCCCGAGAAAGCTTGTTCTTGGTGCCAAATCAGAACGGCAAGCCCCGTTAAAAGGCCTAATAGCAGGCCCACGGCGATGAGTGCCGGCCATTTTCCCTTGAACTTGAAAACATATCTTGGTGCCGAGCTCATCCATTTCCCCAAATGGCCTATATGCACACCTTCGTAAGGTCTGCCTCGGGTCGCAAGCAGACCTCATGATTCCTCACCTCGACTTGTCGAGGAAGTACCTAAGCGCCACGCCTGTCGAAATCACCGGAGCCACCCCTGCGACCAAGCGCATTAGTTCGCGCCCCAGCAGAAGGTAGCCGGTGAGCATCAAGAAAACGCACACGCCGATAGCCAGGGTAAATCCCTGAATTGCCGCGGCCCATGTTCGCTTGCTCTTGTCAGTCAGCATTGCCCCATCCGTCCGTCCCCCATGTCCGCTCGGGGTCGACAGCAGACCTTTAAGCCACACCAACTACGCGTATATCGTACATCTCACGCTCGACCTCTCCGATCGGCTCCCAGTGATCGCTTGCCAGCTCGAAGAAAGCATCAGGCACGTCCATCGCGTATGTCGCGCCCCGTTCCAGATTGCGCTTGCGGACACGTTCCCGTCGCACCTCGCGCGGGGCATCCAGCAAGTAGATGGTCAGGTCGTATCCGGCCTCGTTTACCTTTGCGTAGAAGTGTTCGCGGCTGGCCCGCTCGACCAGCCCGAGCTCAAGGACGACATCATGGCCCGCATCTAGAACCTCCTGGGCCGCCATCCAGATCTGATCAAGGCAACGCGCCTTCCTAGCGATGTACCACTCCATCACGTTCGTCGCAGGACGATCCGGGCTATATAGCCTGACGAACCACGCATCCAGGATAAAACCCGGTGCCGCGTATTGCTTTCGGAGTTCGGCGACGAACGTGGATTTGCCGGCGCCAACCGGCCCTTCAACCAAGTGAATCGTTGCCATATCGGTGAAGTCTTCCTTGATGATGTAATTGGGTGGCGCAGCCAAAGCGAAGGGTCCGCTCCGGGTCGGAAGCCGACATCATCTATCTCGCACGCTCACCCTTGATGGGATCAGCCCGAAACAGAAGTGTCATCGAATAGTAAAAACGCTCTGGATATGGCCGTTGGGGCAGTACAACCCTCTCGATCGATTAAGACGGGCAGCGTCTTGCTGTGAAAGAGCTACCTGCATTTCTGCGCGGCACCTCGGGCAAATGACCTTAAGCTCGCCCTTGGGGTACTCCGAGAAGACCCTCCTTAGGAACGCGGCGCTCTTCTCAAATTGGATGGTTTCCACTCCTCACCTCGATTGATTTTTTACCGACACATAGCGCGGTGAGTGCTCGGCTCAATCTTGATCAACTTCTGTCTCCGTAATACTCAATGTTTCAGGAAAAGGTCCGTTCAGGGTCGGAAGCGGACCTTCTCCATGCACCGAATACTAGCCGTCAATGACACTCGATACCGCGCAATCGCAACTGCTTACAAACCTTATCTAACAGTTCGTCGCTGTCTGCATCACCCACGAAATAACGGCCGTTATTCAGGGCCTCCAACCCAGATTCGAAGGCGAAGATCTCCTTGGAGGTGTTCCTGATCGAGCCTTCCAAGTAGTAGTCAAACCCGTGCTCGCCACCTTTCTTCACCTCGAAGACCCTGCGGTAGTCTCCTAGCCACTTAGAGAGGGCCGCGCAGGCTCGGTGCAGCGCCGGATATTGGCTCCGTAGAGGCGTAGCCAGTATTCGAAGCTCACTGACCGTCCACAGCACCTCGCGCCTTATTTTCGGCAGGATCAGTGCAGCGACCGGGGAGTGCTCGGCATCTATCGTGCCATCCGACAGATATTGAATTGGCCCACAAGCTTCAAAGTGAAGTGCGACGCCCCACGCAAACTGTATTTCCCGCGGCGGTGCATTGGTGGTGCGAAGCCACGAGAGAACGGGCGATTGTTCCGCCGGATCGTGGACAAACTTGTATGTGACTGCCATCCATCCCCCATTGGACTTAATGCACATCTGCGTCAGGTCCGCTTCGGGTCGAAAGCGGACATCCCGCCCATGTAACTAGATAGATTGATCCATTGCCTTATTCCAAACCGCTGCACCCTGCGAGTGCGAGTCGACCCCTTTGAAGAATACGTCGCCAAATTTGGAATAGTCAGGACTATCATTGCCGTCGTACGCGAGAAATTTGGGGCGATAGACTGCGAACCCTTGCGGTGTGTGCCGGCCGCGATAGGGAACCGCCATCTTTAGGCTTATTTGACCGAGGTACGACCTAAGCTCCATCAAGAGAGCATCGATCTTGCCTGATGGTAAGGTGATGTAGCCGTCGTACACCAAGACGGCGCAAACGCAGCCACTTGCGTTGGCAATGAGCTTCTCCTTGCCTTCAGCGACGCCGTCTTCGAGTCGCTCTGCAACGAATCGGGACATGGATCTCGATCCACCTTGATCGATTTGAGCGAGCATCGGTATGAGCGCCTCGCCCTCCGATACACACCACACCCCATGTGCCGCGAAGAAACCGGCGAGCTCCAAGGCTTGTTCCATAAATTCCCCCGAAGGTCCAGCCGACCAAATATTCAGATCTCGCACTCAAATGTCCGCCATGGGTCGGAAGCAGGCCTTACTCATTCCGAATGATCGTAGATGTCTAGATTGAGTTCTATCCCGCGCTCGCCTAATGCAAGCAACTGCTCTGGCGGAATGGATAGACCGTTATTCCCAGAGCTCATGAACAAACCCACGAACAGGTCAATTCGACACGTTTGTCTGACTGTCGCCCAAGCGCTCATGTCACCGGTCAATCTCCGCAGCAGCTCATCAATCTGGCCTGGCAGGTCTTCCGGATCTCGCTGCGTGGCACTGAGCCGCCACAAGCCTGTTCTTGCAACGCGGACAGCCCCGGTTGTATGTCCGACAATCTCGTCACCGATCCGCTGTGACGTCGTCGGCTCGCACCCAAGTAATGTCGTTACTTCCTCGGGATTGAGGAGGTCCCCCAAGACGCGAATCGTCGCCTGAGATCGTTCGAATACCAACACGCGTGAACCCCTTTCCCTAGTTAGGGCTGAGACCTGGACCCTCGTAATGTCTACTTCGCGTCGGGAGCGGACACCTCGCAATCCGCCAAACAGATACTGACCTGACTACTTTGGGCACCTAGAAAGTGCATCAGCGACTTTCTTCAGCAAGCGCACATTCTGCCCATGGCCTTCAGCCCACAGTTGCACGAAGATCTTCGACTGAATTGGCCCTTTTGGCGTATCAAAATCCCTCTTGGAAAGGGCATACAACCTCTCAAAACCATAGCCGATGGGCTTTCCATAGATGCCCATTTGTAGCGGACCGTCCGATTCCGCAAGCAGTTGCAGATCTTCTGTCAGTCGCTTTTCACGTACGCCGCGTCCCATGCTCGCGGGCAAGTTCGGGTTATGGCTGATCATGTAGTCAACTACGCCCCCCTGACCGACGAACTGTCCCTCGGCGGCATCAATTCCGACGTGGACAACATAAGTCACTCCGGAAATCGGTCGGATGCACACGGGAAAGTACTTGCTAATGGGTACCGGCTCCGCCGCAGACGCAACCAAACTTGCGATAGCGGGAGCAGCAGCCAGACCTAGCCCCAGAACATACCTTGCAAAGACAGATGCCATTGCGCCCTCTAGCGTCCATATTGCCGGGAACTTCCATCATGACACTGGGTTGCGGTTTCAGCTGGTCGTTGCAACACCCGCCGCTGGCGGATCTTTCCAGAATATAGCCGTAAGCGCCCGCGACACCCATGGTCGGCACGAGCGGGGTGTCCAGTAGTCGCCGGCATTAGCGTTCAATCAGAACGGAATCCGCACCACCAAGCGGTGACGCGATCGACGATCGACGCCAGCGGCTCCGTCGCGCGAGCCATCAACACGCGTGGCTCGTCTGTCGGCGGCTCCAGGTCCCGGAACTGGCTATCGATCAACGTCGCCGGCATGAAATGCCCAGGACGATGCGCCACACGCTCAGCGGCCTCGGCCGGCGTCAGTGCGAGGTAGACGAAACCCACATCCGGCACCGCAGCGCGCAGGGTGTCGCGATAACGGCGCTTGAGCGCGGAGCAGGCGAGTACGGCGTTGTCGCCGGTGGCGACGGCTTTCGCTAGCTCCTCGCCCAGGCATGCGAGCCAACCCGCGCGGTCGTTGTCGTCCAGCGGGATGCCTGCGCTCATCTTGCGGATGTTGCTCTCGGGGTGGAACGCATCGCCTTCGATCATCCGTGCGCCGGTGCGTGCGCACAGTGCGGCGCCCACGGTGGATTTGCCGCAGCCGGTCACGCCCATCACCACTACGGCAGGCATCGCTAGGGACATGGCGTTTACAGCGGCTCGCCCAGGTACAGGGTGTGGCCCTGGTCGTCGTGGAGGACGACTTCGCGCGTGCCCCAGGGCGTTTCGTGCACGTCTTCCGCCAAAGTCACGCCAAGAGACTTCAGCCGGGCCGCGGCTGCGGCGACGCCTTCGGTCTGGAGATAAAGGTGGAGATGCCCGTTCTGCGCCACGTACGCGATGGAAGGGTCTTTCTCATCCACCCGTTTCAGATGCAGGAGCTGGTCGCCCGCGCGCAGGCCGACGTAGAAATCCTCGTAGTTGAACTCGACCGCGAAGCCCAGCTTCTGCGTGTAGAAGTCGACGGTGGTGGCGATGTCGGTGGTGCGCAGCTGCGGGATGATGCCGGTGATCGTCATGGAGCCTCCGCTGCGGCAGCGCCGTGTACCGAGCGCTATTTGAAGAACGTCGCGTTGAAGATCACGCCCAGCGTGTGCTGCGCGGCTTCGTCCGTCAGCTCCTTGGGAGCCGACTCGTTGAAGAACCGCATGCCGTCGACCAGCGCCATGGTGCCGAAGGCCAGGTCCTTGGGCGGGGCGGGCGGTTCGGTGCCGCGCAGCTTGAAGAACTGCTCGATGATGTGGGCGATGTCGTCGCGCTTCTCGAGGCAGTAGGCGTTGAGGCGCGCACGGAACTTCGCGTCGCGCAGCGCCAGCAGGCGCGCTTCGGCCCACAGGATGAAGTTCTTTTCGTCGCGATAGACCTGCACGTAGTACTGCGATATCTGCTCCTGCATGTCCGCCATGGACAGCGGCGCGTCGAGGATCTTCTGCAGGTCCTGGCGCACGCACTGGTGGTCCTGGCTGAGCAGGGCGATGAACAGGTCGGCCTTGCTCTTGAAATTGGAATAGAACGCGCCGCGCGTATAGCCGGCCTGCGCGACGATGTCCTCGACACTCGCCGCCGCGAAGCCCTTCTTGGCGATCACATGCGCGGCCGCATCGAGCAGACGCTGGTAGGTCTGGTCTCGGCTTTCTTCGCGGGTGAGTCGTTTGCGCGCCATGCAGGCATCGTACCACGTAGGCCGGAAGTCACCATTTGAATACCTTATTGTACTCAGATACAACACTGTATTAGAGTTCGCCACCGTATCAAGGCGGCGGCCGCTTTCCGGGCCGCCACATGGACTCCCCCTCCCCACAGGAGTTGGCTCGTGACACACCGAGATTTCCCGGCGCGCGGCCGTGCGCGCCGCGCCGCCGCATGGCTGGCCGCCGCGTCGGCCCTGACGCTCGCCGGCTGCGGCCACAAGGCGCCTGAGACTGAAGCCGCGCGCCCCGTCATCGCGCTTCCCGCCCCGGCGGCCGAAGGCGCGCAGGCGCTGCGTTTCCCGGGCGATATCCATGCCCGCTATGAGATGCCCCTGGCCTTCCGCGTGCCCGGCCAGCTCATTTCCCGCGAGGCGCGGCTGGGCGACATCGTGAAGAAGGGCCAGGTGCTGGCCCGCCTGGACGACGCCGACGCGGACAAAAACGAGGCTTCCGCCCGCGCCGCGCTGGACGCGGCCGAGCACCGGCTCACGTATGCCACCCAGCAGCGCGACCGCGACGAAGCCCAGGCCAAAGAAAACCTGATCAGCCAGCTGCAGCTCGAGCAGACGCGCGACGCCTATGCCTCCGCGCTGTCCGCGCAGTCCCAGGCCAAGCAGCAGTACGAACTGGCGCGCAACCAGCGGCGCTACAGCGCCCTGGTCGCCGACCGCGATGGCGCGATCACCAGCGAGCACGCCGAGGTCGGTCAGGTGCTGGCGGCAGGGCAGGCGGTGTTCGGCTTCGCCTGGTCCGGCGAGCGCGACGTTTATGTCGACGTGCCGGAAGACCGCGTCGCCGCTGTGAAGCCGGGGCAGGCGGCGAGCGTGTCCCTGCTTTCGGTCGCCGGCCAACCGTTGACGGCGCACGTGCGCGAAGTCGCCCCGGCCGCCGATCCGCAGACCCGCACCTACCGCGTGAAGCTGAGCCTGGACGCGCCGGACCCGCGCGTCCGCCTGGGCATGACCGCCGACGTGGCGCTGGCCGGCGAAGCGACGGCCGGCAAGGCCGTGCGTCTGCCCGCCACGGCGCTGTTCCACCAGGGCGAGAAGCCCGCGGTATGGGTGGTTCGCTCCGCCGACTCCACGCTGGAGCTGCGCCCTGTCACCGTGCTGCGCTACGGCGAGCGTGACGTGTTCGTCGGCGCCGGCCTCGATGCGGGCGAGCGCGTCGTCATGCAGGGCGTCCACACGGTGAGCGCCGGCGAGAAAGTCGCGCCGATGGCGCCGCCGCACGCCGAGGACAGCCCGCTATGACGCTGCCGGCGAACCAGGGAGGCGGCCACGAAGAAGGCCGCTTCAATCTCTCGGCGTGGGCGCTGCGCCACCAGTCGTTCGTGATCTTCCTGATGGTGATGATCGCGGTGTTCGGCATGCTCTCGTACAGCCGCTTGTCGCAGTCGGAGGACCCGCCCTTCACCTTCAAGGTGATGGTGATCCAGACCTTCTGGCCCGGCGCGGACGCGAAGCAGGTGCAGGACCAGGTCACCGACCGGATCTCGCGCAAGCTGCAGGAAACGCCCTCGATCGACTTCCTGCGCAGCTATTCGCGCCCGGGCGAATCGCTGATCTTCTTCAACATCAAGGATTCCGCGCCGGCCTCCAGCGTGCCCGATACCTGGTACCAGGTGCGCAAGAAGGTGGGCGACATCCGCGCCCAGCTGCCGCCCGGTGTGCAAGGCCCGTTCTTCAACGACGAGTTCGGCGACGTCTATACGAACATCTACGCGCTGGAAGGCGACGGCTTCACCCCGGCACAACTGCACGACTACGCCGACCAGCTGCGCGCTGAGCTACTGCGCGTGCCCGGCGTGGGCAAGGTGGATTTCCTGGGCGACCAGAACCAGCGCATCACCATCGAAGTGCCCAACGCGCGGCTGTCCAAGCTGGGCATCAGCCCGCAGCAGATCGCCGAAGCGATCAATGCGCAGAACGCGGTGGCGAACGCGGGCGTCATGAGCACCGGGGATGATCGCGTCTACGTGCGTCCGACCGGCCAATTCAACGACGTGGCCGCGCTGGAAAACACGCTGCTGCGGGTGGGCGAGCGCAGCTTCCGCCTGGGCGACATCGCTACCGTCAAGCGCGGTTACGACGACCCGCCGAGCCAGCAGATGCGCTTCATGTCGCAACAGGTGCTGGGCGTGGGCATCACCATGCAGCCGGGCGGCGACGTCATCCATCTCGGCAAGGCCTTGGATCAGGCGACCAAGGACTTGCAGAAGCGCCTGCCAGCCGGCCTCAAGCTCGCCGAAGTCACCAGCATGCCGCATGCCGTCGCGCACTCGGTGGACGACTTCCTCGAATCCGTCGCCGAAGCCGTCGCCATCGTGCTGCTGGTCAGTCTGCTCAGCCTGGGCCTGCGCACCGGCATGGTGGTGGTGATCTCCATTCCCTTCGTGCTGGCCGCCACCGCGCTGTGCATGGAGCTGATGGGCATCGGCCTGCACAAGGTCTCGCTGGGTACGTTGGTGCTGGCGCTGGGCCTGCTGGTGGACGATGCGATCATTGCGGTCGAGATGATGGCCGTGAAGCTGGAGCAGGGCTGGAGCCGGACGCGCGCTGCCGCCTTCGCTTACACCAGTACGGCGTTCCCCATGCTTACCGGTACGTTGGTGACGGTGTCCGGCTTCCTGCCGATCGCGCTGGCGAAGTCCGGCACCGGCGAGTACACGCGCTCGATCTTCGAGGTCTCCGCGATCGCACTGCTGGTGTCCTGGCTGGCGGCGGTGATCGTGATCCCGCTGCTCGGCTATCACTTCCTGCCGGAACATCATGCGCGGGCGCGGCCGGGCGACGAGTGGTGGGCGCGTTTCCTGCCGGTCCGCTGGCGCGAGGCTCGTCGTGCCAGTGCCAAGGAGCGGCCGGCGCACGGCGGCGACATCGAGATTTACGACACGGGGTTCTACCAGCGTTTCCGCGGCATGCTCGATTTCTGCCTCAGGCACCGTGCATTGGTGTTGGTGGTGACGGTCGCGCTGTTCGTGGTGTCCATGGCGGGCTTCGGCCTGGTGCCCAAGCAGTTCTTCCCCAGTTCGGATCGCCCCGAGCTGCTGGTCGACCTGCGTTTGCCGGAGGGCGGTTCGTTCGATGCCACTCTTACGCAGGTCAAGCGTATGGAGAACGTGCTGAAGGAGCGCAAGGAAGTCGCCAACTACGTCAGCTTCGTGGGCAGCGGCGCGCCGCGCTTCTATCTGCCGCTGGATCAGCAGCTGGCGCAGCCGAACTTCGCCCAGTTCGTGGTCACCGCCAAGGACGTGGAAAACCGCGAGGCGCTGGCGAAGTACCTGGATGGCGTGCTGGCCCGCGACTTCACCGGCGTGCGCACCCGCGTGAGCCGGTTGGAGAACGGGCCGCCGGTCGGGTTCCCGGTGCAGTTCCGCGTCAGCGGCGACGACATCGCCACCGTGCGCGGCATCGCCGAGAAGCTCGCCACCGTGATGCGTGCCGATCCGCACACCCGCAACGTGCAGTTCGACTGGGACGAGCCGGCGGAACGCTCCGTGCGCTTCGAGATCGACCAGGCCGCCGCGCGGCGGTTGGGCGTCACCTCGCAGGACGTGGCGGATTTCCTGGCGATGTCGCTGTCGGGCACCACGATCACGCAGTACCGCGAGCGCGACAAGCTGATCGCGGTCGATCTGCGCGCGCCGAAGAACGAACGCGTGCATCCGGACCAGATCGAACACCTCGCATTGCCCACGCCGTCGGGCGCCGCCATCCCGCTCGCGCAGCTGGGCAAGGTGCATTACGGGCTGGAGTACGGCGTGATCTGGGCGCGTGACCGGCAGCCGTCGATCAACGTGCAAGCCGATACCCGCAACGGCGCGCAGGGCCTGGACGTCACCAACGCCATCGATGCCAAGCTCGGCGAGCTGCGCAAGCAGTTGCCGGTGGGCTACCGCATCGAGGTGGGCGGATCGGTGGAACAGAACGCCAAGGCGCAGGGCTCGATCAACGAGCAGATGCCGTTGATGCTGGTCGCCGTGCTGACCTTGCTGATGATCCAGCTGCAGAGCATCGGCCGGACCTTCATGGTGGTGCTCACCGCGCCGCTGGGCCTGATCGGCGTGATCGGCTCGCTTCTGATGTTCGGCCAGCCGTTCGGGTTCGTGGCCACGCTGGGCACCATCGCGATGTTCGGCATCATCATGCGCAACTCGGTGATCCTGGTGGACCAGATCGAGCAGGACATCCGCGACGGCCATTCGCGCTGGGAAGCGATCGTGGGCGCGACCGTGCGGCGTTTCCGGCCGATCACGCTCACCGCGGCGGCCGCCGTGCTGGCGCTGATCCCGCTCCTGCGCAGCAACTTCTTTGGCCCGATGGCCACTGCGCTGATGGGCGGCATCACCGTCGCGACCGTTCTCACCCTGTTCTATCTGCCGGCGCTGTATGCCGTTTGGTATCGCGTCAAAGCCGACGAAGCGCCGAAGGAGATCGCCCCATGATGCGTTTTCAACCCGTACGCGCCATCGCCCTGGGCGTGGCGCTCGGCCTGACCGGTTGTTCGTTCGCGCCTCCGGCGAAGCCGCCTCACATGCCGGATCCCGAGCATTACACGGTAGCGCCGACACCTTCGGCCAGCGCGGAAGCACAGGGCGTGGCGCAGCGTTTCGCGCTCGGTCAGCGCGCCGTGCCCGAGTGGTGGAAAGCCTATGGTTCGGCGGACCTCGATGCGCTGGTCGACGAGGGGTTGCGCAACAGC
>JBCNOA010000066.1:0-18061 GCA_039594095.1 Dyella sp.
CGCGGACTACACCAAGTCGTACGACGCCGGCAGCAGCGTCAGCGGCGTAGGCGACACCTGGAATCAGCCTCTACGCGGCAATTGGAATCAGCTCAAGGAGCTGAAGGCCAAGTACCCCAATCTGAAGGTGCTGATTTCGCTGGGCGGATGGACCTGGTCGCGCGGCTTTTCCAGCGCGGCGCAGCCGGCCAATCGCCAGGCCTTCGTGGCCTCGTGCATCGATGCCTACATCAAGGGCAACCTGCCGGTGACGGACAATGCCGGCGGTCCGGGCGCGGCGGCGGGCGTGTTCGATGGCATCGACATCGACTGGGAATATCCGGCCGCATGCGGCCTCACCTGCGGCAGCAGCGAGGACACCGCCAACTTCACCGCCTTGCTGGCCGAGTTCCGCCGCCAGCTCGACGCGGTGCGTCCGGGCCTGCTGTTGACCATCGCCGGCGGCGCCGGCGTGGACAAGATCCGCGTCACGCAGCCGAGCCAATATTCATCGTCGATCGATTTCGTCAACCTGATGACGTATGACTTCCACGGCGCCTGGGAGAGCCCGACCAACTTCCATTCCGCGCTGTATCACCCGTCCGGCGATCCTTCGACCGGCGATGCGGCCAAGTACGACACGAATGACGCCATCCAGGCGCTGATCGCGGCGGGGATGCCCGCATCCAAGATCAACCTCGGCATCGGCTTCTACGGCCGCGGCTGGACCAATGTGCCTAATAGCAACAACGGGCTGTTCCAGCCGAGCACGACAGCCGCGCCCGGCACGTACGAAGCAGGCATCGAGGACTACAAGGTGCTCAAGAACCTCGGCTATCCGTCCTTCGACGATACCGCCGCCGGCGCGCACTGGATCTTCAATGGCAGCACCTTCTGGAGCTTCGACGACCCGGCCAACATCCAGCGCAAGATGAACTACGTGAAGGCGCAGTCGCTGGGCGGCGCGTTCTCGTGGGAGTTCAGCGGAGACGACGCGAACGGCACGCTGATCAAGGCGATGTCGAACGGGTTGAAGTAAGTCTTCGCCAACGTCGACGAAAAAGGCCACCTTCCGGTGGCCTTTTTCTATCGCGGTGGGGATGGGATGAAATCCATCTCCGGGCGTATTCCGCCGTTTCGTCAGGCAGTGGCGGCAGCGGCTACCAGCTGGGGAAACCGCGCGCGGATCGCATGTCGGATACCCGGCAGGTCGAGGCCGGCCATGGTGAGCACTTCCTCACGGCTGCCGTGTTCCAGGTACACATCGGGCAGGCCCAGGTGCAGGATCGGCAGCGTCACGCCGTGCGCGGCAAGGCATTCGGCCACGCCCGAGCCGGCACCGCCGGCGACGGCGTTGTCTTCCAGGGTGACGAAGGCTTCGTGCGTTTTGGCCAGTTCGAGGATCATCGCTTCGTCCAGCGGTTTGACGAAGCGCATGTTGACCAGCGTGGCATCCAGCTCCGCGGCGATCACCGCGGCGGGCGCCAACATCGCGCCGAAGCTCAGCAGCGCCACGCGGCGGCCGCGGCGGCGCAAGTCGGCCTTGCCGATCGGCAGCGTGTCCAGTTCCTTGCGCAGCGGCACGCCGGGGCCGGTGCCGCGCGGATAGCGCACGGCAGCCGGGCCGGCATAGGCAAAGCCGGTGCTCAGCATCATGCGGCATTCGTTCTCGTCCGCTGGCGCCATGATCACCATGTTCGGCAGGCAGCGCAGGAACGAAAGGTCGAAGCTGCCCGCATGGGTGGCGCCGTCCGGGCCGACCACGCCGGCGCGGTCGATGGCGAACGTCACGTCCAGGTTTTGCAGCGCCACGTCGTGGATGGCTTGGTCATAGGCGCGCTGCAGGAAGGTGGAGTAGATCGCCACCACCGGCTTGGCGCCTTCGCAGGCCATGCCGGCCGCGAGCGTCACGGCGTGCTGCTCGGCGATCGCCACGTCGAAATAGCGTTGCGGGTATTCCTTGGAAAAGCGCACCAGCCCCGAGCCTTCGCGCATCGCCGGCGTGATGCCGAGCAGGCGCTCGTCCGCGGCGGCCTGATCGCACAGCCAGTCGCTGAAAACATCGGTATAGGTGGGCTTGGCGGGGCCGGCCTTCTTCACCAGCCCGGCCTGCGGATCGAAGGGGCCGACCGCGTGGTACTCGATCTGCGCCTGTTCGGCCGGGGCATAGCCTTTGCCCTTGGTGGTGACCACGTGCAGCAGCTGCGGGCCGGGCAAGTCCTTCACCATGCGCAGCGCATGCAGCAGCTGCGGCATGTTGTGGCCGTCGATCGGGCCGGTGTAGTGGAAGCCCAGCTCTTCGAACAGCGTGCTGGGCACGAACATGCCCTTGGCGTGTTCTTCCCAGCGCTTGAAGAAGCGACCGAAGAACGACTGCTTCGGGATCGCCTTCTTGGCCCGCTCGCGCCACGCGTTGAGCGTGTGGCTGGCCATGGCGCGGGCCATCATCTTGGTGAGCGCGCCGACGTTCTCGCTGATGGACATGCCGTTGTCGTTGAACACGACCAGCATGTTCGGTTCCACGTCGCCGCCGTGGTTGAGCGCCTCGAAGGCCATGCCGGCGGTCATCGCGCCATCGCCGATGACGGCGACCACCTTGCGGTTGTCACCTTTGCGTTGCGCGGCGATGGCCATGCCCAGCGCGGCCGAGATGGAGGTGGAGGAGTGGCCGACGCCGAAGGTGTCGTACTCGCTCTCCTCGCGGCGCGGGAACGGCGCCAGGCCGTCCTTCTTCTTGATGGTGGTGATGCGGTCGCGGCGGCCGGTGAGGATCTTGTGCGGATAGCACTGGTGACCCACGTCCCATACCAGGCGGTCGCGCGGCGTGTCGAACACGCTATGCAGGGCCACGGTCAACTCGACCACGCCCAGGCCGGCCCCGAAATGGCCGCCGGAGCTGGCCACGGATTCGATCAGGTACTGGCGCAGCTCGTCGGCGACGGCGGGCAGCTCCTCGTCCGGAACGCGGCGCAGGTCGGCCGGCGTCTCGATGGTCGCCAGATGGGGAAAGCGGGAGAGGTCGTTCATCCGCATATTGTTGGCCCAGCGGAAGGGCGGGGCAAGGGCAGGACCGTGAAGGAACGCTGTCCGGCGGGTCGGCGCCGGGGCCGATCTCACATAACGGCGACACGGCGCCTACATCGTCCTGGCCAGGGTGTCTGCACCGAACTCAAGGAGCGCGCCATGACGTGGCAGTCCGCATTTCGCCGTTTCGCCGAAGCCACCGCCAGGTACGCCGGCAAGCCGGCCGCCTTCCTGCTCGCCGTCCTGATGATCGTGGGCTGGGCGGTCACGGGCCCCCTGTTCCGCTTCGGGGACACGTGGCAGCTGGTGATCAATACCGGCACCACCATCATCACCTTCCTGATGGTGTTCCTGATCCAGAGCACGCAGAACCGGGACACGGCCGCCCTGCACATCAAGCTGGACGAGCTCATCTGCAGCAGCAAGGCCCACAACGCATTGCTGGGCCTGGAGAACCTGGACGACCAGGCAATCGAGCGCATCCGCGAACACTACGCCCGCCTGGCCGAGGCCGCCCGGGAAGACCTCGAGCGGCTTCAGCAGGAAGGGGCGCCGCGCGCCGAAGGCGGGCGGTGAGCGCGCGGACGGCGCTCAGGCCATCAGATGGCGCCGGTCGCGGGGCAGATGGCTGACCAGGAATTCCATCTGGTCGGCCAGGATGTTGCGGTTGGACAGGATCAGGTGTTCCACCCAGCTCGGCCGGTACGGCACGGCCAGCAGCGGCATGTTGGCCTGCTGAGGCGTGCGGTTGCTCTTCTTGAGATTGCAGGCCAGGCAGGCGCTGACCACGTTCTCCCACTCGTCCTTGCCCTTCTTGGAGATCGGCACGACGTGGTCGCGGGTCAGCTCGCCGCGGCTATAGCGGTTGCCGCAGTAGAGGCAGATATAGCGGTCGCGGGCGAACAGCGCGGTGTTGGTCAGGGTCGGCGCGGGGTCCACGGCGTGGTCCCGGCAATGCCCGGTGCTCGCCACGATCGGGTGCAGCTGCAGCGAGCTGCGCCGGCCGAGGTCGCGGTTATGCCCGCCGTAGACGGTCAGGCATGGGTCCCCCAGCGTCCACGCCACGGCATCGCGGACATAGAGGCAAACGGCGTCCTGCCAGCTGATCCAGTCGAGAATGCGGCCCGACGCATCCAGCGAGAGGATGCGGGTCGAATGCAGATCGGCGACCTTTCCGGGCCCGTCGATCAGCCGCATGGGAACTTCCATCGGCATGTGTTTCGTCCTTCAGGCGACACAAAAAGCGTCCAGACGATGCAGCGGCGCTGGTTCGGCCGAGCATAAACCATGTTTCGTTGCAAAATGCATGCAAATGCTTGTCACGCCTGAAAGATGGGGCCGGCAAGCCGGCATTTACGCTTCGCCGCGGGCCTGCGATATAGTGGCCGTTCATCTGTAGACCCGACGCCGGGTTTGGGAGGGGAAGCCTGGGTGGCGACCCCGGCACGGCGGGGCAGAGGTAAACGACGTGGCTGAAGTTCTTTTCTACGAGCGCCCGGTGCCGCTCAACCGTACCCAACACAAGGACCTGCGCCTGAAGGGCATTCCTAGCCTTCGCTTCGCGGCGAATGTGCACTCCGTGCCGCTGACCGGCGTGGAATTCCCCGCCGCCGCGCGCGACCTGCCGATCCTGTTCGCCGGCAACAGCATGGAAGAAGCCGGCCCGATGGCCCTGCTCGGTCTGCGCCAGAACGAGAACCTCTTCATCGAAGGCGATGGCCAGTGGGCGGCCAACACCTACATCCCGGCCTTCGTGCGCCGCTATCCGTTCGTGCTGGCCGAGAAGCCGGCCGACCAGGAAGGCGACGACTTCACCGTGTTCCTGGACGAGGCCTATGAAGGCTTCGGCAGCGACGACGGCGAGCGCCTGTTCAAGGAAGACGGCACCGACAGCGACATGCTGAAGAACGCCGTGAACTTCCTCGGCGAGTTCCAGCAGCACGTGGGCCGCACCCAGTGGTTCATGGAGCAGCTGCGCAAGCACGACCTGCTCGAGCCGCGCAACATCCGACTGGAGAAGGACGGCAAGGCGATCAACCTCAACGGCCTGTACGTGGTCAACGAGGAGAAGCTGCGCAAGCTCGACGAGAAGACCTCGCACGAGTTCCTGAAGGAAGGCGTGTTCGGCTGGATCTACGCGCACCTGCTGTCGCTGGCGAACATCGACCGCGTGGCGCAGCGCCTGGACCTGCGCGAGCAGGCCGAAGGCAAGGCCACCAAGAACTGAGCCGACGGCTCCGGTTCGACCCAAGCGGCTCCGAAAGGAGCCGCTTTTTTTTGTGCCGGGCGAGTGGGCGCCCGGTCAAGGGCGTACCGCGATCACCTCGATCTCCACGCGGTAGCCGGGGTTGCCCAGCGCCGCGATCTGGAACGCCGAGCGCGCCGGCAGCTTGGGCTGCTCCTTGGTGCCGAAGAACTGCCGGTAGCCGGCCATGAAACCCGCGAAATCCATATGGCCGCCGTGCGCCTCGTCGCCCACCAGGAAGACCTGCATCTTCACCACGTCGCCCATGCCCAGCCCCATCTCCTTGAGCTGCTTCTCGATGGACGTAAGCACGCCCACGGTCTGCGTCTTCGTGTCCCCATAGGCCGCCGCTGAATCCTTGGCGGCCTTGGCGTCGACGACCGGCGGCACATTGCCGCTCACGTACACGGTGGCTTTGCCTGCGGGTACTTCCACCGCGGCGGAGATGGGGAAATCGCTGTCGGGAATCTTGTAGCGCTTCACTTCCTGAGCTTGCGCCGCGGCGCCGGCGAGCAGGAGGAAGAAAGGGAGAACGCGGAGGCAGGTCTGGCGCATGGGGAACTCCTGTGGGGAAAGGATCAACGGTGCATCGCTGCGACTTCGTCGGCGGAGATGCTATCCGTGTATTGGTTGCCGAAGTGCGTGCGGATGTAATTGACGACGCCGGCGATCTGCGCATCGGTGAGTTTCGCATCGCGAAGGAAGCGATCCTCGCCCTCCGGCGCCGGCTTGAAGGCGGGCATGTCGCGCCGGCCGTGGAGAATCACCGCCGCCATGTATTGCGGCGATGCCAACCGCGGGTTGCCGGCGAGCGCCGGATAAGCGCCGGCGCCCCGCGCGCCTCTGGCGTCCGGCATGTGGCAGCCCTGGCAGATGCTGCGGAACACCGCCTCGCCATCGACGGTGGCGAGCCTGCTTCCGCTACGTCCTGCGTTGTCGGAAGACTGCGCCCGGGCTTCAGAAGCGATCACCGAACACATCAGAAAAAGCGTCAGTCGAATGATGTCTGCCTGCCGCTTCATCACACACCTCCCGTCGCGCGCCGATGGATGCGCTCGATCGCGTCCAACGCGGATGTCACCGCACCTTCCTGCCACGCCGGCAGGTAGGAAGCATGCTCGCCCGCCAACACGATGCGGCCATCCACCTGGCAAAGGTTGTCGTAGTGGCGCTCGCGCGCCTCGTCGGACCACACGCCGAAGCAGCCGAGCGTGAATGGCGAGCGATGCCAGCCCACCGCGATCCCGTGTTCGAATTCGTCGCGGTACTGGGGATGGATCTGGCTGCCGTACTCCACGGCCTTGCGGACGCGTTCGTCGGGCGACATCGCGGTGAACTCGTAGGCGCTCAGGCCCCAGATGTACGCCCCGAGCAGCACGCCCTTGCCGCCGCCGTGAAGGCCGGTGCTCGGATAGCTGATGTTGGCGATGGGCAGGTCCGTGTAGGTGATGCCGCCGTAGATGTGATCGTCCTCTTCCCAGAAGCGCCGCTTGAACTGCAACCCCACCTTCACGGACGCGGCGTAGGGCACCGCGGCGATCGCCTCGGCCATGGCCGGCGACACATTCATCGGCAGCTGGCCGAGGATCGACAACGGAAGCGTGCACACGCACCAATCCGCATTCGCCGTATGGGTGGCGCCCGGTGCGGCCGTGTCCTCGTAGGCCACGGTGACGCCATGGTCGTCCTGCTGAATGGCGGTGACTTTCGCGCCATAACGGATGACGTCTTTCAATTCGCGGCCGAACGCTTCGCCGATTCGCCCCATGCCGCCGACCGGCTGGAACAAGGTGGTCTGGAACTCGTAGATCTCGCCGGCGACCAGGTGATTCCACAGGCGCGAGCTCAGCACGTCCTTCAATCCCAACGGTGCGGAAGGCGTGGGGCGCGCGGTCAGTCCGCCGCCGGCGTCGCGCTCGTAGCCGCGGCGGTTGCTGCTGGCGTTGCCGCGCGCGTAGGCGAACTGCTTGTCCAGGGCGCCCCATTCGCGCAGGGATTCCAGCAGCAGTTCCTGGTCTTCCTTGGTCACGGCTTGATCGAGCTGCCCCTGCCGCGTGCTCTTGGCCAGCAGTTCGGCAACGTGGCCGCGGTAATCGGCATTGATTTCCCGATAGCGCCGCGGCTTGCCACCGAAGGCGTCCGCGCTGTGCAGGTAGGCGTTGTGGTTGACCTGCACGAAAGGCTCCAGCGGCACCCCCAGCTTTCTGCAGTAGGACAGAATGCCGTGATGGTGGTACGGCAGGCGCCAGGGCCCGGGATTGAGGTAAAGCCCTTCATCGAACTGGCAGTGCTGGGTGAAGCCGCCCAGCTCGGTGAAGCGGTCGCCGCCTCGCAGCGACCAATTGCGGCCGCCGGGCCGCTGGTTGTACTCCAGCACCTGCACCCGATAGCCAGCCTGGCGCAACTCGTACGCCGCCACCATGCCGGCGATGCCAGCGCCCAGCACCAGCACGGACGCGCCGCGCGGTGCGCCTTGAAGCCGCGGCGTGTCCCGGAACGGCGACGGCGCCGCCAGACCCAGGCTGCTCATGGCTTGATACATCGCGGCCCCGCCCGCGGCCGTGCCGATCATGCGCAGCAGATCGCGCCGTTTCATCGAACGCGGCACATCGCCGGCGTTACCTGGAATATCGCCTTGCATCGATCACCTCTGACTGGAAAGGGACTGCCGCGTGTCCGCGGTCCGTCTGGCCCTCCGCGCCCGCGAGCGCGGAGGGGTGTCGTCAGAAGCGATAGGTCGCCTTGCCGTACCAATAGCGTCCGTTGAAGCCGAACGGCGACAGCGACGAGTACTGCAGGCCGTCGGCCCGGTCCTCGTACACGTTCGCCAGCGAGGCCTTGGTCGGGTATTGGTTGGTGAGGTTGTCCACGCCCGCGGTGAACGTCCATTCGCGCCAGGTGTAGCTGGCGGCCAGATCCAGCAGCCAGCGTGCGGCGAACTTCTGGTCCTGGCTGCCGTCCGCGGCATCGCCGCGCCGGAGTACCGAGCCGTAGCGCGTAAGATTGCCATGCAGGTCGAAGCCCTGCAGTTGCCAATCGGCGGCGAACACGTACTTGGTGCGCGGCGTGGACGAAGTGAGCAGGCCTTCGCTCGCGCGGCCGAAGGCCGGCGTGGAGATGCTCAGCACCTTGGTCTGGTTGTAGTTGCCGCTGGCGGTGAAGTTGAGCTTGCCCCAGCCGTTCAGGTCCATCCGATAGTTCGTGATCAGATCCGCGCCGCGCGTGCGCGTGGTGGCGCCGTTGACGAAGAACTGCGCACCGGTGACCTGGCTGTTGGGGATGTTCACCGCGATCTGGTCGGAGTAGAGAATCGCGTTGCCGACGCGAATCTGATACAGGTCCAGCGTCGCGCTGAGATCGTTCCACGGCTGCCACACCGCGCCCAGGCCATAGTTGGTCGACTTCTCCGGTTTCAGCGGCCTGGCGCCCAATGCGATCGCCACCGGATCGGACGTGCGGTAGGTGCCGATCTGCGCGAGCTGGCCGTTCTGGATCAGCGTCACCACCGATTCGTAGTTCTGCTGCGCCAGCGACGGCGCACGGAAGCCGTTGGAGACGGTGCCGCGCAAGGCGAACGTGTCGGTGAACTGGTAGCGCGCGGAAAGCTTGCCCGAGCGCGTGGAACCTGCGTCGCTGTAATGCTCGTAACGTCCGGCCAGGCCCGCGGAAAGCTTGCTGGTGACGTCCGTTTCGAAGTCCACGTACGCCGCCTGGCTATGCCGGCCGAAGCTGCCGGCGACTTGCGGAGTCAGGCCCGGGAACACCTGCGAACCGCCCGCATACGGCGTGGAGGTGCCAGGGATGAGCGTTGTCGGGTCGAAGAAGTAGGAGTTCGGATCGCCTGCATCGATCACGTAGGTCTCCTTGCGGTATTCCGCACCGAACGCCACCGTCACCGCGTTGGGTAGGAAGCCGACGTGCACGTCCTTGCTCAGGTCCAGGTTCGCCACGCTCTGCTTGTTGCGGAATGTGCCGGCATTGAAGTATGTCGGCGAGTAGCCCAGCGTGTGGTACAGGTTGGTATTCACGCTATTGGCGATGTCGAACACGAGGTTGTTCTCGCCGTGGTCGGCTGAGAAATCCCAGTGCCAACCGCCCTCCGTCGTGCCCCGCACGCCGAGTACCGCAGCGATGTCGTTGCTGTGGTTGACGATCCTCGGCAGGAAGCCATTGGGGTAGATCTGGGGTACGTTGCGCGCGGAATCGTAGGCGCGGTAGTAACCGTTGGAAGTGACGTCGCGCTTGCTGCCGTTGAGGTAGCCGTACAGCTCCACGCCCTTCGTGATGTCGTAGCCGAAGTTCAGCATGAGCTGGTAGGTCTTCACCGCCGGGTCGCCGTAGCGTTCGTACGGAATGCCGCTGGGATTGGGCGCGCCGGCGAGCGTGGTGGTCTTGTCGCGATTCTCGGCGCGGTTGGTGTTCATGGCGTTCTGGTAATTCCACGCCACCCGCACCCAGCCCGGCGCGCTGCCGTTGGGGCCGCCCAGCGGGATGCCCATGGTTCCCTGCACGCCGTTCTGCGCGCCATCGCCCTTGTCCATGATGCCGCCATTGACGGTGACGCTGTTGCCGCCTTCGACACTGCCGCGCTTGAGCACCACGTTGATCACGCCGGCGATCGCGTCGGAACCGTATTGCGCGGCGGCGCCGTCGCGCAGCACTTCGATATGGTCGATCGCCGCGATGGGAATCGAATTGAGATCGACAGGCGCGGAGCCGCGTCCGATGGACGAGTTGTAGTTGACCAGACTGGTGGTGTGGTACCGCTTGCCGTCCACCAATACGAGCACCTGGTCCGGCGACATGCCGCGCAGGCTCGCGGGCCTGATCGCGTCGTTGCCGTCGTTGATGGCGGGGCGGGGAAAGTCCAGCGAAGGGAGCAGGGTGCTCAGGGCGCTGGCCAGGTCGGTACTGCCGGTGGCGTTGAGATCCGCGGGGGTCAGTACGTCGATCGGTGCGAGGGATTCGGAAGCGGTGCGGTCGGTGCTGCGCGTTCCGGTGACCACGACTTGCTGGAGCTGCTTGGCTTTTTCGGGCGATGCCGGTTCGGCGGGTTTGTCATCGGCCCAGGCCGCGGTGGCGACGAGGGCAATACAGCAAAGGGGTAGCAGGGCGGCCGCCGGCAGGCGCCGCTTGAGTCGTTTGGTCATTGGTGGTTTCCCCGGTCAGGCAGTCAGTGACGGGCTCCTTGCCTGGTCTTGCGTCGCAGCAGATCCTCCCCAGGGCTGCGACAGTCCGAGGCTATGTGCGATGTTGCGTTGCGTCAATATCTGGTCATTTGTCCGTCATTGCGCTGTAATCGTGGGCCCACTTCGATGTGCGGGTGCCGCAAATTATCGCGGACCACGTTTTCCCTCCGGCGCATCGGCCTTGTATCGCCCTCCGAGGAAAGCGGTTTGCCGGCGGGAAGGCCGCCCCGGCATCGAGCGTTCTTCGATGCGGGCTCCGAGCTCCGGCGCCGCTTTCCAGTGCCGCGCGATTTCTAAGGACCGTGTAAGTCGCGCCGCACACAATGCCGGCATGCGACATGTTCCCCGGCTTCGCTCCTGTTGGTTCCACGTGCTGAGCGTTGCCACGCTCGCCATGCTCGCCGGCTGCGCGCATTACCAGGCCAGGCCCATCGATCCCGCTCAGACCGCCGCGCAATGGAGAGCGCGTCGACTGGACGATCCGGCGCTCGCCGAGCGGCTGCACCCGTTGCTCGTGAAGACGGGTGTGGCGTGGCCGCCCGCGCGTTACGGCCGCGCGGAACTGCTGCTGGCCGCGCTCGCCCTGAATCCCGATCTTGCCGAGGCCCGCGCGCATCTGGCCGAGGCGGATGCCGCGGTGCGCACCGCGAAAGCCTTGCCCAATCCCACGGTGGGTCTTGCGCTGGAGCGCTATGCGAGCGACCAGGCGGGCAGCAGCCCCTGGCTGTGGGGCGTGAGCACCAGCTGGCTGATCGATACCGCGCTGCACAGGCGGTTGCGCGCCGACCTGGCCGATGCGGGCGTGCGCGGCGCGCGCCTGGACTATGCGGAAAAGGTGTGGGACGTACGCCGCGCGCTGCGCACCGCGCTGGCCGACGTGCTGCTCGGCGAGCGCCAGCGTGAGCTGGCGGACGACACGGTCGCCAAGGCCACGGCGCTGCAGGCGGCGCTGGAGCGCCGCCGTTCGCTGGGCGAGGCCATGCCGGCGGAGGTGTTGCAGGTGGCTTCTACCCTCGCGCAGGCACGCCAGGCATCTGCGGCGGCGGCGCAGCGCATCGCCGATGCGCGCGCACGACTGGCCCGCACGATCGGCTTGCCTGCGGAGGCACTGGATGGCGTGGCCTTGCGCTGGGACGACCTGGAAGCGCCGGCCGCGCTTCCCGATCGGCAGGTCGACGAGTTGGCGCAGCAGGCGATGCTTTCCCGAGCCGACCTCGAGCGTGCGCTGGTGGATTACGCCAGCCGCGAGACCGACCTGCATGAACAGGTGCGCCTGCAGTATCCGCAGATCAGCCTTGGTCCCGGCTACACCTACGACCACGGCGTGCGCAAGCTGCAATTCAACCTGAGCGCTTCGCTGCCCGTGTTCGACCAGAACCAGGGGCCGATCGCCGAGGCCGAAGCACGCCGCGAAGCGGCGGGGCGCCACGTGGAAGCGGTGCAGGCCACCATCGACAGCGATATCCATGGCGCGGTCGGGCGTCTGGCCGCCTCGCGCAAAGCGTGGGATTCGGCACGGGACGGGCGCGAAGCCGCCGGGCGGCTGCAGCGGCAAGTGGAGCTCGGCTACGCGCACGGCGAAGACGACCGCGTGGCCCTGCTCAACGCACAGCTCGCCACCGCCGCCGCGGAGCAGACGCAACTCGCCGCGGCCGACCAGCTACAGCAGTCGCTCGGCGCACTGGAAGATGCCGTGCGCTCGCCCTTGGATAGTGAAGAGGCGGTGCTCGTGCGCGCCTCCGACGTTACGCAAGCCGGAGGTAGTCCGTGATCGAACCTACTTTTATCGAGCGCGCTCTTGTCGAGCGTGCGCTTACTCTGACCGATCGGTTCGTCAGCCGATTCGCCATCGCCGATCTCCGGCGGCATGCTGTCGCATTCGCGCTGCTCGCCGTCGGCCTGATGGCTGCCGGGAGCGCCTCGGCCACTGAGCTGGACGCCGCCGTGCAGGCGCGCCTTGGCCTTTCCCTGGCCGAGCTTCATGCCGTCCATGCGCCGGTTGCCGTGCCCGCCACCGCCGAAGTCCTGGATCCATCCACGCTCGCCAAGGCGGCGGATGACATCGCAGCGGCACAGGCTGCCGCGGATGCTTCCGGCGCGGAAGCCCGGCGTGTGCAGGCGCTGTTCGAGGCTGACGGCAACATGTCGCGCAAGGCGCTCGAGACTGCGCGCGCGCAGGCCGCCGCCGACCAGGCGAAGCTTCGGCAGGCCCGCGCGCAGTTGCGCATGGATTGGGGCGCCGGCGTCGCCGTACTCGATGCCGGCGCGCTGCGTGCACGCGTCGATGCCTTGCTGGACGGCCGCGAGGCCTGGCTCAAGGTCGAGCCGCTCGCCGCGCCGAAGCCCGGTTTCCAGGCCGTCTCCGCGGCGCTGCATCCGGCCGCCGGTCAGGAGGTGGTCGCGCGTGTGTTGGGCCCGATGCCGCGCAGTGTCTCGGGGCTCGCCGGAGGCTGGCTCGTCGCGGCGGACAGCGCAGACCTCGCGCCTGGCATGGTGCTCACCGCGAATCTTCAAGGCGCGGGTGCGGGCGCGTCGGGCGTGCTGTTGCCTCGCGCGGCGGTCGTTCGATGGAACGGCGTGGCCTGGGCCTATGTGGCGACCGATGACACGCATTTCGAACGCCGTGCCGTCAGCGCACTGGCGATGACCGCTGATGGCTGGGTGGTCGGTGCACCGTTCAAGCCTGGCGAGAAAGTCGTGTCCCGCGGTGCCGAAGCACTGATCGCGCAAGACGCCGCGCCGCCCGCGGCGGCGGCCGGCGACGCGGAAGACGACTGAGCATGCTGGCCCTCATCGTTCGCGGCGCACTGCGCCATCCGTGGTGGGTCGCATTGGCCGCCGCTTTGTTGCTCGCGGTGGGCGCCGCGCATCTGCGCCGCGCCGATTACGACGTCTTCCCGGATTTCGTGCCGGCCGAACTGACCATCCAGGTCGAATCGCCCGGATTCACCGCGCTGCAAGTGGAACAGCGAGTCACCCAGCCGATCGAGAACGCCGTCAACGGCGGCACCGACGTCGATGTGGTGCGCTCGCAATCCATCCAGGGCCTGGCCGTCGTCACGGTGGTGTTCAAGGAAGGCAGCGACCCGTTCCGCGATCGCCAGTTGCTGGCCGAGCGCGTGGCCGAGGCCGCGGCACGCCTGCCTCAAGGCGTACAGGCGCCCACGCTGAGTCCGATGGTGTCCTCCACCATGGACCTGCTGAAGTTCGGCCTGGTGAGCGACAAGCTCGATCCGCTGGCGCTGCGCTCCCTGGCGGACTGGACCGTCAAGCCGCGCCTGCTCGCCGTCGGCGGCGTGGCCGACGTCACCGTGTTCGGCGGCGGCGTGCGCGAATGGCAGATACGCGTGCATTCGGAACGGCTGGCCGCGCTCGGACTCACCTTGGAGGACGTTAGAGCCGCTGCCGCCGCGGCCAGCGGCGTGCGTGGCGCCGGTTACGTCGATACGCCCGCGCAGCGCGTCGTGCTGGAGGCGGATGGGACGCTCGAGGGACCCGCGCAACTGGCGCAGGCCATCGTGACCCAGCGCGCCGGCCGCAACGTCACGCTGGGCGATGTCGCGGACGTCGCCGAACGCGCCGCGCCCAAGTTCGGCGATTCGCTGATCATGGGCAAGCCCGGCGTGCTGGTCGCGCTCAATAGCCAATACGGCGCCAATACGCTGGAGGTCACCCATGCGGTCGAGGCCGCGCTGGAGGAACTCAAGCCGATGCTGCGCGCGCAAGGCGTGACGCTGGTGCCGTCGCTGCATCGTCCGGCCACCTTCGTCGAGGTCGCCCTGCGCAACATGCGCGGCGCATTGCTGTTCGGTGCGGTGCTGGTGCTCGCGGTGCTCGTGCTGTTTCTGCGCGACTGGCGCACCGCACTGATTTCCTTCCTCAGCATCCCGCTCTCGCTGGCCGTGGCGGTGATGGCGTTTCCGTACCTGGGCTGGACCATCAACACGATGACGCTGGGCGGCCTCGCCGTGGCGTTGGGTGTGGTGGTGGATGACGCGATCATCGATGTGGAAAACATCATGCGTCGCCTGCGCCGGGCCGGCACCGCGGCGTCGCGCGCGGCGGTCATTCTCGACGCCTCGCTGGAAGTGCGCCGGCCGGTGGTACTGGCGACGGTGGTGGTAGGCCTGGTGTTCCTGCCCATCCTGCTGTTGCCGGGATTGCAGGGCAGCTTCTTCGCGCCGCTCGCCGGCGCCTTCCTGCTGGCCACGTTCGCCTCACTGCTGGTCGCGCTGACGGTGACGCCGGCGCTGTGCCTGCTCCTGCTGCGCCCGGAGCAGGGCCATCGCGAGCCGCGCTGGCTCAAGCGCGCCAAGCTGCTGCAGCACCGCCTGCTGGAACGCGTGCTGCCGCACGGGCGCGCCCTGCTCGCTGCCACGCTGTTGCTGGGGGCACTGGCGGTGGCCGCCTTGTCGTTCTTCGGTGCGGCGCTGCTGCCGGAGTTCCGCGAGGGTCATTTCGTGATCCAGCTGATCGGACCCAGCGGCATCTCTATCGAGGAAATGACGCGCGTCGGCGAGCACATCAGCAAGGACGTGCTCGCCGTGCCCGGCGTCGCCACCGTGTCGCAGCAGGTCGGGCGCGCGGAGATGGTGCAGGACAGCTGGCCGCCCAACCAGAGCGAGCTCCACGTGGAGCTGAAGCCGGGGCTGGGCGCGGCCGAACAGGTGCGGATCGAGAATGCGCTGAAGCAGGCGGTCGATGGCTATCCGGGTTTCGCCGGCGAGGTCGTGACGTTCCTGGGCGACCGCATCGGCGAGTCGCTGTCGGGCGAGACGGCGCCGGTATCGATCAGCCTCTACGGCAGTGATCTCGACGCACTCGACAGCCTCGCCGCGCAAGTGAAGCAGACGGTGGAACAAGTGCCGGGAGCGGGCAGCGTGCGCTTGTCCGACGCGCCGACCCAGCCGACGCTGCGCGTCGTGCCGCGCCCCGATCGGCTGACCGCTTACGGCCTGCGCATGAGCGACGCGCTCGACGCGGTGGCGATGGCGCACCAGGGCATGGTCGTCGGCGAGGCATTCGACGGCGTGCAGCCGATCGGGATCCGGGTGCAGGTCGACCCCGCGGCGCAGAAGGACCCCGAGGCGGCTGGCGATCTGCTGCTGCGCGGCCCCGCGGGGCGGATCGTGCCTCTGGCCGCAGTGGCCAATACGGATCTGCTCGAAGGGCGCGCCAACGTATCCCACGAAGGCGGCCGGCGCCGGCTGGTGCTGGCCGTGCACCCGACCACCCCCGACACCGTCGGTTTCGTGGCGCAGGCGCAGGCGGCCTTGGCCGCGAAGGTGACTTTCCCGGCCGGTTACTACGCCGAATTCGGCGGTGCGGCCGAGGGCGCCACGCAGGCTCGCCACGATCTGCTGCTGCACGGCGGCTTGGCCGGCGTGGGCATCGTGGCCTTGTTGCTGGCGGCCTTTCCCGACCGGCGCAGCGTGCTGCTCATCCTGGCCAATGTGCCATTCGCTCTCGTGGGCGGAGTGATCGCCGCAGGGGTGACCGGCGGCGTGCTGTCGATCGGCGCGCTGGTCGGCTTCGTCACGCTGTTCGGTATTTCCGCACGCAACACGATCATGCTGATTTCGCACTACGAGCACCTGGTGCAGGCGGAAGGCGCGCGTTGGAGCCGCTTCACCGCGCTCCGCGGCGCGCGCGAGCGCCTCACGCCGATTCTGATGACCGCGTTGGTCACCGCGCTCGGGCTTCTGCCGCTCGCGCTGGGCAACGGCGAGCCGGGCAGGGAAGTGGAGGGCCCGATGGCGATCGTGATCCTCGGCGGGCTGGCCAGCTCCACGCTGCTCAATCTGCTGGTGATGCCGGCGCTCGCCGTGCGCTATCTGCGCCTGGATCGATCCGCGGCGGCGCGCGCGCCGTAAAGGCCCGCGCCGTTCAGCGTACCGGTTTGGCCATCCGCAGCAGGTCGGCGCCGAAGCCGGCCTCTTCGTAGATCTTCAGCGCCCGGTCGTTGCCCGGAAACACCGCCAGCGTGATCAGGTGGCAGCGATGCTCCCGCGCCCAGGACTCGGCGTGCTCGAGCAGCGCACGCCCCACGCCTTTGCCTTCGTGCGACTGCGCGACGGCGACGTCGGAGATGTGGCAGTTGGTACGCCCGGTGAAGTAGTCCTGCGTCTTCTGCAGATGGATGAAGCCCACCGCCTCGCCGTCGTCGTCCTCGGCGACGAACAGGAAGCTGTTGGCCGGCTGTTCTTCCAGGTGGCGGGAAAGATCCTTGCGGATGCCGTCGATGCATTCGTGGCGCTTGCGCCACGCGGGCAGGTGGAAGTCGACGAAGCGGGGGACCAGGCCGAGGATGAAGTCGTCGTCGTCTTCGGCCAGGCGGATCAGAAACGTGGGATCGCTCATGCGCTTGGGGCGGACTTGGGAACCTGCTCCGGTTCTACACCCGGAACGAGGGGCAGGGAAGTCCCGCGCGGCGTTTTTTCCCGCCGGAACGAAAAGGCCCGGCAGAAAGCCGGGCCTTTTTGCGGAGCGTGCAGATGGGGCGAGTGCAGAGAACTCCGACGCTGCGATGTGCCTGACCTCGCCGAGGTCAAGCGATGGCCGGCAGCGTTCCCACGCCCGCCTCGATCGCTGCCTTGTGCATCAGGCAGCGCGGCAGCATGCGCGCGAAGTAGAACGACGCGGTGTCGCGCTTGGCCTGCTTGAAGGCTTCGGCGTGGCTGCCGGCGTTCGCGGCGGCCACGCTGCGGGCCCACATGTAGGCCAGGGTGGCGTAGCCGGAGTAGTACAGATAGTCCATCGCGGCGGCGCCGAGCTCTTCCGGATTGCTCTGCACGCGTTGGGCGAGGGCGAGGGTCAGGTCGGCCCACTCCTTGGCGGTCTTGGCCAGGGGAGCGATCAGCGAGGCCATCGCGGCGTCCTGTGCGTGCTGCTGGCAGAAGACCTGGATCTCCTGCAGGAAGAGCTTGAAGCCCGCGCCCTGCAGCTGGAGGATCTTGCGCCCCAGCAGGTCCGCCGCCTGGATACCGGTGGTGCCTTCGTACAGCGTGATGATGCGGGCGTCGCGCACGAACTGCTCCACGCCGCTCTCCACGATGTAGCCGTGGCCGCCGTATACCTGCAGCGCTTCCTTGGTCGCTTCCTGGGCGAGCTCCGTGACCAGGCCCTTGGCGATCGGGATCAGGAAAGCGACGAGCTCGCCGGCGTTCTTGCGCGTGGCCTCGTCGGCGCCGCGTGCTTCCACGTCGGTCTGCAGCGAGGTGTACAGCAGCAGTGCGCGCGAGCCTTCCACGATGGCGCGCTGAGTCAGCAGCATGCGGCGCACGTCCGGCTGCACCAGCAGGTTGTCGGCGGGCTTCTCCGGGAACTTCGGACCCGACAGTGCGCGGCCCTGCAGACGTTCGCGCGCATAGTTCACACTGTTCTGCAGCGCGCGCTCGGACAGCGCCAGACCCTGCACGCCCACGCCAAGGCGCGCGGCGTTCATCATGGTGAACATCGCGGCCAGGCCCTTGTGCGGCTGGCCGATCAGGTAACCCTCGGCGTCGTCGAAGTTCATCACGCAGGTGGCGGAGCCGCGCAGGCCCATCTTGTGCTCGATGTTGCTGGCCGCGACGGTGTTGCGCGCACCGAGCGAGCCGTCGGCATTCACCTTGAACTTCGGCAC
>JBCNOA010000067.1:0-18047 GCA_039594095.1 Dyella sp.
GGCTCCTGGGGCTACCAGCCGGTCGGCGCATACAGGCCGACCGGCTGGTAGCCCCAGGAGCCGCCGAACGGATGCTCGCTGACCGGCAACAGCTCGATGTGGGTGAACCCGAGTTCTTGCACGTAAGGAATCAGCTCGTGCGAGAGCCGGGCCCAGTCGTAGGGCGAGCCGTCGTCCGCGCGGCGCCACGAGGCCGCGTGCACTTCGTAGATCGACACCGGCGCGTCGCGCCGCGCGTGCTGCGCACGGCGCTCCATCCAGCGCGCGTCGTGCCATTTGACGCGAGGCGGCGCGGCCACCACCGAAGCCGATGCGGGCGGGTGTTCCATTCGGCGCGCGTATGGATCGGCCTTCAGCGGTAGCCGATGCCCATGGCGGTCCAACAGTTCGTACTTGTAGCGAGCGCCCGGCTCCACGCCCGGCAGGAAGATTTCCCATACGCCCGCGACGTGGCGGCAGCGCATCGGGTGGCGCCGGCCGTCCCAGCCGTTGAAGTCGCCGACGACCGAAACGCGCCGCGCGTTCGGCGCCCATACGGCGAAGCGAACGCCGTCGACGTGGCCCAGGCGCATCGGATGCGCGCCGAGCACGTCCGCCGGCCGGAGCAGCCGGCCGCAGTGGAACTGGTCCAGCGTCGATTCGTCCAAGAGCGGGCCGAATGCATACGGATCGGCCGAGACCTGTTCGCCGGCGGGCCAGCGTAGTCGCACCCGATAGTCGGCGGGCAGGTGACGGCCGCGCGCGACGAAGACACCGTCGGCCAGCACCTGCAGTGCCTGCGCCCAGAGCTTGCCGTCCGCGTGCAGCACTTCCACGCTCAGCGCACCGGGCGCGCATACGCGCACGGCCCATCCGTCCCCTTCGCGATGCGGGCCCAGCCAGGCGAAAGGATCGTGATGGCGGCCTGCGGCCAGCAATGCGCCGGCACGGAAGTCGTCGTGAGTCTCTTCGGGCGTGGCGGCGTTTCCGAAAGGCTGTTCCATGGGCTCACGCTGCCGCGACGCGGTGCGGCATCGCCGAGGCGTAGAGCGCGGCGTAGGCGCGTGCAGAGCGGCCCCAGTCGTGCCGTTGCAGCATGGCGGCGCGGCGCATGGCGGAGAGCAGGCGCGACTCCTCATGGATGCGGAAGGCGCGTTGCAAGGCGTTGCGCAGGCCCGCCACGGTCGGTTCGCGGAACAGGAGCCCGGTGACGCCGTCCTCCACCGTATCCAGCAGGCCGCCGGTGGCATAGGCGATCGGCAGGCTGCCGTAGGCCTGCGCATACATCTGGCTGAGGCCGCACGGCTCGAAGCGCGAGGGCATCAACAGGAAGTCGGAGCCGGCGAACAAGCGGCGCGCCAGCGCGTCGCGGAAACCGATGTGCGCAGCGATCCGCCCCGGGAAGCGGCGCGCCAGGCGCGCGACTTCGCGCTCCATGCCCGGGTCGCCGCAGCCGATCAAGGCCAGCTGACCACCGGCGGCGACGATCTGGGGCGCGGCCTCGCACACCATGTCCACGCCTTTCTGGTGCACGAGCCTGGCGACCATGGCGAACAGCGGTCCGCGGCTTTCGCGCAGGCCCATCTCCACGCGCACCCGCTGCGCGGTGTCGGCGCGCGCTTCGGTGCGGTGCGGGGTGAACGGGGCCGGCAGCGCCGGGTCGATGGACGGGTTCCAACTGTCGTCGATGCCGTTGAGGATGCCCGTGAGCCGGCCTTGGGCGGCTTTCTTCTGCAGCAGTTGATGCAGGCCCATGCCGTGGGCACCTTCGGTGATTTCGCGCGCGTAGCTCTCGCTCACGGTACTGAGATGGTCGGCGTGCGCGATGCCCGCGCGCAGGAGCGAGAGCTGGCCGTGCGCCTCCGCTTCGGTCGCGCGCGCTGGAATCCCCAGCAGGCCGCGCAGTGCCAGCGGGAAATAACCCTGATAAGCGAGGTTGTGCAGAGTCAGCACGCTCGGCACCGGCCGCCGCGTCCACTGGGCATAGGCTGCGGCCAAGGCCGTGGGCCAGTCGTTGAGATGCAGCAGTTCGGGACGCCACGCCAGGTGCGCTTCGCCGGCGGCGATCTGCGCGGCGGCCATGGAGAGCGTGGCGAAGCGCAGCGCGTTGTCGCTCCAATCGGCACCGACCGGGCTGACATAAGGCGAACCGGGTCGTTCGAACAGCGCCGGTTGCCGCAGCACGTAGATGGTCAATCCGTCTTCGGTCTGCATGCGGCCGATCTCGGAAGCCGGCAGCCCGGCGTAGGCCTCGGTGCGTCCTTCCCACACGATCGAGCGCGCCTTGTCGAGCACACTGGGGTATGCCGGAAGCAGCACACGGATGTCGAGCATGGATCGCAGCGCGCGCGGCAGCGCCGCAGCCACATCGCCGAGGCCGCCGGTCTTGACGAAGTCCGTCATCTCCGTGGTGACAAACAGCACGCGCGGCGACGCCGCCGGCGTGGCGATGCGCGCCGGCCGCGCATGGCGGTGACGGTCCGTCAGCACGCGCCGGGCCAGTGGTTCGCCGTGACGATGGGAGAGCAGGGGATCCTTGTGCTGAATGGGCATGGTGCTCTATCTCGCGTAGGACGCCGCGGCCGTTCCGCGCGAACGGCCGGGTGCCGGGCTAGGGGTATCGGGGAGTGCGGACGCGTAAACGTCCGGCAGCCTCAGGCTAGGCAGGTTTCGATCAAGCACGCGTGTAGCGCGGACATGCATTTCGTGAAAGCAGGCGCTGCTCGACATGCCACTTCTCCGCCGGACCTTCCTTCGCGCGTGCCGCATGGACCGGACACGTCGCCAGGCTCGTGACTGCAGTATCGAAGAGTGCGTGAGTGGCGCGCCGTGAACCGCACATGGATCAGTTCGTTGACGCGGTGCAGCGCGTTCGACGCGTTGCGAGCCATGGCGTGTTGTGCGGACACGCGCGTGACACATGCGAGCATGCGCGTGTCACATCGCCATCACTTCCGCGTGATTAGGCTTCATTTGTTTGGCGCGTTCTCGGCGGCTTGCTGGCACCAGACCATGCCGGTTTTTCGGGTCGACTTCCGTGTCGGCTGCTGGCGACAACCGCGCCGAATGCTCGCGAGACTCATGGGCGCCGCAGCTGCGGTGCGTGGACCTTTGTCTTGCGCGTGACCGTGGCTATGCTTCCGGGACGCATGAGATGCGAAACCTGTGGCGGCCGCATGCCCCTTATCGAAGACAACAAGTACAGACTGCTAGTGGACTCCGTCATCGATTACGCCATCTATACGCTGGACACCGACGGAGCGGTGCGAAGCTGGAACAGGGGGGCGGAACGCTGCGAAGGCTACGGCGCGGAGGATATCCTCGGCGCTGGTTTCGAGACCTTTTTCGTTCCCGAAGACCGCGCAGAGGGGCTGCCAGCGGCGATGCTCGCCCGTGCGATCGAATGCGGGCGCCACGAATCCGAATGCTGGCAGCTGCGCAAGGACGGCAGCCGCTTCTGGGCCAAGGTGACGATCGATCCGGCTTTCGGCGACGATGGCGAGCGGGCCGGGTACGCGGTGCTCACGCGCGACCTGACCGAACGGAAACAGGCCGAAGAAGACCTGCGGCGCAGCGAGGAGCAATTCCGCATCCTGGTGCAGGGCGTGACCGACTACGCCATCTATCTGATCGATCCGGAAGGCAACGTCTCCAGCTGGAACCTGGGCGCGCAGCGCATCAAGGGCTACGCGCCGCGCGAGATCATCGGCAAGCACTTCTCCACCTTCTATACCGACGAGGACCGCGCTCAGGGCCTGCCCGCCAAGGGCCTGGCCACCGCCGCGCGGCTGGGCCGGTTCGAGAACGAAGGCTGGCGCGTGCGCAAGGATGGCAGCCGGTTCTGGGCGCACATCATCATCGACCGCATCCTGGACGATCACGGCCGGCACATCGGCTTTGCCAAGATCACGCGCGACATCACCGCCAAGCGCGAAGCGGAGGAGGAGCTCGCGCAGACGCGCGAGGCCCTGTTCCATGCGCAGAAGATGGAGGCGGTCGGCCAGCTCACCGGCGGGGTCGCGCACGATTTCAACAATCTGCTGATGGCGATCATCGGCAACCTGGAATTGCTCAACAAGCGGCTGCAGCACGATCCGCAGGGCCTGGCCCTGCTCAAGAACGCCTTGTCCGGCGCCGAGCGCGGCGCATCGCTGACCAAGCGCATGCTCGCTTTCGCGCGACGCCAGGAACTGCGGCCATCCGCGCTGGACGTGCGCCCGCTGGTGCGCAACATCGCCAGCCTGATGGAGCGTTCGCTCGGTTCGGTGATCGCCATCGACATGGCCTTTCCCATGTCGCTGGAACGCGTGATGGTGGACGGCAACCAGCTGGAGCTGGCGCTGCTCAACCTGGTGATGAACGCGCGCGACTCGATGCCACATGGGGGACGCATTCGTATCTCGGCCGAGTCCATCCAGGTCGGCGAAGGACATGCGATCGGCTTGCCGGAAGGCCGATACGTGTGCCTTGCCGTGGGGGACGAGGGACATGGCATGGATCCGGAAACGCTCGAACGCGCCACCGAACCGTTCTTCACGACCAAGGGCACCGGCAAAGGCACCGGCCTCGGCCTGTCGATGGTGCATGGGCTGGCCGAGCAGTCGGGTGGAAGGCTGGTGCTGAAGAGCGAGGTCGGCAAGGGTACGCGCGCGGAGATATGGTTGCCGGTGGCACCCTCCGAGCAGCACGCCGAGCAGCCTTCGACGCCGATGGATGAACCGTCGCGCCATGGTCAGCTACGCGTGATGCTGGTGGACGACGATCCGCTGATCCTCGCCACGACCGCCGCGGTTCTGGAAGACATCGGCCATCTGACCTACGAAATGGCCTCGGCCAGCGAAGCGCTCGAGGCGCTGTTCAGCGGGGTGGAAGTGGATCTGCTGATCACCGACCAGATGATGCCGGGGGTGCAAGGCCATCAGTTGCTCGCCCAGGTGCATGCGCAGTGGCCGCAGCTGCCGGCGATTCTGGCGTCCGGCTATTCGGAGACACCGAAGGATCTGGCCGCACACGTGGTGCGGTTGTCCAAACCCTACGGCCGCGCGGAACTGATGCGCACGATCGACAAGGCCGTGTTGATGCACATCTCCGCCTGAGCCGGCGCGGCCTGTTGAGCGGCGCCGGTTCAGTGGCTCAGCGAGATGTAGGTGGTCGCCGCCTGCGCGGTGAGTATCGCCATCATGGCGAGGATCTGCGGGCCGGTGGCGCGCGGGTGCAGCAGCAGGAAACGGTTGTTGCACGGACCGGCGGGACGCCGGGCGGCCGCGGTGCATAGCTCGCCGTCATTGGCCGCCAATACGGGCGGTGCCGGACATTCCGGGTCCCATAGTTGCCGGCGCACCAGGCCATGCTGCGGGCCTCCGGCAATCAGGCATTCGACGATCTGTTCCATGTGCTTCCCCCTTCTGCGGGCAAGGCCTTGGCCTTGCTGAAGCAGGAAAAGCATGGCGCGGGCCAAATGTGGTGCGGCTGCGTGCGTCAGATCACGTTTTCTACGTCCATGGCGTTTATTTAAGTCAAAGATGCGTGAAATTGATGCGCATTGGCCAATGCGAGAACTACGTCACCTTGCAAAACAGGTTGGGCGTAAACGCTTTCAAAGGCCGGCCATAGCACCGGGGCGCCGTGTGACGTACGTGACACGGCCGTTGCGTCAAGCGAAGTGACGTTTCGCGGCACAAAGAAGCTTTGCGATGTCCATGCGCTCGTATGTCCGGTACACCCAATCTCATGCATCGGCACAGCTTCGGACGGGCGGGCATCGCCGGCTTGTCGCACGTCACTGCTATAGGCAGTTGCACGTGGGCTACGGCTTTCATGGTCTCTATTCGAGATGAGCTGAGCGGTCTCACGCGGTGAGATGCGCCTCGGCGACGCTTGCCGGCTCGTCCCCGGAGAACTCGCCATGTCGTACGTCGACCGGATGTGCCTGCGCCTGATGGCGCCCTGCTTGTTGCCCGCATGCTGCGGCGCCTTGTTCGCCTGGGCGGCGCAGTCGTGGCTGGGCGGATCGAGCCGGGCGGGCGCTACGGCGTGGGATCTCGCCTCCTGTCTGATCGTGGCCGGCGGAACGGCCAGCGTGGTCCTGTATGCCGCCCAGGCCGGCCGCCTGCTGCGATGGCGCCGAGGACGGATGGCCATTTGCTATGTCTGCGGATGCCTGCTGGGAAGGGTACGCAACGGCCCTTGGGGACGGCACCGCACCTGTCTGGGCTGCGGCAGGCGGCATCTGGCCTAGCGCGGGTTTCGCTGCACGACCGCCAGCGCGTCGCGCGCGGCGATCCACTCCTCGTTGGTCGGTTCGACGACGACCCGCACGCGGCTGGAGGGCGAGGAAATCACCGGCGCGCCGGCGGCGTTTGCCGCGTCGTCCAGCACGATGCCGAACGCCGCCAGTCCATGGCAGACCCGCTCCCGAATGACCGGGTTGTGTTCGCCGATGCCGGCGGAGAACGCCAGCATGTCCAGCCCGCCGAGCACGGCGACTAAGGCGCCGATCTCGCGCACGATGCGGCGCACGTACATCGACAGCGCCAGGGCGACGCGTTCGTCGGCGGTCTCGCGCGGCAGCAATTCGCGCGGGTCGGACGACACGCCGGACATGCCGAGCAGTCCGGTGCGGTGGTAGAGCAGTTGCCCCAGCGCGTGCACGTCCAGCTTTTCGCTTTCCAGTAGGTACAGCACCACGCCAGGGTCGAGCGTGCCGCAGCGCGTGCCCATCATCAGGCCGTCCAGCGCGGAGAATCCCATGGTGGTGGCCGCGCTGCGCAAGTCGTCCATGGCGCACAAGCTCGCGCCGCTGCCCAGGTGCGCGCAGACGGTGCGTCCGCGCGCGTGCGCGCCGTAGCGTTCGGCCAGCGCGATGGACAGGTATTCGTAGGAGAGCCCGTGAAAACCGTAGCGGCGCACGCCGCGCTCCCAGGCCTCGTACGTCAATGGCAGCGCCTTTTCCACGTCCGGCAAGGTGTGATGGAACGCCGTGTCGAAACAGGCGACCTGTGCCATGTCAGGACGGTCGCGCAGCAGCACGTCGATCGCCTCCAGCGCGAACGGCTGATGCAGCGGGGCGAGGGGAACGAAACCGCGCAGGTCGGCCAGCACGCGAGCGTCGATGCGTACGGGCTGGAAATATTTCGTGCCGCCATGAACGACACGATGCGCGACGGCCAGGAGTTGCCCACTCCCCACACGCGCGCTCATCCGCTCGCGGATGTGGGCGAGCGCGGCGTGGTAGGGGTCGACCTGCTCCAGGGCGATCGGCGTGGCGGCCGTTGCGCTGTCCTGATAGGTGGCGTTGGCGCCGCCGATGCCTTCCACCTTGCCGCTCCATGCCGGTTGGCGTGGGAGCGGCGAGCATGCGGCATCGAACAGCGCGAACTTGATGCTCGACGAGCCGCAGTTGAGCGCCGCCACCCAGTCCTTCATGGCGTGCGCGCCCGATGGCTGTGCGCGACCAGCGCTGCCACGGCGCAAGATGCCACGCGGGTCTCGCGCGAATCGGCACGGCTGGTGAGCACGATCGGCACCCGCGCGCCCATCACGATGCCTGCGCTGGAGGCGCCGCCCAGGTATTCGAGTTGCTTGGCCAGCATGTTGCCGCTCTCCAGGTCCGGTACCACCAGCACGTCGGCCAGTCCGGCCACCGGCGAAGCGATGCCTTTGATGCGTGCCGCGGCGGCGGAAATGGCGTTGTCGAACGCCAGCGGTCCGTCCAGCGTCGCACCGGCGATCTGGCCGCGATCGGCCATCTTGCACAGCGCGGCCGCATCGAGCGTGGCCTGCATGCGCACGTTCACGGTTTCCACCGCGGCGAGAATGGCCACGCGCGGATGCGCCACGCCGATCACGTTCGCCAGCTCCACCGCATTGCGCACGATGTCCGCTTTGGCGTCCAGGTCCGGCGCGATGTTGATGGCTGCGTCCGTGATGATGAAAGGACGCGGATAGGCCGGCGTATGCATGAGATAGCAGTGCGACATGCGCCGTCCGGTGCGCAGCGGGGAACCGTGCGCCACCACCGCGCCCATCAGTTCATCGGTATGCAGGCTGCCCTTCATCAGCGCCTCGACCTTGCAGTCGCCCGCCAGCTCGACGGCGCGCGCCGCTGCGGCGTGGCTGTGCGGGACGTCTTCGATGGGGAGGCCAGTCAGATCTAGCCCCGCTTGGCGCGCCACGGCCTCGAGCTTTGCGCGTGGCGCTACTAGCACCGGCTCGATCAGGCCGGCGCGTACGGCATCGATAACGCCGGAGAGGCTGGGCTCGTCGCAGGGGTGCGCGATCGCCACGCGCACCGGGCCGAGGCGGCGCGCGGCATCCAGTAGCGCGTTGCCGGCGCCATCGGACAGACGCACGTCGGGCAAGGTGGTGCGCGGCAGCTCGATGCGCAGGGCGGGGGCGATGACCTGCGCTTCGCCGTCGAAAACGAGCTCGCCATTCCGGCCGGAACCGGTACATGCGAGGGTGATGCGCTTGCTGGCCGCATCGCGCGCGGTGACCTTCACCCGAACATTCAAGGTGTCGCCGACATGCACCGGAGCAAGGAAGCGCAAGGTCTGCCCCGCGTAGATCGCCCCGGGGCCGGGTAGCCGCGTGCCCAGAATGGCGGTCAGCAGTGCTGCGCTCCACATGCCATCTGCGATCAGGCCGTATGCGTCGATCGAGGCATCGCCTTCCGCGCGCGGATACGCCTCGCCAGAGAGGGCTGCAAACAGGCGCAGGTCCGCGGCGGTCAAGGTGCGCTCGATCGACGCCTCGTCCCCCACAGCGATGTCGTCGAAGAGCCGGTTGCGGACTACGCGCGCGGCATCGTCCGCATCCGCATCGCGGGCGGCCGGCGGCGGACGAGGAGCGTCGTCGTTCATGCATCACCTCGCGCGATGGCATCCAGGGGCGATGGAGTGCGGCCATCCTCGCAGCAGACGCGTGCGCGGCGCGTCATGGCACCGTGCCCGCGCCCGGCAGCGCGCCGGCGTCGTAGCGATTCCGCGGATTCCACAACATCCACCCGTCCGTGTCCTGCGCCTCCGCCGCCCGGATCTGCGCGCCGATTTCCGCGGCACCGAATTCGCGCTTGTCGAAGGCATAGTCCTGGAACGCCTGCAGCCAGGGTCGGAAGCGCACGCCCGGCAGCCCGGTGCGGCGTTTCGCTTCGGCAAGAGAGCGGCTGACGATGCGGCCGGGATCGCGCATGGGATTGGCCTGGCCGGGCAGGCCCCAGGTGAAGCCGGAGGGATAAAGCATGGGCGACAGGTAATCCAGCGACGGAGCGAGCGCTTCCAGTTGCTGGCCGATGGACGTGTCGTCGGTGTTCCAGCAGACGTAGCCGAAGATGTCGGCGGCGAGAAAGACGTTGTACGGTGCCAGGCGCTCGCGCGCCGCACGCAGGAAACCGTCGATTGCCTCGACGCGGCTGCTGCGCGTGCTCGGCTGGGAAAAATGCGGTGCGCCCGCATCGGGAAAGCGCACGTAGTCGAACTGCACTTCGTCGAAGCCCAGCTTGGCCGCCTCCTCCGCGATGGCGAGGTTGTGGTCCCACACTTCGCGCAGGAACGGATCGACCCACTGCAGATGCTCGCGGTCCTCCCATCGTCGGCCGGCGGCGTCGCGCACGGCCCACTCCGGGTGGGCGGAAGCCAGCGGATCGTCCTTGAACACCACGATGCGCGCGATCAGATAAAAGCCCTGCCGATGCAGCTCGGGCACCAGCCTGTCCAGCTCGGCATGTGGCGAGGGCGGCGCGAAACGGGCGGCGCCCGACGTCTCGCGGACCGCGCTGGCATACGGCGTCTGGCCGCGGTCGCTCTTGAGATCGACGACCAGGGCATTGATGCCGTGACTTTCCTTCAGCGATATCGCCGCATCGCGCAACCCCGCATGGGCCACGCCATAAGCGGAGAGGTACACGGCCCGTGGCTGGAACGGCTGCAGCTCGACGGTGGCGGGCGCATCGATCCGCAAGGCTTCTTCCGGTCGCCGATATCCCGGCGCCCGGGCGAACAACTGCTTGGCGCCCGCAGGCAGGGCGAACGTGCCGTTGGCGTCGGCGCGTCCTTCGATGCCGTCCACGGTAACGATGGCGCCGGGGATCGGTCCATGGGTGGCCGCGTCGATGACCGTGACTTGCGATGTCTGCGCCAAGGCATTCGTCGCGATGGCTAGCAATAGGATCAAAAGACCGGAAGCACGTTTCATGGCGAACTGGCCGGAGCCGGACGGACATTCCGCTCGCCCAGCAGGCGAGCCAGGACGGTGGGTGTCACGGCATCCGTGATCAGAAAACGAGGCAGGGCCATGGTCGCGTCGCCGCGGTGTAGGAGCCGTGCCTCCAGCGTGAACGCGGCGACATAGCCGGCTCGCGTCGCGCGGTCGCGCAGCTGCGCGTCCTGGATGCCGAATGGCCAGGCGAGCAGATCGACGGGCGTACCGAGCTCGCGTTCCAGTGTGTCCCTGGAGCGGACCAGCTGGAAGTCGACGAAGGCGACGTAATCCTCTGGGCTGCGTTGGCGCCGTTCCGTCTTGAAGTCAGGGTGCCAGTAAGTGTGCGACTGGATATCGAACAGGCCGGTCGCACGCAGGGTGCGCAACTGGTCCCAGGTCAGGGCGTAATCGGCATTGGAGATGGCCGACGGGTAGACAAACAGCGTTACTGGCAGGCGCTCCTGCCGGGCGATAGGCAGCAACGTGTCGTAAATGGAGCGATGCCCGTCGTCCGCGGTGAGCACCACGGCCCGGGGCGGTATCGTGGCACGGTCATCGCGCAACCAGGTCAGTACGTCGCGCAGCGGCACGATGCGGTAGCCGCGGGTGCGCAGGAAGGCCCGTTGCGCGGCGAAGGTAGACGTGCGCACCGTCATGCTGTCGTTCACGCGGTCGGCGAAGCGGTGATAGACGAAAATCGCCACTTTCGGCGACGACGTGTCCGATGCGTCCGCGCCGGCAGCCCGTGGCGCTATCCAGACGGATACGCCAAGCAGGCAAAGCAGGGCAAGCAGGCGCCGCGACGCTTCGGGCGCGCGCCGCAGGAACGTCGGCATACGGCATCCATGACGGTGTGAGTCTGGCCGACAGTCTGCGCGGGATCGAGGGGAGGCCCGATTGACGCAGATCAACGATCCATAAGGCCGCCGCCAGGCGCAGATCGAGATGCCGCCTTGCCGCGCCAGCCCGGCCGTGGCTAGGCTGGCCGTTCTCGCATGAGGACGGCGCATGTCAGACAACCTGCTTTCTCTCAATGGCCTGATGGAGCCGTTGCGCGGTTTCGTCGCAGTCGGGCGGTACATGAGCATCACCCAGGCGGCGGCCGAGCTGTGCCTGACCCAGTCCGCGGTGAGCCGGCAGGTGCAGGCGCTGGAGAGTCGTCTCGGCATCCGGCTTCTGCGTCGAGGGCATCGCTCGCTGGCCTTCACCGCGGAGGGCGAACGGCTGTTCCGCAGCGCGGATCTCGCGCTGCGCCAGTTGCAGGAAACCCTGGCCTCGGTGGCGCCCGTGCCGGAGCAAAGGCCGGTGACGGTGAGCGCGAGCATTGGCGTGACCGGCCTTTGGCTGCTGCCGCGCATGGGCCGCTTCCAGCAGCGCCACCCGGGGATCGATCTGCGCGTGGCGGCCGGCAACCGGCTAGTGGACTTGCGCGCGGAGAACGTGGACCTGGCGATCCGCTATTGCGCCCATGCCGATGCACCGCCGGGCGCGATCCATCTGTTCGGCGAGCAGCTGGTGCCGGTCACCCGGCCGGCGCCGGGCGTGCGCCGCTGGCGCGGCGCTGCCGATTTGGACGGGCAGGTATTGCTCGAATACGAAGACGACCGGCGTCCGTGGCTGCAGTGGCGGGCTTGGCTCGATGCCCGCGGTTGGAAGGCGCGGCCCAAGGCGGTGCTGCGCTTCAACCAGTACGACCAGGTCGTGCATGCCGCCGCCGCGGGGCAGGGCGTTGCGCTAGGGCGCGTTCCGCTGCTGGGGCAGTGGTTCGACGAGCGCCGCTTGCGCGCACTGGATGCGCCGCGCCCTCCATCCGGCACCGATCACGCCTACTGGCTGATCCGGGCCGAGGCGTCGCCGTCAGACAAGGTCCGGGCCGTGGCGGAATGGCTAGTCGAAGAGGCGGGCGCGGATGGATCGGCGCTTCGCCGCCGTTGAACATTGACATGCGCCAGACGCATGTCAATGAGGCAGACTTTGCGCTTGAGGCGAGAAAGGGCGGCGGCGTCCACTAAGGGCCCCTCTTGGTCGGAAGCCCTTATGACTCGCGCCTTCGCCATCGCCGCACCGCCGTCGCCGCCGACGGTGCGTGCGGCGCTCAGTTATCTCGCACCGGGCGAACGCGCGCCGGTGCACTACGCATTCGAGCCGCCGCCGGGTACGCCATGGGAAAGCGCCCGCTACGAGGCCCGAACGGTCGACATCGGCGATGCACGCCGGTGGGATCACCGGCCTTCGGTCCATCGTGAAGGGTTCGAGCTATGGGATGCGCCGACCGCCCTGCGCGACCACGGCGACGAAGACGAGATCCGACGCATCTATTACCCCGAACTGGAGGCGCTGGCGCTTGCCGCCACGGGCGGGCAGCGTGCCTATGTATTCGACCATCTCGTGCGCGAGAACATGCAGGCCGGCGAGCTCGATTTCGGCCGGGCGGCGCGCGGACAGACCGCGGCGCCCAATGCGCGCATCCACAACGACTACACGGAGCGTTCCGGCCGCCGGCGCCTAGCCATGGTACTGGGCGAGGGTGCCGATACCGGCGCGAATGCGCGCTATTGCATCGTCAATCTCTGGCGTTCGCTGCGCGGGCCGGTACTCGATACGCCGCTGGCGGTATGCGATGCGCGCGGTATCGACGCGTCCGACCTGGTCGAGGCCGAGGTGCGCTATCCGCGCAGGACCGGGGAAATCTATGTGGTCCTCCCATCGCAGCGGCACCGCTGGTGGTATTACCCCGGCATGGATCGCCATGAGGTACTGGTCTTCAAGCAGTACGACTCGCGATGGAGCGGCGTCGCGCGACTCGTGCCGCATGCCGCGTTCGCCCATCCCGACGCGCCCGCCGGCGCGCCGCCACGACTGAGCATCGAGGCGCGTTGCCTGGTGCTGTTCGATTGACCTGTGGAGAGTCTTCCATGATCGAGTGCTGGTTCGAATTCGGCAGCAACTACAGTTATCTGTCGGTGATGCGTATCGAGCAGCTGGCCGCCGCGCGCGGTGTACGGCTGGTGTGGCGGCCGTTCCTGCTGGGGCCCATCTTCAAGGCGATGGGCTGGGAGAGTTCGCCTTTCGTGCTGCAGAAAGCCAAGGGCGAGTACGTGTGGCAGGACATGCCGCGGCAATGCCGCAAGTACGGCCTGCCATGGACGCACCCCAGCCAGTTCCCGCGCCGCGCGCTGCTGCCGATGCGAGTCGCGCTGCTGGGCGAAGAGCAGCCGTGGATGGGTGAATATTGCCGACGGATGATGCGCATGAATTTCGGCGACGACCGCGACATCGACCACCCGGAGGCCGTGCGCGAAGCGCTGGCCGGGCTGGGAGCGCCATTGGACGAACTGCTGCGCGAGGCAGCCGGCGACGAGGTGAAGCTGCGCTTGCGCGAGCGGACGGAGGCGGCGATGCGCAAGGGTATTTTCGGGGCGCCGACGTTCTTCGTCGGTAGCCAGATGTACTGGGGTAACGATCGGCTAGAGGATGCGCTGGAGGCTGCGGCGGTGGAGGCCGAGTCCATGCGACGTTGAGGTTTTTCGTTACGTACGAATACGGGGAGGGATGGAGATGCGAGTTCGCGGAGCAGGGGCGTGCCTCGCAGGCGCCCCTCTCCTCGGCCCTCTCCCCGGCAGGGAGAGGACGCGGGTTTCATGGCGTGGCGTGACGTAACGCGGCCGTTATTGGCGGAACCAGTCGAGGTTGACGGCTTTCGCCATGGCTTCGTAGCCCGCGCCGTTGGGGTGCAGGTGATCGCCGCTGTCGTAGGCGGGCAGCATGTGGTCGGGGCGGGCGGGGTCGCGGATGGCCTGGTCGAAGTCCACCACGCCATCGAAAGCGCCGCCGTTCCGGATCCACGCATTCACGGCCTCCCGTTTCTTTTCGTTACGCGACGAGTGATACGGCCAACCCGCACCGCCGAACGGGGTGAGCGTCGCGCCGTAGATCTTCACGCCCTTGGCGTGCGCGCGGGCGATCAGCGCTTTCATGCCGCCGATGATCTGTTCCGCGGAGACGTCGTCCTTGGGGCTGGCCGGTTGTCCTGAGCCGCCGATGTCGTTGATGCCTTCCAGCAGCACGACCCAGCGCGCGCCGGGCTTGTCCAGCGCGTCGCGATCGAAGCGAGCCTGCGCGTTGGGGCCAAGGCCGTCGTTGAGGATGCGGTTGCCGCCGATGCCTGAATTGACCACGGTCACGCCGGCCAGGCGGGGATCGGCGCGCAGTCGCTCGGCGAAGTGGTCCGGCCAGCGTTCGTACACGTCCGGCCGCGCGCCGACGCCGTCGGTGATCGAGTCGCCGAAGGCCACGACCGTGTGGCGTTCGGCGGTGCCTGCCAGTTCGATGCTTTCCAGGAAAAAGCGGCTGCCATTGACTTCAGTGCCCGGGAAGGTCGTGCTCGCCGTCGCATCCCCGGTTTCGGTCAGATAGGCGGTGGCGATGCCCGCGTTATGGATGGTGGAAGGGCCGGGTGTGCCGGCGGGCGCATAGAGGCTTACCGCCAGCTCCTGCAGCGGTTTGATATCCATGGTCGCGGCATCGCTGAGCACGCTTTCGCCCTTGGGAATGGTCACTGTGGGGCGGCCGCCGAAAAGGAGCGCATGGTCGCTGCCGGGCACGATGGATACGCCTTGTGCCCGCAGTGCCACATGGACCGGTCCCAGGGTGACCGGCCCCGCGCCGAACAGGTTCGACAAGCGCACCCGCACGGACGATCCGCCAGCACTGACTCGCACGATCTGCCGGACGGTCTGGTCGGCGACCCTGGGGCCAGGCAAGTCCATCGCGGCTCCCCAGGCGGCGACCCAGTGCGATGCGTCGGTCGCGGGCGCGGCGCTTGCAGGCATCAGCGCGATGCACAGCGAGGCAGTCAGGACGAGCTTGAGGAGGGTGCGACGGGGCATGCCAGATCCTTTGCCGGGGAAGCGGAGCCTTCCTATAGCAAAAGCCTCGTTACGGTATCCGCGACTGGCGTTTACAAAATCTAGCCGGGCGCCCGCTGTCTCTGCGCCCCCGCGCTCCGTTTGCCCAGCCATCCCCGCCGGCCGCGCGCCAGTCGCTGGGTAGAGGTCCGGTCACGTAACGCGGTGCCCATGCCCCGCGGAGGGCGGCCGCGCACCTTTGGATGTCACGTAACAGGGCCCGTCCCGGACTCGGGACGGGCTGGATCAAGCCGCCCGTGCCTCGGCGTCTTATCTCTGCGGACGAATGGAGATAAACGACATGAATAAAGTCATCTAAGCGTCAAATAAAGAAGAAATTTTTTCCGAAACTCCGGCTCATTTTGCTTGCATTTTTCGTTAGGTAACTTAAAATAGGCGCAAGCCACCCAGGAGCCTCGAACCATGGTCGACACTCGCGATCCCGGCACTCTTCCTTTGCCCCTTACCTTCACGCGCAGTCGCGGCCGCCCTCGCAAGGAGAGCCCTCTCACTGGCGCGCAGCGTCAGGCTCGTTTTCGAGCGCGCCGCGAGGCGCAGGCTCGCGTGCTGCACGAGCGCCTGCTCAAGGCTTTGAGTTATCTGGAGAAGGGTGAGGTGGGCATGGTTCGCGACGAGTTGGAGTCGCTCGTGTCCGTCACGTCACGCAAGTGATATCGCCCGGCGTTTGATTGCGTCTCCAGAATTGAGACGCGAAGGCACGGCGCCAGCTATGGGCGCCGCAGGCGCGCGACGTCTGTATGTGCGCGTATCAACTGGGCTAAGGGTGTTGCTGAGCACGAGGGTTGCGCACATCAACTTCGTGCGATAACCCTTTGTATTAGCGAAAGAATGGCCGGGCCCGTGCGCTGTTGGGCTGTCGGCAGCGCCCTCTCGGCTGGTTTGTGCGAGCAGGGTGGCGATGAGAGTCTGGCTTTCGGGGTCAAGGCGGATCGCGTCATCGGTCCCGTTTCGAGTCGAGACCGCTTTCGGCTTGGTTGGCCGCAGGCAGGATTGCCCGAGTCACGGATCCATGCGGCGAGGAAGACCGTCGCGCTTCTGGATGAGGCATGGCCGTGCGCACGTTTCCGTGGTCGGCGATCTTTTAAGCCAGAAGGGACGTCACGGCGCCCGGAGGGCTTTGCGTACGTTGGCGGGGTGCCGGGGATGGTCTTGATCGAGACCATCCCGGATGCGTGTCGATCAGCGGCGGCGGCGCGTTGTCTTCGCGGCCTTCTTTACGGTCTTGCGCGCAGCCTTGGCGGGTGCACGCTTCTTGGTCGACTTGGCCGCGCGCTTGGCGCTCTTGGCCGGTGCCGCGGCCGCATCGATCAGGAGGCTTTCCAGCGTGACGCCGCGCTTCTTGAGCAGGGCTGCCAGCCACAACGGCCGCTTGCCGCGCCCGGTCCACGTCTGGCTGGGATCCTCGGGGTTGCGGTATTTGGGGGCGACGGTCGACTTGGCCTTCCTGCCGCGCCCCGCGGCGATACGGGGAAAGACGTCGCCGAGCGTCAAGCCGGCGCCGTGCAGCAGTGCCTCGATTTTGCCGCGCACCTCCTCGACTTGCCGGCTGCGCGATTGCTCGAGCTGGGAGCGGGCTGTGTGGATCAGCGACTCCAGTTCGGACGGAGAAAGCGTCTTCAGATTGATGGCCATGCACCTTTCCTATGGCGGATATCGGACCCGACCTTAACACAGCGTCTCGCGGACGCCGATCCCGCAAAGCCTTGCGCCGCCTGGCCTCAGCAGCGTTACGTATCGAACGGCGTGCCGAACGAGGAGGGGAGTGGCGGGCCTGAGTGAGGTGATCGCCGCCCGCCATCGATTTGATGGCCGGGCGGCATGCGGTCGAGCGTCAGCAGCGGGTGTCCGGCCGATTCGCCCGATGTCGACGTCGGTCGCTCACAGCGTGAACTGCGCCGCCACCGGAAAATGGTCGGACGGGTAGCGGCCATCCTTCGAGGTGGTAATCGTGCGCACCCATTCGGGTTTGACGCCGCGATAAAGGATCCAGTCGATCTGCACGGTCGGCTGGCCCGTGAAATCGTGGAACGTCTTGGCAGGACCTTCCTGCTTCGGCGCCGTCTGCCACGCATCTTTCAGTGCAGCAGTGAGAACGGCGTGGGCCTGGCTATTCGGTTCGGTGTTGAAGTCGCCGGTGAAGATCACTGGGACGTCGGTGGGCAGCTTCGCGATCCATGCGGCGATCTCCTTCGCGCTGCGGGTGCGGGCGTCCTCGTCCTGTTCCCGATAGGGAAAGTGCGTGTCGAGCAAATAGAAGCGCTTGTGGTCATCCAGGCGCTCGAACAGTGCCCAATTGACCATGCGCGGAAAGACGTTGCCCCAGGTGATGCTGGCGACCTTGTCCGGCGTGTCGGAGAGCCAGAAGTCCCCGGATTCGACCAATTTCAGCCGGTCTTTCCGGTAGAAGATGCCCATGTGTTCCTCGGTGTGCTTGCCGAAGCGGTCGCGGCCGAACCAGGCGTATTCGGGCAGGCGCGCCACCGTGTCGTCGCCCTGCTGCTTGAACAACTCCTGCGTGCCCATGACGTCAGGGTGCACCTGCCGGATGGTGTCGACGAACAGATCGCGCCGCTTGTCCCAGGCGTTGGGGCCGTCCTGGGCATTGAGGGTGCGGACGTTGAAGGTCATCACCTTCAGTGTTTCCGCGGCGGCGGGGAGTGCCAGTGCGGCGAGGGCGACGGCCAGGGCGATGCGTGGAAGACGGGTCATGGGATATCCGGTGTGGCGAACAGGCCCGGCCGAATATAGCCGCACGATCATGACATTTGTCACGATCCAGTTGGCGTATCGCCGTAGCCTGCTATCGGGTCAGGCCCAGGAATCGCAGGGCCGCCTTTTCCAGCTTGCGCCGGTGGGCGGTGATCGATGCCGGAACGGACCGGTGAAGGCTGCCGTCCTCCCAGCCGGACCATGCTCGCGGATGGATGTAAGAGGCGCGGCAGA
>JBCNOA010000068.1:0-17963 GCA_039594095.1 Dyella sp.
GGCGCGTTTCCGCCATGACCGGAGCCCGAGGAAGCCACCCGATGCAAGCGACGGACCCGACCGCCAGACCGAACCACGCCGTACTGCGCGTGGCGCTGGTCGCGCTGGCCCTGCCCCTGCTGATCGCCTGCGTCGGCCTATGGTGGTGGGACCGCGAGCCGACGCTCGTCAATCCGTCCGTCCCTCCCCGGACGGAGCAGGTGGCCATGCGTCGTCCGGTGACGCCGGGCGCGGCCGTCACCATCAGCGTGATCCGGTCCGTGCAGGGTCTGGCCGGGCGCCATGAAGGACACGCACCCCGCGGCCATCACCACCCCACGGGTCAGGCGATCGAAAACACGCCGGGATGGGAACGCGGTTCGCTGATGGCCTCGCGCGATCTGCTGCACGCCTTGCGCACCGACTTCGCCAAGCCGCGCGCGCCCCTGGTCGAGGACAAGGACCTGGCCGCCGCCGATGCGTTGCTGGCCGGCCGCCTCGGGCGGCTGCCGCTGCGCAGCGCCGAGAGCCAGTACCGCAAGGCGGCGGAACATTTGCAGGCCTATCTCGACCGCCTAACCGACGACGATCCGAACAACGCGCATTTCTACGTCGACGCCGCCAGTCTCGCCGAGTACCTGCAAGTCGTCTCGGACCGGCTCGACACGCTGCAGGATCGCCTGGCCGCTGGCATGGTGCCGCCGCATCAGCGCGAATTCGCGCCGCCGCGCTGGCCGGTGGTCGCCTCCGCCATGGCTCTGCGCCGCGGCGGCCTGCCGTGGCGCCACACGGACGAGAGCCTTTACGAAGCGCGCGGATACACCACCACTCTGCTGGCGCAGATGAAAGCTTTCCAGCACGACTTCGGCCCGGCCTTGAAGAGCGATCAGGCCAGGGGCGATCTGAGCGATGCCATTCGCGAACTGGAAGCGATGCAGGCCGGTCCGGCCAATCCGCTCGCGTTGGACGGTGCGCCGTTCGTCCGCCTGCCCGAGCAGGCGCTCGCCTTGGCTGACGCCGTTTCACGCATCGACGATGCCGTGCTCGATCTGTGCGAGGAACTGCGCAAGAGCTGAGATGGATCGCGGTCTGGTCGCCTTGTTCCCTTATTTGCCGCCTTCCATCGTTTCGGCGACGTAGTCCAGAAAGCAGCGGATGCGCGATGCCAATTGCGTGTTGCGGTAGTACACCGCGTTGATGGGTTGGCGCACGTCCAGTGTGTCGCGCGCCAGTATCTGGGCCAGCCGGCCTTCCGCCTGGTCCTGCGCGGTGAGGTAGTCGGCCAGGCAGGCGATGCCTTCGCCGGCGATGGCGAGCTGGCGCAGCGTTTCGCCGCTGGAAGCCAGCAGGCTGGGCACGATGCGCAGCGAATCGCCCTGGGCATGGCGCAGGGGCCAGTCGTTGAGCGTGTCGGTGAAGGTGAAGCCGAGCAGGCTGTGCCGTGACAGGTCGCGCACATGGCGCGGCTGTCCGCGCGCCTTCAGATACGCCGGACTGGCCAGGATGCGCAGACGGCTCAGGCCCAGCGGCCGCGCGTGCAGGGAAGAATCGCGCAGCGCACCGATGCGGATGGCCACGTCGGTGCGCTGCTCCAGCAGGTCGATGATCTGGTCGCTGGTATTCAATTCCAGCTCGATGTCCGGATAGCGCGCGCGAAAGCCCCCGACCAGCGGCACGATCACGTGCAGCATGAAGGGAGCCGCTGCGTTCACCCGCAGGCGTCCGGCGGGCTTCTGGCGCCGCGCGGTCATCTCATCTTCGGCGTCTTCCACCGAGCCGACGATCTGGCGGGCGCGGTCCAGGAAGAACCGACCCTCCTCGGTCAATTCCAAACGGCGCGTGGTGCGGCGGAGCAGGGTGGTGTCCAGCTTGCCTTCCAGGCGGCTGAGCGCGCGGCTGATGCCGGAAACGGTCTGCCCCAGCTGTTCGGCCGCGGCGGTGATGGAGCCGGTGTCCACCACGGTGACGAAGGTCTGCAGTTCGTCCAGGCTCGTTCTCATTCTTGATCCCTGCGCAAGACTGTTTCGCTGTTTAGCAGGTTTTTCTGAAAGAGTCGCGTGCCGACACTACGCCCTGGTCCTTTCTCGATTGGAGCGCAGCCATGCCTCTTGCCCTGTTGGCGCTGACCATCAGCGCCTTCGCCATCGGCACGACGGAATTCGTCATCGTCGGCCTCATTCCCACCATCGCGGGCGACCTCGGCGTCGGTCTGCCGTCCGCCGGGCTGCTGGTCAGCCTGTACGCCCTCGGCGTCGCCGTGGGCGCGCCGCTGCTCACCGCGCTGACCGGCCGCGTGCACCGCAAGGCGCTGCTGCTCTCGTTGATGGTGCTGTTCACCATCGGCAATCTGCTGGCCTGGAAGGCGCCGGGCTACGAGTCGCTGGTGATCGCGCGCGTACTCACCGGCCTTGCTCACGGCGTGTTCTTCTCGATCGGCTCGACCATCGCCACCAGCCTGGTGCCCAAGGAGAAGGCCGCCAGCGCGATCGCCATCATGTTCACGGGCCTCACCGTGGCACTGGTGACGGGCGTGCCGCTGGGCACCTTCATCGGCCAGCACTTCGGCTGGCGCGCCACCTTTCTGGCGGTGTCGGCGCTGGGCGTGATCGCCTTCGTCGGCAGCCTCGCTTTCGTGCCGCGCGATATCCAGCATCAGCGTCCGGCATCGTTGCTGCAACAGGCGAATGTGCTGCGACAGCCGCGCCTGCTGCTGGTCTATGCGATGACCGCCGTGGGCTACGGCGGCTCCTTCGTCGCCTTCACTTTCCTGTCGCCGATCCTGCAGACGATCACCGGTTTCAGCGAAGGCACCGTGAGTCTGGTGCTGCTGGTCTATGGCGTATCCGTCGCGGTAGGCAATCTTTGGGGCGGCAAGCTGGCCGACCGACGTGGGCCGATCGGCGCACTGAAGCGGATCTTCCTCGGCCTGGCCGCCGTGCTCGCCGTGCTCTCTTTCACGGCACACGTACCGTGGCTGGCGCTGCTGACCGTGCTGGCCTGGGGCGCCGTCGCCTTCGGCAACGTGCCTGGCCTGCAGGTCTACGTGGTGCAGCAGGCCGAGCGCTATGCGCCGGAGGCCGTGGACGTGGCGTCGGGACTCAACATCGCCGCGTTCAATCTGGGCATCGCCGGCGGCGCATGGGGTGGTGGCTTGATCGTGGCACACCTTGGCCTCATCCACACCGCGTGGATCGGTGCCCTGGTGGTATTGGGTGCGCTTGCGCTCACCGCGTGGAGCGGCCGGCTCGACCGGCGCGATCCAGCCTTCGCCGCCATCGCCGCCGCAAACCGCGCCTCCGCTTACGCGGGCGGCCACTGATTTCTTTCTGTCTTCACGGAGTTCTTCCATGAGCTTGCCTTCTTTCGGCCTAGGCACGTTTCGCCTCAAAGGCCAGACCGTCATCGATTCGGTACGCGACGCACTCGACGTCGGCTACCGAGCCATCGATACCGCGCAGATCTACGAGAACGAAGCCGACATCGGCCAGGCGCTGGCCGACAGCGGCGTATCGCGCGGCGATCTGTTCCTCACCACCAAGATCTGGACCGACAACCTCTCACGCGACCGCCTGATCCCCAGCCTGCGCGAAAGCCTGCGGCGCCTTCGCGTCGACCACGTCGACCTGACCCTGATTCACTGGCCTTCGCCCAAGGGTGCGGTGCCTTTGCGCGAATCGCTGGATGCATTGCGCGAGGCACAGGCGGAAGGGCTGACGAAGCAGTTCGGCGTGTCCAACTTCACCATCGATCTGCTGAAGCAGAGCATCGAACTGGCCGGCGCGACGAACATCGCCACCAACCAGGTGGAGGTTCATCCTTACCTGCAGAACCGCAAGCTGGCCGTTTACGCCAAGGAGCAGGGCGTTCATCTGACCTCCTACATGACGCTGGCCTACGGCAAGGTGCTCAAGGATCCGGTGATCGAAGACATCGCCCGCCGCCACGGTGCCACGCCCGCACAGGTCGCGCTGGCCTGGGCCTTGCGCCAGGGTTATGCGGTGATTCCCTCGTCTACCCAGCGCGCGAATCTCGCGAGCAATCTGCAAGCGCAGAAGCTGGAGCTCGGCGAGGAGGACATGGCGCGCATCGCCACGCTGGATCGCGGCGAACGGCTCGCCAATCCCGCCAGCCTCGCGCCGGCCTGGGATTGACGACACGGCCCCGGCTGCGTGATGCAGCCGGGGCTCGCCTGCTCAGGCCGACGCGCTCTGGTGTGGGGAAAGCAGGGCCTCCTGCCCGATCCGCCGCAGGAATTCCACGCGTATCCGGTCGGCCACCGCCGCCACTACCGCCGCTCCGTCATCGGAGGGGTCGATGTGCACGCGGAACGGCCGTTGGCCAAACGGCAGGTTCACGATGTCGACCATCGCGTCGGCTACCGTCGCGACATCCGCGCCGGGTGGCTCGCATGCCGCCAGTCCGCGCAGGATCTCGTCCTCGAAACCCTTGTACGGGCCTTCCGTGTACTCGGCCGCGCGCGCCTTGTCCGCTGGCGTGCCTGAGTGCGCGAAGTGGTTGGTGCCCTTGGTGAATGCGCCGGGTACCACGATGGACGTTTCGATGCCCCAGCGCGCCAGCTCGCCGGCATAGCTCACAGCGACCGAATCCATCGCCGCCTTGGCCGCGAAGTAAGGCGCGAGGTAAGGCGGCGTGCCGCCACGCGTGCTGCTGCTGGATACCCACAGCAACAGGCCCTTGCCCTGCTTGCGCAGCTGGGGCAGCGCGGCGCGGTTCACGCGCTGGGTGCCCAGCACGTTCACGTCATAGAGCTGCGCGAACTGCTCCGGCGTGAACGCCTCGGCCGGGCCGAACACCATGTGTCCGGCGTTGTGCACCACCACGTCCAGGCGTCCATGCGTCGTCACGATGCCGGCGATCGCGGCGTCGGCCGACGCTTGCGATTGGACGTCCAATTCGATGGCCCGAAGATCCACGCCGTGCGCTTTCGCATAGTCGTTCACCGCTTCCGCCTGCGGGGCGTTGCGGCCTTGCGTATCGCGCATGCTGGCGTAAACGGCGTGGCCGGCACGTGCCAGCGCGCGGGCGGCAAGAGCACCGAAACCGCTGGAGGCGCCAGTGATAAGGACGATCTGTTTCATGTGAAGTTCTCCAGACGCATCGGGGAAGAAGTTCAGACCATGCCGCCGTTCACGCGCAGCACCTGGCCGTTGACCCATTGGCCATCGGGGCCGGCTAGGAAGCTGACCGCGCGGGCGACGTCGTCGGGGGTGCCGATGCGCTCCATGGGCGCGAACTTCGCGATCTCGGCGATGCGCTCCTCGCTCTTGCCCTGGTAGAACAGGTCGGTGCCTACCGGGCCGGGAGCGACCGCGTTCACCGCGACGTTGCGCCCGCGCATTTCGTTGGCGAGCACGCGCACCAGTCCTTCCACGCCGGCCTTGGAAGCGATGTAGGGGCCATAGGTAGGGAAGGAGCGGCCGATGGTGCTGGTGGAGAGCGCGATGATGCGTCCGCCCGACGGGGCGCGCTGCGCGGCCTCGCTCAGCACCACGAAGGCGCCGCGCAGGTTGATGCGGATCATGCGGTCGAACGTGGAGAGGTCGCCGCCGGCGATCGGCATGTTGCTCATGACGCCGGCGCTGTGCACGACGACGTCGACGGCGCCCGTGAGCGCGGCGGCGGCATCGAACATCCGGCGCACGTCGGCCGGCTCGGCCACGTCGGCCTGGATCGCGGTCGCGCGCCCGCCGGCCTGCTCGATCTCCTCGACCGCCTCGTTCGCGGTGGCCGGATTGCCCGAGTAATGCACGGCGACGGCAAAACCGTCCGCGGCGAGCCTGAGGGCGACGGCACGGCCGATGCCGCCCGAGGCACCGGTCACCAGGGCTGTCTTTTGCTGCTGAGTCATGGGAATGCGCTCCGTTCGATAAGGGGCCGGCGAGCGGCCGTGTTGGGGTCGGGAGGCATTCTTTTGTTTTAGAGGATCGCGATAAATCGCCGGGATCTGGCATATCTATTCAACATCATTGAATAATCGAGACATGGACCGCCTGGATGCCATGCGTCTTTTCACCCGGATCGTCGAACTCGGCAGCTTTTCCCGTGCCGCCGACGAGCGCGGCTTGCCGCGCGCGACCGCCACCTACGCCATCAAAGAAATGGAGGCCCGCTTGGGCGCCCGCCTGCTCGAGCGCACCACGCGCCAGGTACGGCCCACCCTGGACGGCCAGGCCTATTACGAACGCTGCGTGCATCTGCTGGCGGAACTGGACGACGCGGAGTCCGCGCTGGGCCATCTGGCCAGCAATCCCCGCGGCACGCTGCGCCTGGATCTGCACGGCGCGCATGCCACCCACATCGTGCTGCCGCGGATCAACGAGTTTCGCGCGCGCTATCCGCACATCGAACTGAAGATCAGCAGCGGCGACCGGCTGGTCGATCTGATACGGGAGGGCATCGATTGCGTGATCCGCGCCGGTACGCCGAAGGATTCCACGCTCGTCGCGCGCCGTCTTGCCGTGATGCCGGAGATCATTTGCGCCAGCCCGGATTACCTGGCGCGCTTCGGCACGCCCGCGCATCCGGACGATCTCGTCCAACACCAGGCCGTGGGCTTCTTCGCCAGCGGCCGCGACATCGCGTATCCGTTCGAGCTGGTGGTGGACGGACAGGTGCGCGAGTACTCGCTCGCCGGCTGGCTGTCCGTCAACGACGCCTCGGGCTATCTGGTGGCGGCCATGGAAGGCTGCGGATTGATTCAGCTGCCGCGCTACCGCGCACAGGAATACCTGGATGACGGGCGCCTGGTCGAAGTACTTGCCGCCTGGGCGTCGCCCGGTCTGCCGGTGTCGGCGATGTATCCCTATCACCGGCAACTCTCGCCGCGGGTCCGCGTGTTCGTCGACTGGGCGGCGGCGCTGTATCGCGAGAAGTTCGGCGACGCGTCCTGAGGCGGCAGGCGGTCTGCCGCCAAAACACGGCTACGATGGCGCCCCTTTCAGGAGTTCCCGCATGTCCGCTCTGCTGCACGAATGGATCGCCCGCGCCGAAGCCGATACATCCTTGCGCGAGCCCTCGCGGCTGCGCGAGCGGCTGGATGCACTGGACCGGCTGGAGCTCCATGCGGAAGGCCTGGCCGATACCGAATCCCTCGCTCGAGTGGCATCGCTGCGCACCGCGCTGGAGGCGGTCAACCACCGTCTTTACGCCGATCTTCGCGAAGGCATCCGGCAAGGCCGTCCTGTTTTCGCGCCATGGCTCGACACGCTGGAATCCTCGCCGGACGGCGCCGGCTACGACTATCGCGACGACCTCGTCAGTGGCGTGCTGGCGCTGGACGAACCGGGAGAGGCCATGCCTTTGCCGCCGGAGATGGTGTTCTACCAGCCCACGCCCGCGCGGCACGTTTTCGATTTGATCCGCCGCATCGGGCTGGGCGAGGACGACGTGGTCGTGGATCTCGGCTCCGGGCTCGGCATCGTGCCCCTGCTGATCGCGTCATCCACCCCCGCTCATGCTGTCGGCGTCGAGTGCGAAGCCGCCTATGTGGAGGCCTCGCGGCGAGGTGCGCAAGACCTGGGGATATCGCGTGTTTCCTTCGAATGCGCCGACGCGCGCGAGGCCGACCTGTCGCGAGGCACATGGTTCTACCTCTATACCCCTTTCACCGGCAGCGTGATGCGCAACGTGCTCGACGCGCTCCGACGCGAGGCCAGCCGACGTTCCTTTGGCGTGGCGACGTTCGGGCCGTGCACCGCCATCGTCGCCGCCGAGTCCTGGCTGCACGGGCCGGCGGAGACGAGCGAGGACCGAGTGGCGTTATTTGGCGCCGGGCGAACAGGCATATAGGCCGGAAGTCCCGGCGCCGCCGCCGGCACAAGCGCATACCATCCGGTCACACGAGAACCCAGGGGCCGTGCCATGAAGCGTCCGCTGTTCGCCTTGCTCGCGGTATCGATGACGGTGTGCGCGATGGCGAAGGATGCGCCGTCGACGGTGCACCCCTGGACGCCGGAAGGCGTCTCCAGCGAGCTGTTCGAATCCCATCCAGCGTTCGATCCGCGTACGGGCGATCTCTACTTCGTCCGCAGCTCCAAGGAGTTCAAGGGCTGGCGCATCCTCACTTCGCATTGCGACGGCAAGCGCTGGTCGCCGCCCGTGCCCGCCCCCTTCGCGGCGCCCGGGGCAGAGGCCGATCCCTGGTTCACGCCGGACGGGCGGAGCATGTATTTCATCTCCACTCGCGCCACGGGGAGCATGAAGAGCAAGGACCTGGATATCTGGCGCGTGGATCGCGCCGAGGACGGCAGCTGGAAATCGCCGGTGCGTCTGCCCGAACCGGTCAATTCCGGCGAGGCGGAATGGTTTCCTCGCATGGCGCCGGACGGCTGGCTGTACTTCGGCTCAAACCGGTCCGGCGGCTTCGGCAAGAACGACATCTGGCGTGCGAAAGAGACTCGCCCTGGGCATTGGGACGTGGAGAATGCCGGGCCGGCGATCAACACGGCCGGCGACGAGTACGAACCCTTGCCGTCGCCCGACGGCAAGCGCCTGATCGTGATGGCGGATGGCGGCTTGTACGAGTCGCGCTGGGACGGCCGCCAGTGGTCGAAGAAGGTGAAGCTCGGCGCGGACGTGAACGTCAACGGCAGCGAGATCGGCGCGCTGTTCTCGCCCAGCGGCAAGTCGCTGCTGTTCGCGCGCGACACGGGCGAGCCGAAATCCGGGGAGTTCTTCGTCTGGCAGCCAGAGGGCGCGGAAGCGTGGCCGCCGTCCTGCGGGGCGGACGCTCATGCGGCAAAGGGCGTGGAACACGAGGAGCGTCGGGACGCGCGGTAACTGCCTAGCCTCCAGGTGCCCGCCGCAGGCGGTGGCGCCACGCGGCGGCGAGCGAAGTCTCCAGCAGCAATAGCGCAACAACGGCACCGATGCCCGCCGACGCGGAATCCCGCGTGTGATCGCGCAGGATGAAGCCCAGGCCGATGAATGCGCCGTTCCACAGCGCATTGCCCAAGGCCGTCGCGCCGAAGAAGGTGATTGCGCGCACTTCCAATACCCCGGCGATCAACGGAACGCAGAGGCGTACCACCGGAACGATCTGTCCGAGCAGCACAAGCCGGAATGGACGGCGTTGGCAGCCGGCCATCAGGGTCCGATAGCGCGCGGCATCGAGGCCGACGCGGCGGCCGGCACGAACGACCAGCGTCTCGGTGCGCCGATGACCGAGCGCGCGGCCCAGCGCATACCAACAGGATGCGGCCAGCGTCGAGCCGAGGCTCGCCGTTAGCAGCACCGCGTACAGCCGAGGGAGGCTGGAGGTCTGCATGCCGACGCCGATATAGAGCACGTAGGAAGGAAAGACGGGCACCAGCTTCTCGACGAAGGCCGCCGCGCCGATGCCCACCAGGCCACCGCCCGCAAGCGAAGCGAACCATGCAGGCATGACGCTCACACGAATGCCGCGGCGCCGAAAGAACGCCGGCGCTGGATGCGGTACACGGTGGCCGGCGGAACGTTACGCAGCGCGCGGCCGACGCGAGCGGCTTCGAGCTGCAATCGCTGCAGCAGCCCTTCGGGCACCGGACAGCTCAGGCCATAGGTGAACTGGTACAGCGCGCCATCGCCGCAAAGGCTGGCGAAAGCGCTGGTCAGGATGCGTTGCCGGCCATCGTGCGCGAAATTGCGCAGCGGCAAGCCGCTGACGATCGCCCCCGCCGCGAAGCGTTCCGCGTGCGCCCACTCGCCGAAGCGTTCGGCATCCATCGTCAGCACATGCGCACGAGGAAAGGAGGTGCGGAGCCGTTCGGCGAAGGCCTCGTCGCGCTCGACCAGCACCAGATGGCCTTCGCGCACGCCGCGCCTGAGCAAGGCATGCGTGAAAACACCGGTGCCCGCGCCGAATTCGGCGATGCGGCCGCTACGCCCGTGGATCTGCCGCGTGATCAGTTCGGCCAGCGCCTGGCCGGAGGGCGTGACCGCGCCGATGTGGCAGGGATCGGCAAGCCAGCGACGGAAGAAATGCAAAGCCTCGTGCGTCATCGCCATGGGAACGCTTCGTCGGGGAGAACACGCCCCATCTTCCGGGCGAAGCTGGCGCCAACATGGCGTAGGCGATCAGCCCGCGGTTGAGGGAAAGTCGATGCGGAAGCACGCGCCGCCCCCCGGCTCGTCCCGCACCGCGATTCGCGCGCCGTGGCGCTGCACGATCTCGTGCACCAGATGCAGACCCAGGCCTGCGCCGCCGGACTGCGGACGCAGACGATGGAAGGGTTCGAAGATGCGTTCGCGCTCGGCGGCAGGAATGCCGCTCCCCTGGTCCGCCACTTCGAGGCGGCGTGGAGCGCGTACGCGCAGCATGATCGTGCCGCGCCTTCCCCCATGCTGGATGGCGTTCTGTACCAGGTTGGCGAGCGCGCGTTCGAGCGATGCGCGATCGCCTTCGATGGCGATGGGACTGGAGCTGAGATCTTCCAGCGCGAGTTCGTAGCCGGCCGCGATGGCCAGCGGCGCGAGATCGGCCACCACTCGGCGGGCAAGGTCGGTCAACTCCAATGGCGCGAAGCGAGTGTCGTGGCGCAGGCGCTGCGCATCCAGCATCTGCTCGGCGAGGGTCGCCAGGCGCGCCACGTCTTCCAGCAACGATGCGCGCTGCGCATCGGCCGGCAAGGCCTCCAGGCGCGCCTGCAGAATGGCGATCGGCGTGCGTAACTCGTGTGCGGCATCGAGCAGGAAGCGTTGCTGGCGCGCATAGCCTTCGTCGATCCGTGCAAGAGCGGCGTTGACGGCATCGACCAGCGGCGCGGCCTCCGCCGGCACGTCCTCCAGCGGCAGGCGCACACCGCGGCTTTCCACGTCGATGCGCGCGGCATCGCCGGCGGCGCGGTCCAGGCCGCGCATCGCACGGCGCACGACCCACGGCGTGGCGAGGAGCGTGACCAGCGCCATCAGGCCGGCGACAGGAAGGCCGAACGTCACCAGCGTCAGCATGGCAACCTTGATCCACTGCGATATCGACAACGGGCCGCCGGGTCCCGTCATGATCTGCACGGTGCCCGCGGCGGTCTCCATGCGCTTGATGCGCGCGGTGGGGCGCGCGGGGTCGCCGAGATTCCAACCCAGCCGTGCCTGCCCGATTGCGTCCAGCGCATGGCCGATGCGCGCGTACTCCGGCGGCACCCGGCCCTCGCTCAGCCAATGGCCTCGCTGGTCGTGGACGGTGAACCACAACGCCGGCACGTCCGCGCGCAGCGCATCGAGGGCCGGCGTGGCGCGCAACACGAGGCTGTCGTTGGGCGCACGCGCGATCGCGTCGCCGAGCACTTCCAGCACGCGGTCCTCCGTTTCCAACGCGAGCGGATCGCCGCGCCAGCACCAGACGCCGAGCAGGCCGACCAGCAGCAGCGTCAATAGCGCGATCTGCAGGGCGACCAGCCGTCGCACCAGCCGCCAGCGCAGCGTACCGGCGCCATTCAAGCGGCGACCTCCCGCAGCAGGTAGCCGACACCGCGGATGCCGTGGATCTCCAGGCCGGCGGCGGCGAGCTTCCCGCGCAGGCGCGACACGTGCGTGTCCAGCGCGTTGGGTTGCACCGCGTCGTCGAATCCGTAGACCGCTTCTTCCAATGCGCCGCGCAGCACGGTACGCCCCCTGCGCTGCAGCAGGGCTTCGAGTACCAGCAGTTCGCGCCGCGGCAGCAGCAAGGCGGCGCCGTCGATGGCCGCTTCGCGGTGCTGCGGATCGTAGGTCAGGCGGCCGACCCGCACCGTCTCCGTTGCGACCCGGCCGGGGCGCCGCAGCACCGCACGCAGGCGGGCCATCACTTCTTCGACGGCGAACGGTTTGGGCAGGTAGTCATCGGCGCCGTGGTCGAGGCCGGCCACGCGGTCGTCCAGCCCGCCGCGGGCGGTGAGCACGATCACCGGAATATCGATGTGCTCCGCCCTGAGCATGGGCAGGAGCGTCAGCCCATCGCCGTCGGGCAGTCCCCGGTCCAGCAGGATGGCGTCATGCACGCCACCGCGGACGGCGGCCGTCGCCGCGGCGAGGCTGGGCACGTGGTCGACCACGGCATCGTGGCGTGCCAATGCCGCCGCCAGCGCTGCGGCCAGTTCGGTTTCGTCCTCGACCAGGAGTATGCGCATGCGTCCCTCGCATCGGCCCGGCGCCAGCCTGGCGCGCGAACATGGCGGCTACCTTGCGTAGCCGCCCGGAGGACGCGCAAGTGCCGCTCAGGCGGAGGGAGCGGCCCGGCCTCGCGCGAGCGGCGCGCTCGCCACGTTCGCTTCGCGCAGCCGGCGCGCGTGCGCAGCCAGCAAGTCCCCGCGCGTGACGATGCCCGTCATGCGATGGCTGCCGTCCGCGCCGAGCACCACCAGGCGGCCGACGTCGGCTTCCACCATGTGGTCCGCGGCTTCGCGCAGGCTGTGGTCTTCGCGCACGACGAGCGCGGGGCGCTTGACCAGGTCGCCGACCGGACGGTCGCCGGGCACACGGCGATCGAGCAGGTCTCGGCGGGTGACCACCCCGCGCAGCGAGCCCTGCGCATCCACTACCGGGAAGCCCTGGTGCTTGGCCTGCGGGCCGCCTTCGTCCAGCCATCTGCGCGCTTCGTCCAATGGTTGCTCGGCGCGCAAGGTGACCACGTCGCGCGTGCAAGCGTCGCGGACCAGGATCCGATCGAGATAGTCGGCCGCGTATTCAGCAGGCACGCGCACGCCGCGTCGAGCGATCTTCTCGGTCATGATGGTGTGGCGCATCAGCAGGCCGGAGACGAGATAGGCCGCGGCGCAGCCCACCAGCAAAGGCAGCAGCCCCTGCGGTTGCTGCGTGGTTTCGAAGGCGAATACCACGGAGGTGAGGAAGGCTCGCGACGCGCCCGCGAAAATCGCCGCCATGCACACCAGTGCCGCCATGCGCGGGTCCACGTGCAACCACGGCAGCCATGCGGCTGCCAACGTGCCGAGCACGCCGCCCAATGCGCCGCCGATGGTGAAGAGCGGCGCGAGCGTGCCGCCGGAGGTGCCGCTGCCCAGCGAGATCGACCACGACACGAGCTTCAGCAGGCACAGTGCGAGCATCGCGCCCAGGCCGAGCTGGCCGCCCAGCACAGCGCCGATGTTGGTGTAGCCCACGCCCAGTGTGGTCGGCAACACGTAGCCGACGGCGCCCGTCACCACGGCGCCCAGCGCTGGCCACCACATCCAGTGCACGGGCAGCTTCTCGAAGCCGTCTTCGATCGCGTACACCAGCTTGGTGATGCCGACGCTGACAATGCCGATCAGCAGACCGAGCACCAGATAGGCCGCCAGCGCCGGCAGATCCGGCGCGTTCAGCGCGGGCATGGCGAACATCGCCTCGCTGCCTTCCAGCGCAAAGCGCACGCCCGTACCGACGGCCGCACCGAGCGCCACGGGTATCAGCGAACGCGCGCGCCGCTCGAACAGCAGCAGCTCGATCGACAGCAGCACGGCCGAGATCGGCGCGTTGAACACCGCGGCCATACCGGCTGCGGCGCCGGCGGCGAGCAGCGTCTTGCGTTCATCCGCAGTGACGTGCAGCCGTTGTCCGACCAGCGAACCCAGCGCTCCGCCGGTGGCGATGATCGGACCTTCCGCGCCGAACGGGCCGCCGGTGCCGATGGCGATCGCGGAGGACACCGGCTTGAGCCACGTGATGCGCGGTGGAATGCGGCTCTCGTTGAGCAGTACCTGCTCCATGGCCTCGGGGATGCCGTGACCGCGGATCGCGCGCGAGCCGTAGCGCGCCATCACGCCGACGATCAGGCCGCCGATGACCGGCACGGCGATCACCCACAGCCCGAGCTGGTTGCCCGCGGGGCTGCTGAAGTCGAAGCTCCAACGGCCATAGAAGGCGAGGTTGGTGATCAGCCCGATGAGCGCGGTGAGCAGCCGCGCCACGCCGGCGACGAAGGCGCCCAGCATCATGGCCAGCGCGCTGATCCACAGCACGCGACGGCCGAGCGGACGGAACCGCCGTGGCATATGGGCGGCAGCCAGCGCCGGATCCAGCGAAGGGGCGAGCGGAAGCGCCGCACGGGAGTGCGGTTCTCGAGACGTGTGCATGGGAAGAAAGACCCAGGAAGGCGGCGTGGCCGCGCAAGGTTACGCAAATCGGCGTCTCGTAGCTGGCTGGAAAATGAACGGCATTTGGACGTCCATTCCCGGCGTCCCCCTCGCTCATGCGCCGTGCACTGCCGAGGCCGCCTGGCGCCACCGTAGGATGGGGACCCCCATCCATCCGCCAGGCGTTCCTCATGAAGCTCGGTCCCGCGATTCCCGTTCTGCGCATGTTCGACGTGCCCAAGGCGCACGAGTTCTACGTCGGTTTCCTCGGTTTCGCGATCGACTGGGAGCACCGGTTCGAGGAGGGCTTTCCGCTCTACACGCAGCTATCTCGTGACGGCTGCGTGCTCCACCTCTCCGAGCATCACGGCGATGCGTGTCCCGGCGCCTCATTGCGCATAGCGGTGGGCGACATCGATGCGTTGCATGCTGAACTGTCGGCCAGACGCTACGGCTATGGTCGCCCCGGCGTAGAAGCGATGCCTTGGGGGCTGCGTGAACTGCGGGCACACGATCCGTTTGGCAACCGGCTGATCTTCTTCGCCGAGGCGTGATGTGGCTCGCCCCTTCAGCGCGCCGTGGGCAACTCGCCGGTCACCTGACCGTGTTCGTCCAGGGTGCGCACCATCGGCTTGCCGTCACCGGCCACCATCAGCACGATGCGCGGCCGGCCCTGCGCGTCGTTGATGCCCAGCCCCACCGTGCCGTCCTGGCCGCGGCCCATCGTCAGGCGCGTCTTGGGCGTGCCGCCATGCGAGGCGTAGAACGCTTCGATGCGCTTGGCCTGCTCGTCCGGCGGCAGGTTCTTGATCTGATCCAGCAGTTGGATCAGCTCCAGGATGGGGAAGGGAGGCTGATCGATCAGGGTGATGCGGCTGCTGCGCGCCTCGCCGTCCTGGCTGGCGTCCAGCGTCATGATCTGATCCTGCTCGTACGCGTCGAAAGACAGGTGGCCGTAGGTCTGCTTGGTCCCGTCGGCGCTCTTTTCGCCGCCGAAAATCAGGCCCCCGTTCTCGGTGCCTTCGTCGTTGAGGAAGATCATGCCCGCGCTCTTGCGGTTCGGGTGTGGGTATTCCTTGTTCTTGATGTAGATGCCCGGTGCCTTGCCGGTGTTGGAAATCACCAGGCGCAGAGTGCCGTCCGGCTCGCGCACGTTGATGCGTTGCACGTCGAGTTGCTCGACGGAGAACTTCTTCGGTGCGTCGACGGCGCCGCTCAACACAGTGACGGCGAAGACGGCGGTGAGCACGCCGGAGTAGATCGTCAGGAAACGCTGGCTGCCGAGCTTCATCGCGAACCCCTGGAATGAAAAAGGCGGGGCCACAGCCTGTGGCCCCGCCTGCCAGGAAAACGTGATGGCTGCCGTGTCAGAAAGCGCTGGCGTTCTCAGAAATGAATCACGGTACGGATCGACTTGCCTTCATGCATCAGGTCTAACGCCTCGTTGATGCGCTCCAGCGGCAGCGTATGGGTGATGAACGGATCGAGACGGATCTCGCCCTTCATCGCTTGCTCGACCATGCCCGGCAGCTGGGTGCGGCCCTTCACGCCGCCGAAGGCGCTGCCGCGCCAGACGCGGCCGGTCACCAGTTGGAACGGACGGGTGCGGATTTCCTGGCCGGCGCCCGCCACGCCGATGATCACGCTCTCGCCCCAGCCCTTGTGGCAGCACTCCAGCGCGGCGCGCATCACGTCGACGTTGCCGATGCATTCGAAGCTGAAATCCACGCCGCCGTCGGTCATCTCCACGATGACTTCCTGGATCGGCTTGGTGTGGTCCTTGGGATTCACGCAATCGGTCGCGCCCATCTCGCGCGCCAGCTCGAACTTGGCCGGATTGGTGTCGATGCCGATGATGCGGCCGGCCTTCGCCTGCGCCGCACCCTGGATCACCGCCAGTCCAATGCCGCCCAGCCCGAACACGGCGACCGTGTCGCCGGCCTTCACCTTGGCCGTGTTGTGCACGGCGCCGATGCCGGTGGTGACGCCGCAACCGAGCAGGCACACCTTCTCCAGCGGCGCCTGAGGATTCACCACGGCCAGCGAAATCTCCGGCACCACGGTGTATTCGCTGAAGGTGCTGGTACCCATGTAGTGATAGATGGGCTGGCCGTTGTAGGAGAAGCGCGTGGTGCCATCCGGCATCAAGCCTTTGCCCTGGGTGGCGCGCACGGCCTGGCACAGGTTGGTCTTGCCCGATTTGCAGAATTTGCACTCGCGGCATTCGGCCGTGTACAGCGGAATGACATGTTCACCGGGCTTCACGCTGGTGACGCCTTCGCCCACCTCGACCACGATGCCGCCGCCCTCGTGGCCGAGCACCGCGGGAAACACGCCTTCCGGATCGTCGCCGGAAAGCGTGAACGCGTCGGTATGGCAGACGCCGGTGTGGGTAATGCGGACGAGCACTTCGCCCTTCTTCGGCGGGGCGACGTCGATCTCGACGATTTCCAGTGGCTTGCCCGGGCCGAAGGCGACGGCGGCGCGTGATTTCATGAGTTGCATCTCCAGCAGAGGAAAAAAGAGAGAAGAGTGCGCGGTCCGCTCACTTCAGATAGGAGCGGACCAGCTCGGTCATTTCGCGTACGCGCTCGGCGCGTCGTTCGTCGGAAGGCGCAGGCGCGCCGAACTCCTCGCGGATGTGCGCCTCCATCACCTCGGACATCAGGCCGTTGACCGCACCGCGCACGGCGGCGATCTGCTGCATCACCGGCGCGCAGTCGGCGCCCGCTTCGAGCGCGCGCTCAAGCGCTTCCAGCTGGCCGCGGATTCGGCGAACGCGGCCGAGGACGCGCTTCTTCTCTTGAGGGGAATGCGGCATGGCGAGAGTGCCCGCTATCTATACTGGGGTAGAGTATCTTGGCCGAAGCAGGCAGGGTCAATGTTTCCCAAACGATCGGCCTTATCTTTTCCAAATTGGAAAAGCTGCCTCCCTTTCCATCCTCTCTTTCATCTTGATATGGAAAGCTAGCATGCCTGCATCGACCGGCCGCATGCCGCGGCGGCGAGTTCGTTGCGAGGTTTCTTTATGCCGTTTTCCTTCCGCGCCGCGCCCGTGGCCGCTCTCCTGCTGCTTGCCGCCGGCGCGCACGCCGAATCCGCGCTGCTGCAACCCCACGGCCTGATCGTCGACGGCAGCGTGCCGAAGGCCCAGGCGGAGGCCCAGATTCTGGCCGCGCGTCGCTATGACACGTTCTGGAGTACCGGCGATGCGTCGTTGGCCGAGGCCGCGCTGGCCTCCGGCTTCATCGACCGTACCTTGCCGCCCGGCCGCGCACAGGGACCGCAAGGACCGCTGGCCGTCTCCCAGCTGATGCATGCCGCGGTACCGGATCTCAGCTGCGAGATCGAACAGATGCTGGTGGTGGGCGATCGCGTCGTCACGCATCTGCGCTTCCGCGGGCATTTCACCGGGCGCTTCCACGATACGCAGGGGAAGGGCCAGGCGATCGACTTCATCGCCACCGACATCTATCGCGTCGCCGAGGGGCGCATCACCGACAACTGGCACCTGGAAGACAACCTGACCCTGATGGGGCAGATGGGCATGGTGCGGACCGGCGCCGCGCCGTCGCCGGAGAAGAAGCCATGAACGGGGACGATGCAGCCATCCGCGGCCGCCGCGGTTTCCTCGCCAAGGCCGGCGTCGGCGTGGGCGCGTTGGCCGCGGGCTTGGCGGTCGGTGGGATTCCTGGAACGGCGAAAGCGGTGGACATGGGCGCGTCGGCCGCTACCGGCAGCACGGCGCGTGGCGAATTCTGGCCGGGCGGCGCGCGTCTGGTGATCTCCATCTCCATGCAGTTCGAGGCCGGCGGACAACCGCCGAAAGGCACCGACAGTCCCTTCCCCAAAGTGGACTTCCCCGACAGCGTTCCGTCCGATGCAGCCACGAACACGTGGTTCGCCTACGGCTACCGCGAAGGCGTCCCGCGCATGCTCGAC
>JBCNOA010000069.1:0-17960 GCA_039594095.1 Dyella sp.
CACTTCATGGAATGTCCCCTAAGCATGATGGTGCGGGTAGTGGGGTGGCGGTCTTCCGGCCGCCGCCGTGTTCGATCAGCTGTCGTCGCGCACCCGGCGGAACCAGATGGCCCCGGCGATCATCGCCGCGCCGGCGGCCAGGCCGATCCATATGCCGGGCTCGGCGAGCAGGCTGTAGGTGTAGGCCGGTGACAGGATGCCCAGCGGGTTGTCGCTCGAGCCAGCCGCGGCCATGAGCTTGTCGCCGCTGAAAACCAGGCTGGAGCCGGGGAAGACGCCCAGCAGTACGCGGTGCACGATGTGCGTCCAGAACCAGGCCGTGGGCAGGTTGAACAGGCCCATGATGCCGAACCAGCTCACCATCAGGCCGATCACCAGCGGTGCCGCGATCGCCCACAGGAACGGCTTGCTGCGCGCCCAGGCCGAGCAGAGCATCAGCCAGCCGACGGTCGGCGCGGCCCACAGTGCATATACCGGGATGCTGCTCAGCAGAGAGGCGATCGCCCGCAGCGGATGCGCCAGGGTCAGCAGCTCCCACACATTGATGCCGTGGAACGAGAGCACGATGGCGAAGATCAGCAGCTGCGCCAACCCCACCGCGATGCCGACCACTACCGCGATCGCCGGCGCGAGCACCACGGCACTGGCGACCTTGGACAGCACGGTGTGGGTATTGGAGATGGGCAGCGACTTCCAGAACAGGATGCTGCGGTCGCGGCGGTCGTCGTACAGCGAGCCCAGGCAGTAGAACAGCACCACGAAACCCAGCACGATGCTGATCAGTCCCATCGAAGAAAGCATGGTCATGTCCAGCGCCGCGCCGACCTGGGCCAGATCGCCGTTGGTGGCCTTGTCGATCATGTGACGGAAACTGGTGCCGCCGATCTCGATGCCGTGGCGCGCGGTCATCACTTCGGCAGCGATGATGGCCATGACGTTGAGCGCCAGGAACACCGTGCCCGTCACGATGGGAGCCCACAGGAAACCGCCGCGGTTCTCCCAGAATTCGCGCTTCATCAGCCAGTAGAAGGTTTTCATGCGTAGGTCCCTTTCATCGTGGCGACGAACAGGTCGCTGACGGACGGGCGGCGTACCTCGCCCATGGCCTCCAGCGTGGCGCGGTCCGCGCCGTCGAACAGGAAGATGCTCTTGCCGAACACCTGGCGCTCGTCCAGCGGCTTCATACGGCGCGCGGTGTCGGCCTTGTCGGCGCTGACCATGACTTCGGCGAAGCGCTCGCCGACCGCTTCCATGTCGGTATCCAACACGATCTTGCCGTCGCGGATGAACATCAGGTCGGTGAGGATGTGTTCGATCTCCTCCACCTGGTGGGTGGTGACGATGATCGTTTTGTTCTCGTCGAAGTAATCCTCCAGCAGGCTCTGGTAGAACTGCTTGCGGTAGAGGATGTCCAGGCCCAGCGTGGGTTCGTCCAGCACCAGCAGGCGCGCGTCGATGGCCATCACCAGGGCCAGGTGCAGCTGCACGATCATGCCCTTGGACATCTGCTTGACGCGCTGATTGGGCGTGAGCTTGGTGCGGGCCAGGAAAGCCTCGCACTTGGCGCGGTCGAAGCGCGGATGCACGTTGGCGACGAAATCGATCGCCTCCCGCACGCGGATCCAGCGGGGCAGCACCGCCACGTCGGCGATGAAGCACACCTGTTCCATCAGGCGGTCGCGCTGGGTACGCGGGTCGAAGCCCAGCACGCTCAGCTGTCCGTCGAAGTCCGTCAGGCCCAGGATGGCCTTGAGGGCCGTGGTCTTGCCGGCGCCATTGGGGCCGATCAGGCCGACGATGCGTCCGGACTCGATACGGAAATCCACGTCGTCCAGTGCGGTGGTGTTCTTGTAACGCTTGCGCAGGCCGCTGGCGGTGACGATCGCGTTCATGGCTGCTTGGCCTCCGCCGCGCTCAGGAGCGTCTTCAAATCCAGGCCCAGGCGCTGCAACCGTTCGTACAGTGCCGGCCATTCCTCGCGCAGGAACCGCTCGCGCTCGGACTTGAGCAGTGCCTCACGGGCTCCATCGATCACGAACATGCCCAACCCCCTCCTTTTTTCCACTAGTTGGTCGTCGACCAGTTCCTGGTACGCCTTTGAAACCGTCAGCGGATTGATTTGGAAATCCGCCGCTACCTGGCGCACTGACGGCAGCGGGTCGCCCTCGTTCAAGGCGCCGTCCAGGATCATCGCCACCACGCGTTCGCGGAGCTGGCGGTAGATCGGGACGCTGTCGTTCCAGGTAATGGACATACGGTTATTCCTTGGTGATGCGGCCAAACGTGGTGCCAAACGAATAGTAGGGCATGGCCAACTGGGCCCCGAGCAGGGCGGCCCCGCTCTCGGCGGGGCGGGCCGCGATGGGCGTCAGGCCGGCGGTGCCCACGCTGGCGTCGGCCAGCAGAGCGGCGGCACGCAGGTCGTCGGCGCTCGGACGGACGTTGACCGGAGCCAGGTCGATGACCTTGACGCCATTGATTTCGGTGACGGGAACGACCTTGGTGTTGGTGTTCACGGCGGCCAGGCCTGCGGCAGTGAGCAGGACGGCGGCGGTCGTGGCGAGCAGGTTCGGCGCTTTCATGGCGGGTCTCCTTTAGTGACCTCGTGGACCGGTGTTGTAGTGAACTATAACACCATAATTGAGACCGTCAATAGGCGAGTCCAAAAATCGCAACATGACTGATGGCCTATGGGCGGCCCGGGTGTCTAGTCCGGGGTGAGGGGACCGTCCGCGGAGTGCGCGCCACGGCCGGTCCTGCCTTCGATGCACATGGTCGCGCCGGGGTTTAGCTGGCGGCAGCGGCGGGCATCAGCCATCGCAGGTGACAGGTATCAGGCCGTCACGATCCGCAGGCCCGGCGTTCTGCTTCAATGCGCACAAGCATCGGGATGAAGGAGCTTTCGCATGGACCTTGGCCTCACCGGTCGGGTGGTCGTCGTCACGGGCGCCAGCAAGGGCATCGGCCTGGCCTGCGCCACCGCGTTCCTGCGCGAGGGAGCCAAGGTGATCGCCGTCTCCCGCTCCATGGACCATCTACAGGCAGCCCGGCACCGGCTACAGGCCGAGGGCCTGCAACTGTATGTAGAGCCGGCCGATCTCACCGACAGCGTGGCCGCCCAGGTCGTGATGGAGCGCATCGAGGACGACCACGGCCCGATCGAGGTCCTGGTCAACTGCGCCGGCGCCGCCCGCCGCACCCCGCCGGCCGAACTGGACTCCCACGCGCTGCACGCCGCCATGCAGGCCAAGTACTTCACCTATATGCACGCGATCGACCCGGTGATCCGGCGCATGGCCGTGCGCGGCAAGGGCGCGATCGTCAATGTGGTCGGGCAGGGCGGCCGCCAGGCCAACGCCGTGCACATCGGCGGCGGCGCGGCGAACGCCGCTTTGATGCTGGCGTCGGTGGGTTATGCGACGGCGTACGCGGGGAAGGGCGTGCGAGTGAACGTGATCAATCCCGGTATCACACGCACGGGGCGCATGGAGGAAGGTCTGGAAGCCTCCGCGCGAGCCACCGGCAAATCGAAAGAAGAGCTGCTGGCGGCGCAGACCGCGGAGATCCCGCTGGGGCGCGTGGCCGAGCCGGAGGAGATTGCGAATGTAGCGGTGTTTCTGGCGTCATCGATGGCCAGTTATGTCACTGGGGCCATCATCCCCATGGATGGTGGAAAGGCCGGAACCATTTGAAGTACTGCCTGGAATCATGTGTGGCGCTTGTGCGTGCGTCGTCCATGTGCCGAAGTCGATCGATGATCGACTAAGATTGGCGCACTTCGAACACAAGGAGTGACCGATGTTCAGGGGATGCACGTTCGCTTTGCTCGCTTTGCTTGTCGCAGGGTGTGCAACGATGGATGAAATGCGCGAAGACAAGCTCTATGCCAGCTACACAACTTCAAAGCCTGCCAAGCAGGTGGCGGAATGCATTCGGGACGAATGGATGCGTAAGAAGTATGTAGGTAGTCCGATGAGTGCTGTGCTGCAAGAGTCGCCAGATAGGTACACTGTTACTTCGCCAGGCGTGGGTAGTCCGGTTGAATTCGTGGACGTATTGAAGGACGGACACATCAAGCAGTACACCATGACGGCCATCTTTAAGGGACGGAAAGAGCTGATGGCGAATGCCGTCACCACCTGCCTCTGAACTAGCAAAGCGCTTAGGGACGCGGGCAGCATATGGACGCGCGAACCTAAATGGCGCCGATCATCAACCATGGAGCGGAAGTTCGTCAGGAGGACGCCGGCCAGTGAGCACAGTCTCGCGAATCGAGAAAACTCGGCTGGTCGGCCAGCTCATGGAGGGTCCACTCGATATCGTGGGCGACGTCCACGGCGAAATCGATGCATTGAACGACTTGCTGGCGGCGCTGGGTTACGACACCCACGGACGCCATCCGGCCGGGCATCGGCTGGTCTTCGTCGGAGACCTCTGCGATCGCGGCCCCGACAGCATTGCCGTCATGGAGCGCGTGGGCGAACTGGTCGATCGGGGATTGGCGCAATGCGTGCTCGGCAACCACGAGCTCAATCTCCTGCGAGCCGCGCGCAAGGAGGGCAATGGCTGGTTCTTCGATGATGACCATGACGCGCATGAAGGCAAGTTTCCCCGCTCGCGGCAGGCCAGCGAAGCGCAACGCCATTGGATTCGCGATTTCATAGGCAAGCTGCCACTAGCCCTTCAAAGCGAACACCTGCGCATCGTGCATGCCTGCTGGGACGAGGCTGCCGTGCGCCGGATCGAAGCCTCGCCGCTGCAACAGGCAGCCGAGCTCCATGACGCCTTCGTGCGCAAGACGGCCGAAGACCTGGTCAGCGACGGAACCATGGGGCAGGTGGAACACGAGCTTTCCACCTATCGCTCGGCGTTGACCGATCCGTCGAGCGCCGTGCCGTTCCTGCCGGCCGTCGCCCGCAAAGACGTCGCCCAGCAGATGGCCAATCCCGTCCGCATCCTGACCTCGGGCGTCGAACGCCCGGCGAGCCAGCCGTTCTACAGCAGCGGCAAATGGCGCATGGTGGAGCGCGCCGCCTGGTGGAACGACTATCGCGATCCGACGCCGGTCGTCGTCGGTCACTACTGGCGCTGGCCCGTCCCCGTCGACCGCGACGCTTACGGCAAGGGCGGCGCGGATCTGTTCGCGGGCATCGCGCCTCATCAGGGGTTGGGACCTGACGGCAACGTCCATTGCGTCGACTACTCCGTCGGACGGCGCTTCCAGGAGCGCGAGCGCAACACCCCGTTCCGCACCCGGCTGGCCGCGCTGCGTTGGCCGCAGAAGCGGATGGTGTTCGATGATGGGATGGAGTTGGCGATGGTTTGAGGTGCTATGGGCATCTCGCTCTTGGGCTTTCTTCATGAGTCTGCGGAAAGAAGTCTTGAGCAAGGCGAAATGCGAGTTGCGACGATTGCCCCCATTGCGCGAACACGAGCGCCCATGAACCAGTGCAAGCACATCCGACGTCGATGCTCGCCGCGACATTGGGCGCTGCTCTTGATCGCCTGCACGCTGAATGCCGCGTGCGGTCGTCATGATGTATCGGCCGTGGACAAGCGGCGGGAGATGGACGCGCTGAAAATCTCCTATCAGCTGTCGTTCTACAAACTGACCTTCCATCGCTTGCCGCAGGCGTTGCCTGACATGGAGGGATTCCTCCAGTGGAAGACACCCATCGATCCCGTCAGCCGTAAGCCTTACGACTACAAAGTGCTCGATGCGAACGATTACGAGCTGTGCGTGACATTCGATGCGAAGAACGAGCCGAGCGAGGGCAGGCCGCCGGGTATGCGCTACGGGGATCCGGTGACTCACGGTTATGGAAGCTGGGTGCATGGCGCGGGGCGTCAGTGCGTTCGGCGCTCGTTACCGTATTGAGTCTGTACTGAAGGTCTGCCGAGCCCATGTTGGTCTGGTTCCCTTAGAGGACGCCGCATGGCTCTCGCTACTTTTTTGGATGGCCGGTGCTGAGCCGCCTCGTACCTCGTGCGGGCCTGAAATCACGCACCACATTGCCACTCGTCGCTCTTGAGAACGACAAGCTTCCCGTAAAGCCCGAGAAGATTGCCGCCGCTGTCATCTCTATATGGATGCTGCTGCCAACCGCTGTGTGCGGATGCCGCCGCCAGCGATGAGTGCGAGCCGTGCATCGGCAGATGCATGTCCATCCCGACAGCATGAAGGATGGCCTCATTGATTCACTTATATCCGTCATCCAGCGGCATGTTCCACGCTCGAATCGCTAGGCCTCGCTTAGTCATTTGAGGCCAAATTTTTCCCTCAATATGAGCACCCCCGGCTCTTGAACCGGTGGATGCGCGCGGTACGCTTTCGTGGACTGGTGAATCGATTCGCGTCCTCGTCCGATGCAATCGTCCTTCTCGGTCGACGTGCCATGGCGGATCGCGCATCGCCGGCACCCACAGGGGAAAACATATGTCATGCAACTGCGGCCGCGCGGACGCTGCGCGCGGCTTTACGCTGATTGAACTCATGGTCACGGTGGCCATCGTCGCCATCATCGCTGCCGTGGCTTTGCCTTCGTATACGGACTACCTGAAGCGAAGCAAGCTCACCGAGGCCTACAACACGTTGGCCACGTATCGCGCGAGCATGGAGCAGTACTACCAGGACAACCGCAACTACGGCGCTGGCGGTGCTTGTGGAGTCGCGTTACCCACCGGGTTGAAGTACTTCTCGGTCGCCTGCGGCCCGGCGGTGGCGAGTACGGCTTCGCTGCAATCGTACGTCGCTACCGCCAAGGGCATCGCCGATTCGCAAGTGGCCGGCTTCACCTTCACCATCAATGAGAAGAACGATCGCGCGACCACGGCGACCCCATCCGGCTGGGGAACGGCGCCCACGAACTGCTGGGTGATGCGCAAAGGGGGTGGTTGCCAATGAAGCGCGTCAGAGGCTTCACCTTGGTGGAGCTGATGGTCACGGTGACGATCCTGGCGATCCTGTTGATCGCGGGTATCCCTTCGTTCCGCGAGTGGCTGCGAAACACGCACATACGCACCGCCGCCGAATCCATCCAGAACGGTTTGCGTTACGCCCGCAGCGAAGCCAGCAGCCGTGGCGTCAACGTCCGCTTCGAGTTCACCTCATCGGGCGCGGGCTGGACCGTGTGCGCATTGGCGGGAACGGCCTCCTGTAGCGCCGCCGCCTCGGCCAGCGCGGACAATACGCTGCAGAATTTCGTGGCCGCCGGCGGGTCCGCCGATGTCGCTCCCATGGTCAGCGCGACGGCCGGCGCAACGGGCTCTCCGCTTTCCACCGCCGCAAGCGCGGGCAATGGCATCACCTTCAACGCGCTGGGGCGGCCGGTCGGCTACGGCACCTCGGCGATCGGCCGCATCGACCTCAATACCCTCGCTAAAGACGGCCGGCGTCTGGTGATCCTGATTTCGTCCGGAGGGATGCCAAGGATGTGCGATCCCAATCTTTCCCTGGCCACCAGTCCTCAAGGGTGCAAGTAGCCCTATGCGCGCATTTCTTCCTTCGGCCGTCGGTCGCCGTGCGCAGCACGGCATCGTGCTGATCGACGCCCTCGTTGCGACCATCATTTTCTCCATCGGCGTGCTCGGCATGGTGGCGCTGCAGGCTTCGGCCATCAAGTTGTCGAGCGACGCCAAGTTCCGGTCCGACGCCGCGATGGCGGCGGACCAGGTCATCGCGCAGATGTGGGCTTCCGACCCTGCCGCGCTGGCCGCCAACTTCAAGAGTCCGGAAGGCGTCAGCTACAAGACATGGAAAGACACCGTCACCCGGCTCACCGCCCGCAGCGGCCTGCCCGGCGCTGCCGGCAAGCCGCCGACGATCGACGTGACGTCGGACAACATCGTGACCGTCACGGTCTATTGGCAAGCCCCGGGAGATCCGGCCTACCACCATTACGTCTCCACCACCCATGTTGCCCGTTGAGCGAAGGCATCCCATGCCGAACCCGTACCGCCGCGGCTTCGGCGCCGCCGCCCGCGTCCATGGCCTGTCCCTGATCGAACTGATGGTGGGCATGGTCATCAGCCTTATCTGCGTGCTGGGGATGATGTCCGCCTTCTCGATCTACGAGGGGCGAAAGCGCACCGTCACCAGCGGCAGCGACGCTCAGCAGAACGGCCTGTATTCGCTCTTCGAGCTGGAGCGGCAGATCCGGACCGCGGGCTCGGGGCTGACCCAGGGTTTCAACTACGGCCTGTGGGGTTGTTCCATCACGGCCTATGGCGGCAATGCCAGGAAATTGCCGAGCGCGACCGCCATGCCGGCGGTTTTCGCCGCCTGGCCATCGGCCACGCCGGTGAAGCTGCGGGCGGTGCCGGTCCTCATTGCCAACGGCGGCAACGATGCCGCGGGAAACGCCAAGCCCGATACGCTGGCCATCGTGGGTGGCAATCCGGCCGGCACGGTCTTCAGAGCGTCCGTGGCGAGCGCATCCGGCGCTACGACGGTCACGCTGGACAATGCCTTCGGCTTCGCGACGAACGACTATGTGCTGGCCACCACCAGTGCCGGCGAATGTTCGATGGCGAAGATCGCCAGTGCTTCGTCGTCCGCCAGCCAACTGACCTTGTCCGCGGCGGATAGCCCACCCACCGGGCTGGTGGTGGATGGCAACGTCTTTGACGTCGGTGCCCAGCCCTCGGTCAGCCTCTACGGCATCGATACTTCCACGAGCACGCTGGTCACTTACGACACGCTCGGGCGCAACGGCGCCGCACCGCTCACGATCGCGGACGGCATCGTTCAACTCAAAGCTCTGTACGGCATCGACAGCGATGGCGACGACGTCGTGGATACCTGGGTGCAGCCGGTCGGCGACTGGGCTATCGACAAGCTCACCGTGGATCAGGCCGCCGCCGCCGGTGCATTCGCAAAGATCAAAGCAGTGCGCATCGCTGTCGTCGCGCAGAGCTTGCTGCCGGAACGCACGGCCGACTACACCGGCGCATCCACGCTGACGTTGTTCGGCGACCTCGATGCGGGATTGCGCTACACGGTGGGTATCCAGCCGCAGTATCGATACAAGGTCTACGACACCGTCATACCGATCCGCAACGCCATCATCACCCGCCATTTCTGATCCCGATCCATGACCGCCAACACCATTCGTACGCGGCCTCGACACCGGCCAAGCCGTCAGCGCGGCGTCATTTCCACGGTCATCGCCATCATCGTGCTGCTGATCACCTTGATGGCCGCCGTCGCGCTGATGCGCTCCGTGGATACCGGCAGCAGCGTCGCCGGCCGGCTCGGCTTCAAGCAGCAGGTGACGCAGGAGGCGGAGCTGGCTTATCAGGATGCGGTGTCCAGTGCGGCCGCCTATCTCGGCCAGGCCGGCGAAGCCGACAAGAGCGACATCGGCTATTACGCCACGCCGCAAAGCACCGATGTGCGCGGCATACCTACCGCGTTGATCGCCAAGGCGGCCGGCAAGCAGCTGAAGGCGCCCAATACCGGTGACGACATCCGCTACACCGTGGAGCGACTTTGCCCGACTGCCGGCCCTGCGCTGACCGTCGCACCGAATGCCTGCCTCGTGCCCACCGCGACGATCAATGGCGGTTCGACGACCGGCAACCAGGGCGGCTTCGGCTCCGGCGCGCAGGCCGCCTATCGGCTGACCGTTCGCGTCGAAGGTCCCAAGAATGCGGTGAGCTACGTGCAGACCATCATGCGCTGAGCGCCGGCGATTCCGAGTCCACCTTGAATGACGGCGTCCGTGGCGGACAGCCGCATCGCCCATCACGAACCCTGGGGAAGACCATGAGTAGCTCTTTCCGCTCGCTCGCCGCGTCGCGCACCGGAAGCCTGTTGCTGGTGCTCGCGCTTACGTCACTGGCCGGCGCGGCGTCGGCCGATACACAGCTGGCGAACATCCCCGTCGGCACGGCCTCCACCGTGCCGGCGAACATGATGCTTGCGCTGTCCGTCGAGTATCCCACCGGCACGGTGGCGGCCTACAAGAGCACCAGCTACGACTACACCTTTCCCTACCTCGGGTATTTCGACAGCGGCAAGTGCTACGACTACGACGCGGGCAAGCAATGGTTCACGCCGACGAGCGTCGCTGTATCCGCGACCGGCAGTTGCGCCGATGGAACCCGGTTCGCCCATTGGAGCGGCAATATGCTCAATTGGGCGACCATGACGGCGCTGGACGAGTTCCGCCAAAGTCTGACCGGCGGCAACCGGAGCGTGGATACCACGTCCACCACGGTATTGCTGCGTTCCAACCTCAACGGCCAGAGCTACGTCGGCAATTTCCCCGATCGCTCTCTCAACAGCACGCAGGCATTCGCGACGGTCGGCGACGGCAAGTTCAATAACGCCACGGTCTATCTGCGATCCGCGGCTCAAGGGTCTTCTTTCCAGATTTCCGACAACGCCAACTTCAGCACCGACAAGAACGGGAAAGTGGCGACCTATGTCGCCGCCGTGCAGGTCTGCGTGCCGGGCAAGCTGGAGCTCAATTGCAACTCGGCGCATAAGTCCACCGATTATCCGAATGCTGGCAAGTACAACAAACCCGAAGGCCTGATCCAGCAGAACTTCTCCAAGATTCGCGTCGGCGCGGCCGGCTACGCGTTCGTCCAGGGCGATGGGCCCGCCAACGGCGTGGTGCGCGCGCTGATCCATGACAATGGCCCCACGGCCTACAACGGCAACGGTGCCCGCGTAACGAACCCCAGTGCCGAATGGGACGGCGACACCGGCATCTTCGCGACCAATCCGGACGCTGGCCATGGCAAGGGCAGGGCGCCGGGCGGCGGCGACGCCACCATGACGGGCGCCATCAATTACCTCAACAAATTCGGCTACGACAACGGCTATGAGCTGTTCGACACGCTGGGCGATCTGTATTGGGCATCGCTGGCTTACCTGATGCACGTCAAGCTGGACGACAGCTATACGCGAGGCATCTCCGCGACCAACAGCATGGATATCGGCTTCCCGGTCTACGGCGGCTTGTTGCCCGACCCGATCGCCTACACCTGCCAGGCCAATGCCATCGTCACCATCGGCGACTCCCACACCTGGTATGACACCCGCGTGCCGAGTTCCGGTGGCCCGACGCCAAGTTCCGGGACTCGCGCGGCCCTGTCGCCCGTCAACGGCGCGGATGCCGCGTTGTACGCCGACAAGCTCGGCGATCTGCCGCTGATCGAGACCTCGCCCAAGGTAACCATGGCGAGCCTGTTCGGGTCGAACGTCAAGCTCAGCACCAAGCTGGAGCCCAACGGCACCACCGACTCCACGTACAACATGGCCGGCCTGGCCTACTTCGCGCATATCAACGATATCCGTCCCGATCTCGGCGCCAAGCAGACCGTGGACACGTACACCGTGGACGTGCTGGAGCCCGGCAACTTCGACGGCACTCCTGGCGCGGAGATCTACAACCCTTCCCGCTTCAACTGGTGGCCCTCGGCCGGCCCCAACATGTACTGGCTTGCCGCCAAGTACGGCGGTTTCGACGACGTCAATGGCGACGGCGTCCCGGCCAACGTCCTCACCTGGCATACCAATAGCAGCACGGTGGCGGACAAGGACCTTCGTCCCGACAATTATTTTCCCGGCAACCGCCCGGACCTGATCCAAGCGGGATTGGCGCAGATCTTCAAGCGCGTGTCCGAGACGTCGCAGAGCGCCGCCGGCCCCGGCGTGACGCTGACGCGCGTGCTGACCAACATCGTGGCGGATGCCACCAAGGGCCCGTACTACTCGCCCGTAAGCGGCTTTCCCATCTATACCGTCAGCTATGCGCCCAGCACCTGGACGGGCGATGTCTCCGGCTTCATCGCTTCGGCCGCCGCGCCTGGCGGTGTCACACCCGTCACGGGTAGCCCGACCTGGAGCGCACAGGCCAAGCTGGACGCGCTCGCGCAGGCGGCCGATTCGACCGGCGCGAAGCGTGGCTGGGATACGGGGCGCCGCATCATCACTTCCAATGGCCGCGGAGGCATCGCCTTCCGCTATGGCTCGCTCAGCACGAGCCAGCAAGGCCTGCTCAGCAACGACCAGGTCAATTACCTGAGAGGCGATCAGAGCAACGAAGGATCGTTGTTCCGCGTGCGTCAGCACATCCTCGGCGACATCGTCCATTCCGAAGCGGTACTGGTGCAGGACGCCCTGTCGCCGAAGTACAACGATGCTTCCAACCCTGGCTACGCGGCCTTCGCCTCGACGGTGTCCAGCCGCGCTCCGGTGGTCTACGTGGGCGCCAACGACGGCATGCTGCATGCTTTTGCCGGCGACTTCTCCAGCGCCACCCCGACCAATGCGGTCACGGGCGGTGGCAGCGAGCTGTTCGCCTACGTGCCTGGGCTGCTCTACAAAGGTCCCAGCGGCAAGGCTCAAGTGGACGGCCTTGCGGCGCTGACCAATCTCACCGGCGTCAGCGCCAACAACTTCGTGCACCATTTCTATGTCGACCAGACGCCCCAGGTGGCCGATGTCGATTTCACCTTTACGGCTACGTCGTCCAACAACCCGCCCGCGTCCAGTACCGCCAGTACGTCGAGCTGGCACACCCTGCTGGTCGGAGGGCTCGGCAAGGGCGGCAAGGGCTACTACGCGCTGGACGTCACCACCGTGCCGCCGGCCATCGACGCCACTCGCAGCACGGCCAGCACCGAGGCGGCACTGGCCTCGGGCAAGGTGCTGTGGGAGTTCACCGATAGCGACATGGGCTTCTCGTACGGCCGGCCGATCGTCGCGAAGACGCGCAAGTACGGTTGGGTGGTCCTTCTGACATCCGGTTACAACAACGCTTCCGGTCATGGCCATCTGTATATCGTCAACGCCAAGACCGGCGCGCTGCTGGAAAAACTCGATACGCCGGACGCGGGCACGGCAAGCAACCCCAGCGGACTCGCCCAGGCTACCGCCTTCACCCGGGACGTCAGCGACAACACCGTCGAGCAGGTCTATGCCGGCGACCTGCTGGGCAATGTGTGGCGCTTCGACCTGTCCGGCACGGACACGTACCCCAAGCCGGCTTTGCTGGCGACGCTGACGGACGGCAGCAATCCGCAGCCGGTCACGACGGCCCCCCGCGTGGAGCTGGATATCAATGCGTCGGGCCTCGGCACGCGCCGCTGGGTCTTCGTGGGCACCGGCAAGGCGCTGGATGCGAGCGACCTGTCCGACACCCAACAGCAGAGCCTGTACGCACTGCGGGACGGCGATACCACGACTCCATCCACGGCCACCACACCCATCACGCGTGCGGATCTGCAGAAAATCAGCGATATGACCAAAGGCGCGACGGTCGCCGATTCGGCCAAGGGCTGGTACTACGACCTGACCGGTTCGGCGGGCACCAACGGCGGCACCGAGCGCATCGTGGTCGATCCAGATGCCGCGGCCGGAACGTTCACCGTGGCATGGGCCACCATGACGCCGTCCTCCGATCCGTGCTCGCTGAAGGGCAACATCTACGCCGCGAATTTCGGCACGGGCCAGTCGACCCTGCTCGACTCCTCCGGCAACCTGGTGAAATCGCTGACCACCGATTCGGCACCCACGAAGCTGGAGGAAGTGAAGCTGCCCAATGGCAATCTGGCCTTGCTGTACGGCCAGGCCGGCCTGCCGCCGCAGGTCGCCCGCATGCGCCAAGGCACGTCGGGCAACGGTATCCAGCGGGTGAACTGGCGCGAGGTGCTGGAGTAGCGGGAAGTTCATAACGATGATTTCGATCGTGCCTAGGCTCGCCTCCAACCTGTGCTCAATGTGGTGAGAGGCGAGTCCCGCCGGCAGCACACGGGACCTCGATAGCCCCTTGTGCTCAGTCGTCCACGCCAGGCACGGCTATGCCCGCGATGGCCTTGGGTCGGTACGGTGCCTCTAGTACGCGCATTTCCGCGGCAGGCAGTTGCAGATCGAGGGCTCCGACGGCCTCCTCCAGATGATGCATGCGGGTGGCTCCCACGATCGGCGCCGTCACGGCCGGCTGTTGCAGCAGCCAGGCGAGCGCGACCTGGGCACGGCTGGCACCTATACGTGCAGCCACCTCGCCGACGCGGTCGATCACCTGACGATCGGCCTCGCGCGTCGCCGCATAGAGGCCGTCGCCCCATGGATCGGAGCCGCCGCGCACGGTGCTCGGCGTCTCTTCCCAAGCGCGCGCGAGGCGGCCTCGTGCCAGCGGACTCCAAGGCACCACGCCGATGCCCTGGTCGCGGCACAGGTCGAGCATCTCGCGCTCCTCTTCGCGATACAGCAGGTTGTAGTGCGGCTGCATCGATACGAAACGTGTCCAGCCGTGCAGTGTCGCGGTGAATAGTGCTTTGGCGAATTGCCAGGCCATCATGGTGGAGGCACCCAGATAGCGTGCCTTGCCGGCTTTGACGACGTCGTGCAGCGCTTCGAGCGTCTCCTCGATGGGCGTGTGCGGGTCCCAGCGGTGGATCTGGTACAGGTCGACGTAATCCGTGCCGAGCCGGCGCAGGCTGGCATCGATCTCGGCCATCACCGCCTTGCGTGACAGACCGCGGGCGTTGGCGCCGGCGTGCATGGGATAGAACAGCTTGGTCGCGATCACCACCTCCTCGCGGCGCGCGCCATCGCGCAGTGCGCGACCGAGCACTTCTTCGCTCGCGCCTTGCGAGTACATGTTGGCGGTGTCGAAGTAGTTGATGCCAAGTTCGAGCGCGCGCCGGATGAAGGGGCGACTGCTCGCCTCATCCAGGTGCCACGGGCGCTCGGTGGGCGTGACCTCATAGCTCATGCAGCCCAGGCAGATGCGGGAGACCTTCAGGCCGGAGGCTCCGAGTCGGACGTATTCCATGGACGTACCTCGATTGGATCAGCGGGAGAGGGAGAGGAAGCATCGGCGTGCGGGCGGTGCAGTGCGACGGCGGCGATCACCAGCGCGATGCCCAGTGCCTCGCGCGGGCCGGGGAACTGGCGCAAGACCAGCGCGCCGATCAGGCAGGCGATCGCCGGGAGCAACGACAGCAGCAGCGCGAAGCTCGCCCGCGGCAAGCGCGCCATCGCGAACTGGTCGCACACGTACGGGATCACCGAGGAACAGAGGCCGACGCCGGCTCCGGCCGCCAGCAGTACCGGACTGGCCATGGCCGGCCACGCAAGAGTGAAGCCCAGCAACGTGGCCGGAACCATGGCCACCAGCATGGCGGCGGCCAGGCGATCGACCGGCCCGCTGCCGTCATGCGTCGCCGCGGCCAGCCGATGGCCGAGCACGACATAGAGCGCAAACAGCGCGGCGTTTGCGAAGGCAAAGAGCAGGGCAAGCGGCGAGCCTCCCAGGTGCGCACGTGTCAGCAGGGCGATGCCCGCGGCTGCCAACCCCAGCGCGACCCGGTTGCGCGGTGTGCGCAGACCGATCGCTGCCAGGGCGATCGGTCCGATGAATTCGATCGCGCCGACCGTGCCTAGCGGCAAGCCATCGATGGCCAGGTAGAAACAGGCATTCATGCCTCCGATGACCAGCCCGAGCCCGACTATCGTGCGACGCGTGTGCCCGTCCTGTTGCCTCAGGTAACGCCACGGACGCCGCCACGCGGCAAGCAACAGGGCGGCGCTTGCGATGCGCAACCAGGCCACGCCAAGGGGCGGGACGCGGGCGAAGAGCAGTACGGCGAAGGCGGGGCCCAGGTAATGGAACAGCGCGCTCGCCACGAACCAGGTGGGCGCGGGAAGTGCGGTAGCGAGGTGTTTACGCGGGGCCGTTTTCATGCCTCCACTTTTGCAAAGCGAAGGCGCATCATCCATGGTGCCTTGAAGGCCAGGGCCGGCAACTACCACTATTTTCCAAGCAAAGTGAACGCCATGCCTAAGATTTCAAATCTGCTCGCCGACGTGCGGAACGTCGAGCTACTTGAGGCGCTATTAGAAGATCCCCGCCAGCCGGTGACGCGCCTGGCCGTGACCGTCGGCATGTCGGCGCCGGCGGTGAAAGAACGCCTCAACCGGTTGGAAGATGCAGGCGTGATACGCGGCTGCCGGCTCGAGCTGGATCCGGCCGCGCTTGGTTGGCCGATTACCGCTTACGTGCGCGTACGCCCCGCGCCCGGGCAGCTGGCCAAAATTGCCGAGCTCGCCCGCGCGATGCCACAGGTGGCCGAATGTCACCGCGTCACAGGTGAAGATTGCTTTGTCATCAAGGTGTACCTGGATGCGCTCGAGCATCTCGATCGGATACTCGATCAGTTCCTTCAGTACGGCCAGACCACCACCTCGATCGTGCAATCCACGCCAGTGCCTCTGCGTGCGCCGCCGCTTCCGATGGCGAAGGGCTGAAGTTGCATTTTTCCGCTTCCACGGAAACCAAAGCACCTCAACGACCATCCATGCACCACTACAGCTTTTCGCTGGCCCATATCGATGGGAGTTCGAGCGAGGGCGGAGGGGCGCGATCAGCCTGAACTGTCCGCTCAACATCGACGACACCTCATCTCGTGAATCAGGCGGTGCTCATCGGCGCTGGGCTCAGCTCCTTCTCGGCTTCTTTATGTACTATCCCAGTCGCCCACATCAGCCTGCGGAGCGTTGCTTGCGCTGGTGGGGCGTTGCGGCTTTCGTAACAGAGTTGAGAACTTGTCGAACTGCTCGCGCCATAGGGAGCGCCGAGATATCGATGATCAAGTCGGATTGATTGTCTCGTGATCTCCGGGGGGGCGCCGAAACGATCGTATTTGGCCCAATAGGAGGAAGGGAATCATGCGGTTAATGAAAGGAATTTTTCTTGTTGCCGTAAGCGCAGGCTTCGGAGCGCTCCATGCCGCGGACGCAGGGAAGCCGCCTGAGCCGTACTGTTTTGGATCGCCATTCGGGGTAATGAAGGTGGATACTTCGACTGCCCTCCCAAGGTTGGCGCCCGCGGGTACGTTTGAACAAGAGGCGGCCGTCGATCGAGAAGCGCGTGGCAAGATCACCGTCCTCAACAAGCGACTAAAATACATTCCACCCGAAATAGAGCGAATTCGCAGGGGTTATACCAGTAGTTTCGTGGGTGGCGGCTTGAATACTGGCTTGTCCGAATGGTTTGGCATTGATCTGGAGCGCCACGTAATAGTTCAAGTGGTACGGCGCTTCTATAACGACCGGGACTCCATGATGAGGCCTTTTGCAGATGTCGATTTTGAAAAAAATCCCCATGCAATTGGCAGGAAGTGGCAAGGCGACCACGAAACGGAGGAGGAGGTTGTATTGCTCTCGCAGGGGCGTCTTCAGGATCTAGAATTATTTGTCTGCAGTGCCAACGCTCTATGGGCGCACCATCAGCCTCTTCCCAGCCCGGCGGACTCGCCGCTTCCGCCGGTGTCCGACGCTATGTCAGCCTATCTCTATCTTCTTGATCTTAGTAAGGACCAAAAGGAAGTGGTGCTGAAGCAGGCGCGCTACGGCGACCCGGTAGATATGGCGGCTCAGGTCGTAAGAAGCTATGTCGAAAGAATCCAATGGTAGAACTCAGTGGCCCGATAAATCAGTTGCAGTAACCGATTTAATGCATACCAAATCATCGAGTCCAACAGTTCTCGCACTAACGCTTCGGTGCGAGGGACTAGGCCGGCAATGTTCATTCCACTAGTACGGGAACGTACCTAGCCACGCTTACTGTCCGACTCCGCCTTATCGTGCCAACTCCCGCGCGGCCAGTGCGGCGCGATCCAGCGCTTCCGACATCGTACGCTGCGCCTTTGCGTCGAACTGCGGGAGGAAAAGCTCGTTCACGGTCGCTTCGTAGATTTTCCACATGCGCTTGCGCAGCGCGCGTCCCGCGTTCGTGATCGTGACATAGGCGGCGCGCCCGTCTTCGGAAGATCGGGCCCGGGTGACGAGGCCTTCGTGTTCGAGGCGGTCCACCAGTCGGGTGAGGTTGTAGCGCTCGATCACCAGCGCGTCGGCCAGCTCGTGCATGCGGCGCGTGCCGTCCTTGCCGCTTTCCACGCCCCACAGAGTGACGTACCAGTCGTAGGCGGTCAGGCCGGCC